>JBMNVL010000022.1:0-20918 GCA_050946775.1 Acutalibacteraceae bacterium
GTGGTGCACCCCGGCGGCAGCGGCGCGACTTCGATCACCGCCGCGGTCACCTACAACGGCCAGACCGTGTCCGATTCTTTCCCGGTGGTCGTCGTGGTGGAGCTGGAAGGAATCTGCGTCGACGGTCAGCCGCTCAAGGATTTCTCTCCCAGCACCACCGAATACAACGTGCCGGTTGACAGCGATCATCCGGTGATCACCGTGCCCGGTGTGCCGGAGGAAAACGTCACCATCGTCAACGCGACGGGCGTTCCCGGCACGGCGACGGTGACCATCTCGGTGGGCGGTACCGACAGCGCCTACACCCTGCATTTCGTCAAACGCAGCCACGACTACGTGGTGGCACGGTTCTCGAATTTCGAGGGCGTCTATACCACCAGCGGCAAAAAGACGCTGGGCACCGACTGGAAGGCGATCGACGGCGGTGCGCCGGTCAACTTCATGACCCACGATCTGTCCGATCTGCACCTGCGTATGGTGCTCAAACTGGAGCAGACCGGCGCCGTTAAGGTGGACGACACCGCCTACCGCAGCGGCTTCTTGAAGCTGCGCTCGGTCGACGATCCCTCCGAGAACAACGCCGGCTGGCACGTGGGCGACTGGCATCTGAAAACCGGCGTCAACTTCGTGGATATCCCGCTGGCGGACGCTCCTCGCTCCCGGGCGGGAACGCTGGATTGGACGCAGATCAACCGCATCCAGATGTTTATCGACAGTTTGAATAACTACGAAGGTCCGTTCGTGGCGACCATCTCCGACGTGGTCGTGGTGGATACCGGTCTGGATCCCGCCCGTGAGGAGCTGTGGCAGTACGTCGACGACGGGGTGGACGAAGCCAACTACACTCAGGCGTCTCTCAAGCCCTATCAGCAGGCCAAGATGGCCATCCAGTCGCTGATCTTCTCGGCCGATCCGGTTTCGCAACAAACCGTCGATCAGGCGATCGCCGCATACGAGGCCGCCAAGGCGGGTCTGCGGGAGGACGTCTATCTGATCGGCACCTTCCCGAACTCCAACCGCACCTCGATGGTGCTCAAGAGCGGCGACAACTTCACCGGCGATATTCTGTACAACGACTGGACCAATGGCGCCAATGTGCCGTTTGATCTGAGCGGCGACCGCTCCAATCTGCGGCTGCAGATGACGGTCAAATTCATCTCCGAAACCGACGCCATCGCCGGCAAGGATATCTGGCAGGCGCTGACCATCAAGCTGCGTTCCTCTGACGAGGCCGGCCGTGACGGCAATCCCAACAATTCCGAACACAACTACGGGTGGGATATCCATCCGGCGGAGGTGACCGATCCCGAGACGGTGCAGATCAGTATTGATTTGAGCAGCGCTTCCACCAACGCTCGCGGGTTGATCGACTGGGCGGATGTCCGCCGGCTGATCATCTTGGGCAATTTGTCCCAGCAGGCGAGAAACGTCGGCGCCCGTGACAAGTACAAGATGCAGGTCACCGGCGCGCAGATCGTCGATCTGACCAACGTCAAGGCCGAACAGGCCGAGATGAAGGATCTGCTGGCGACGCCGGTGAATACCGACGGCGCCGATCCGGCGGCGGTGCAGGCATACAACGACGCCAAGGCCGCGGCCGAGGCGGTGGTCGACACCGAAATGGTCAGCCCGGCGGATCTGTACCCCATCCACATGGCGCTGCAGGACACTGTGGACGCTCTCAAGGGCGACGAGCCCCAGCCTCCCGCCCCCACCAAGGGCGACGTGGACGGCAAGGACGGCGTTACCGCGGCCGACGCGCTGATGGCGCTGCAGGCGGCGACCGGCAAAATCAATCTGACCGCCGACCAGCAGGCGGCGGCCGACGTGGACGGCACGCCGGGCGTTACCGCGGCCGACGCGCTGATGATCCTGCAATACGCCACCGGCAAGATCACGGCGTTCGGCGCCTGACAGAGGTTATGATTCCAAGGGGAGCCGACACTGTCGGCTCCCCTTATCCCATAGGAGGGACATATGCAGATCACACCCATTGCCCATATTCGTACCGATTACAAGGGAAAATTCGGCATTCCCCGGCAAAGCGGCCAAGCCCCGTCTTCACGCGGGCGGATCGTTTTTGAGCCGGCCTATCGCCGCCCCGACGCCCTGCGGGAGATCGAAGGCTTTTCCCATCTGTGGCTGATCTTTGATTTTTCCCAAGTCCACCGCGAGGTTTGGTCGGCCACGGTGCGACCGCCTCGTTTGGGCGGCAACCGGCGGGTGGGCGTGTTTGCCAGCCGCTCGCCCTTTCGCCCCAATTCGCTGGGACTGTCCTGTGTGCGGCTGATCGGGGTGGAACAGACTTCAGATGGCGCGACCCTTCTGGTTGCCGGCGCCGATCTTCTGGACGGCACGCCGATCTACGATATCAAACCCTATCTTCCATACGCCGATTGCCATCCCGACGCCACCGGCGGCTACACCGACGAAGTGCCCCGCAAACGGCTGACGGTGGATTGTCCCGCCTCGCTGTTGGAGACGATTCCGTCCGATAAACGGGCGGCGCTGTTGGAATGCCTCGCGGAGGATCCCCGCCCGTCCTACCAGGACGACCCCGTGCGGATATACCGGATGACATTCGACCGGTTTGACGTGGCCTTTTCGGTGGACGGCGACCGGCTGACGGTGCGGGAGGTTTGCCGGGGCAGCGATTGACGGCATCCGCGGAGTGTGGTATACTGGCGTTTGAAAACGACAGGGAAGGAGGATCGGCGGATGACGACGCAGGATATTTTTCTGGCGCTGACGCGTTCGGTTTTGCGCGACCGGCGGGTGGATGAAGCGATCCTCCGGGAATGGACGCCCGACCGGCAAAAGGCGTTGTTTCGCCTGGCCAAGCAGCAGGATCTGGCGCCGCTGATCGGCGAAGCGCTGACGCGGGCCGGTTTGTCCTCGCCCGGCGATCCAAACGATCCCTTCCAAAACGAGATGCTGATGGCGATCTTTCGCTATGAGGGAATGCGCCACGATCTTGAGCAGATCGGCGCCCTTTTCGACGGGGAAACGATCCCCTATATCCCGCTCAAGGGCGCGGTGCTGCGGGATCTGTATCCCCAGCCGTGGCTGCGCACCAGCTGCGATATCGACGTGCTGATCCACGAGGAGGATATTCCCCGGGCGTCGTCGCTTTTGCAGGAAAAGGCCGGGTACCGGTATGTCGCCGAGACCACCCACGACGTATCGCTGGAATCGCCGGGCAGGGTGCACCTGGAGCTGCATCACCACACGGTGGAGGACGGGCGTGTCCAAAACGCCGCGGCGGTGCTGGAAAACGTCTGGGATCACGCGATACCCGACGGCGAGGGATGCCGTTACCGCCTGTCGGCGGAGCTGGTTTATGTTTATCTTTTAGCGCATACCGCCAAGCATCTGCAGGGCGGCAGCTGCGGCGTGCGGCCGTTTTTGGATCTGTGGATCTGGCGGCATACCCAGCCGATGGAGCCGTCGGTGCTGGATCCGCTTTTGGAAACGGGCGGCTTGACCCGCTTTGCCGATCAGGCGGCCCGGCTGGGCGACGTCTGGCTGGACGGCGCGCCGCCTGACGGGGTGACCGATCGGATGCGGGAGGCGCTGTTTGCCGGCGGCGTTTACGGCAGTACGCAGACGATCTCGGTCGTGCAGCGGCAGAAACGGGGCGGTCGGGTCCGGTTTTTCCTGACGAGGATCTTTGAATCCAGAGACAACGTCAGCGATTATTTCCCGCCGGTCGGGAAATATCCGTTTTTGCTGCCGGTCGGCTGGGTAGTGCGCCTGGTGAAGCTTGGCACCAAGCGGGGCGTCTCCCAATCCTGGAAGGCGCTCCACGTCGGTATGCAGGTCACCGGGGAGCAGATCCGCGAACACGGGCGGCTGATGGACGACCTCGGGCTGAACGATAGCGGATCTTCAGGCGAGAGATAAGCAAAAACTCCACCGCAAGCGGACGTTTTCACCGCTTTGCCGGTAAAATTGGATTCAATTGTGAAAAGGCGGGCGTTTGGCCCGCCTTTTTTGCGCGAAAATCGCATGCGGGAGTGGACATCCGCTTTCAAAAATGCTATACTGAAAACCAATCACTGACAAAAGGACGTGTCTTCATGGCTTCCAATTTTTACGCCGCCTTGTCCCGGATGAAATACATCACCCGCTGGTCGCTGATGCGCAACACCCGCGAGGAGAATCTCAGCGAGCATTCCTACGAAACGGCGGTGATCGCCCACGCGCTGGCCGAGCTGCAAAACCGCCGCTTCGGCGGCAGAGTGCGGGTGGACCGGTGCGTGCTGCTGGCGCTGTACCACGACGCGTCGGAGATTTTGACCGGCGATCTGCCCACCCCGATCAAATACTACAATCCCGCCCTGCGGGACGCCTACAAGCAGGTGGAGCAGGTGGCGGCCGACAAGCTGCTCGAGCGCCTTCCCGACGATCTGCGGGACGCTTACGCCCCGCTTTTCACCGCCGATCCCGACGAGGAGGAAGCGCGGCTGGTCAAGGCGGCGGACAAGCTGTCGGCGCTGATCAAATGCGTGGAGGAATGCGGCCAGGGCAACCGGGAATTCGAAAAAGCCCGCCTCGCCAACGAAAAGGCCGTTCGCGCCATGGGGATCCCGGCGGCGGATTGCTTTTTGGAGGAATTCCTGCCGGCCTACGCCCTGACCCTCGACGAGCAGGAATAAGTTGACAAAACCCCGTTCAAGGGGTAAACTATCCGGTGAGCGGACTGAACAGCCGCGTGCGCCGCGAGGCGTATGAGGAAAGTCCGAGCTTCACAGGGCAGGATAACGGCTAACGGCCGCCGGGGGCGACCCCAGGGAAAGTGCAACAGAGATATACCGCCGTCTTTGACGGTAAGGGTGGAAAGGCGAGGTAAGAGCTCACCGGCGCGTGGGAGACCACGCGGCCCTGCAAACCCTATCCGAAGCAACGCCGACTGAAGCGATCCATCGGCCCGATGGGCTTCGACGGGCGGCTTGAGCTGTCTGGCAACAGGCAGTCGAGATAGATGGCTGTTCACGACAGAACTCGGCTTACAGGTCCGCTCACTTTTTTACAAACGCGCGGGTAGTTTTGAAACTGCCCGCTTTTTTCAGAAAGGATGATCACGATGGCCAATTGGGGAATTCTCGGATGCGGCGGGATCGCGCGGCATATGGCGTCGGCCCTGCGGGACGTCAAGGACGCCCGGCTGCTGGCCTGCGCGGCGCGTTCGCAGGAGCGCGCCGACAAGCTGGCGGGCGAATTCGGCATCGAGCGGGCGTACGGCGACTGGGCGTCGCTTTGCGCCGATCCGGACGTGGAGATCGTCTACGTGGCGGTGGTCAACACCGCCCACGCCGCGGCGGTGCGGATGTGCATCGAGGCCGGCAAGGCGGTCATCTGCGAAAAGCCCTTCGCCATGAGCGAGCGGGAAGGACGGGAGCTGTTCGCCCTGGCCAAAGAAAAAGGCGTTTTGCTGATGGAGGCGATCTGGACGCTGTTTTTGCCGGCGATCCGGGAAGCCCGCCGTCAGATCGAAACGGGCGCCATCGGCACGCTGAAAAACGCGGCGATCGACTTTTCCTTCAGCGCCGCGTGTACGTTGGAGTCCCGTCTTTACGATCCCGCCCGGGGCGGCGGCGCGCTGCTGGACGTGGGGGTGTACACCACCCACGTGGCGCAGTATTTCTTCGGCCCGGAGACGCCCGCGGTGCAGGCGGTCGGTCGGGTAGCAAAAACCGGGGTGGACGGCTTTGCGGCGGTCACGCTGGAATATCCCGGCGGAAAATTCGCCCTGACCACCTGCGGGGTGGACGTAGCCGGCGCCGGCGACGCCCGTCTGTACGGTGACGGCGGCTGGATCGAGATCCCGCATATGTTCAGCGCCGACCATCTGATTATCCACCGGGGCGGTCAGCCGGACGAGCATCTGGATTTCAGCGGCCGGGACGGCTTTTGCTACGAGGCGGAGGAATTTCAGCGGCTGTACGAAAACGGCGAGACGGTCAGCGATATCGCAACGCCCGAGACTACGCTGCGGGTGGCGTCGATCCTCGACGAGGCGATGCGGCAGGTATTGGGACGATAACAGAAAGGTCCGCTTATGGAACCCACCAAAAACATCCCAAAGGGATTGCTGGAATCCCTGGAGCAAAAAGGATATACGATCACGCCGCGGGCGGTCGCCGCGGCGGATATGACGAGTGACGGCGAGCTGCGGTATCTGTATCTGCTGCTGGATGACGAGGTGCTCTATTTCGCCGTGTCTTGCGTGGCGGAGCCGGTGCAGTTCGCCGGTTCGCTTCCCCGTGAGCGGGAATTGACGCCCGCGGACATCACCGAGGTGTATCGCTACGACGTAAAGGACCTGTCCCATCCCGAGGTGATGCGGCAGGTGGTCGGCGGTCTTTTAACGGTGAAGGTGAAGGGGGAGGACACCTGGCTTTGCCGGTTCACCAGCGCCCGGATGCGGCAGATGCAGGGATTCGTCCGCGCGCTGCGGGAAGCCCTGGGCGAGGACGAGGAGCACGGCCCTCAAGGCCGTCCCGGCGGTCCTCACGGCGGTCGCCACCGGCCGCCGGACGACGAGATCGCCTGTTGTCCCAAATGCGGTATGCCGTATCCCGAGCCGGGACGGCAGATCTGTCCGCGGTGTATGGAAAAACGCGCCATCTTCTTTCGGATTTTGTCCTGCTTCAAGGCGTATAAAGGGCGGATGGCGGTGATGCTGCTTTGTATCGCGGCCTCCAGTCTGTTCAACGCCCTGTGGCCCTATCTGTCGGGCACGGTGCTGTACGATCAGGTGCTGGTCCGGGACGCGCAGGCCGGCGCTTTGACCGGCGGCGACTTCGTGATGCTGCTGGGATACCTGACGCTGGCGATGGTGGCGGTCAAGCTGCTGCAGCAGTTGACCGGCATTTTGCAGGGACGGCTGGTCGGGCATATGGTGCCGGGCGTGGTGTTCCAGTTGAAAACGCAGGTCTTTTCGGCGCTGCAGCGGCTGTCCATCGGCTTTTTCACCCGCCGGCAGACCGGCAGTCTGATGCAGCGGATCAACGGCGATGCCGGCGAAGTAACGGGACTGTTCATCGACGGGATCCCGTATCTGATCTTCAACGTGCTGACCATCGCGGCGGCGATCGTGTTTATGTTCACCATCGAGTGGCGGCTGGCCATCGTGGCGGTGCTGATGATCCCGCCGCTGTTTCTCATCAGCTATAAGCTGCTGCCGCGGTTCTGGCACGCCAACGGCCGACGGGCCAAGGTGATGCGTTCGCTGTATTCGGTGCTCAACGACAACCTGACCGGCGCCCGGGTGGTGCGCACCTTCGGGCAGGAGCAAAGCGAGGACGCCCGGTTTGACCGGGTGAACAACCGAGTGCGGGACGCCGAGATCAACGTGGTGCGCTATCGCAACCGGTTCGACGCCACCTACAGCGTCGGCCGGGATCTGCCCATGGTGCTGGTCTGGTGTGTCGGCGCGGTGCTGATCCTGTCCTCTTCGGGACGGTTTACTTACGGCCAGCTGATCACCTTCGTCAACTATCTGACCATGATGCAGGGGCCGATGATCTTTTTCTCGGATATGTTTTACTGGTGGACGGACTGCATGAACGCCGCCCAGCGGATCTTCGAGATCATCGACGCGGTGCCCGACGTGGCGGAGAAACCGGATGCCGTCCATACCCAGATCAAGGGCGACGTCACCCTGCGGGACGTCAGCTTTAGCTACGATCCTCACAAGGAGATCCTGCACCACATCGATCTCGAGGTTAAGCAGGGCGAAATGCTCGGTATCGTCGGCAAATCCGGCGCCGGCAAATCGACGCTGGTCAACCTGATCTCCCGCCTGTACGACGCTGACAGCGGCGAAGTGCTGCTGGACGGGATCAATGTAAAGGATCTTGCCTTTACATCCTTGCGGGGCGCGGTGGCGATGGTCAGCCAGGAGACCTATATCTTTATGGGCACCATCGCCGAAAACATCGCCTACGCCCGGCCGAACGCCACCAGAGAGGAGATTGTGCAGGCGGCCATCGCCGCCAGCGCCCATCCCTTTATCTGCCGGCTTCCCGACGGTTACGATACCGTGATCGGGCGTGGAGGACGGCAGCTGTCGGGCGGCGAACGCCAGCGGCTGTCGATCGCCCGGGCGATCCTGACCGATCCGCGGATCCTGGTGCTGGACGAGGCGACCGCCTCGGTTGATACCGAGACCGAGCGGGCGATCCAGGCGTCGCTGGACGAGTTGATCAAAGGGCGCACCACCATTTCCATCGCCCACCGGTTGTCCACCTTGAGAGGCGCCGACCGGCTGATCGTCATCGACGACGGCAAGGTGGTGGAAAGCGGCACCCACGAGGAACTGGTGCGCCAAAAGGGAGAGTATTACAAATTGCTCCAGCTGCAATCCAAAGCGCTGGCGATGAGAGGAGTGGGGGATTGATGAACGAGGAAAAGGACGTTTTGCAGCAAGAACAGCAGGCGGTCGAGGAAAACATCTCCGTTCGCTGGATCACGGCGGACAACGCGACCTTCACCGCCACCGACGGCGGCTTTGTCAAAATGGAATTTGGCGGCAAGACCTATCCCCGCGTTGCGGTGCACCGGTGCTTTCCCTTTTCCGATCCCGAGCGGTATCTGTCCATCCGGGAGCCGGAGGGCGACGGCCGGGAGATCGGTCTGATCGACGATCTGAAAGCGATGCCCGAGACGACCCGCGCGCTGCTGGAGGGCCAGCTCGCGCTGCGGTATTTTACCCCCAAGATCCGCCGGATCCGGGATATCAAGGAGGAATACGGCTACTCCTACTGGGACGTGCAGACCGACCGGGGCGACTGCCGCTTTACCGTGCGGATGGGCGGCAGCAACGTCTACGCCATCGGCAAGGACCGGTATCTGGTCAACGATCTGGACGGCAACCGGTTCGAGATCCCCGATCTTTACGCGTTGACACCCAAAGAGATCAAGAAGCTGGATCTGTTTATTTAGTTTTTCACAAAAGATTCTTCGTCGTGTGCGCTCCTCAGAATGACGCCGCCCAAAGACGATGCGTGGCAAACGGATCCCTCACACCGTTACCCGTTGCGCTGTCATTCTGAGCGACAGCGAAGAAGCTTCCCTCTATCCACACCGTATTCATGTAAAAGCAGGTGGTTTTTTTGAATCTGCGCTATACCCTGCCGGACGAGCTGATGGCGGCGATGAAGCCGCTCAAAGCGCAGGATATCGTCTATTGCGTCCCCTACGATCTGACTCCCGACGGCCAATACTGCGCCGGCGGCTGGGTGGTGGTCACCCGGGACACCCTGCTCGTCTGGCAGGAGGAGCGGGTGATCCATCGGCTGGCGCTGGGCGATTACGACGAGATTCTCTGCTCGCCCCAGGTGGACAGCGGCCTGCTGACCGCCAAAAAAGGGGAGGACGAGACCCTTTTGTGCCGTTTCCATATGCGGCATATGGTGCGCCAGTCCTATCTGGCGCGGGGCGCGACGCTGTTTTGCCAAGGGCAGGATCGCACCGTGTCGTCGCTGGAAAAGGAGCGTTACTGCGAAAACTGCGGACGGGTATTGCCCGGCACCAACGTGTGTCCCCATTGCCACGGCCGGGGACGTACCGCGCGGCGGTTTTGGGATCTTTGCCGGCCCTACGTTCTGCCGCTGGCGCTGATCACCCTGTTTATGGTGGCGCTGTCGGCCATCACCATCGGCCAGCAGTACGTCCAGCGGTATTTCGTCGACGACGTGCTGCAGCCGGCGCGGGGAAGTCTGACGCAGGTGCTGGGCTTTTTCGGCGTGATGGTGGCGCTGCTGGCGCTGTCGCTGACCCTGTCCATCACCCGCACCCTGTGGAGCAACAAGCTGGGCACCCGGATCAGCCGGGATCTGCGGGGACGGGTCTTTTCCAAGATCAACGCGTTGTCCCTGTCCTTTATCGACGGACGGCAGGCGGGTGAGCTGATGAACCGGGTGGTGGAGGACACCGGCACCATCCGCCGGTTTATGGAAGAGGTCTTCGCCGGGATGTTCACCCAGATCTTCACCATGATCGGCGCCATGGCGGCGATGTTCACCATGGATTGGCGGCTGGCGCTGCTGACGCTGGTCTTTTTGCCGGCGGCGGCGATTTTGGTGCGGGTGTTCCACCGGTACGAAATGCGGCTGTGGCGCCAGCAATGGCGGTATAACGATAAGATCAACGGTCGTCTGCAGGACGTGCTGTCGGGCATCCGGGTGGTCAAATCCTTCGGGCAGGAGGAACGGGAGATCGAACGGTTCCGCCGCTACTCCGAACGGTTCGCCGCCATTCAGCGGCGCAACGAGCGGTTTTGGGCGACGCTGTATCCCTTCGTCACCTTTTTGCTGACCATCGGCTCCTTTTTCGTCATCTATTTCGGCGGTCTGGACGTGATGGACGGGCGGATGACCCCCGGACAGCTGATCCAGTTCGTCGCCTATGCCGGGATGCTTTACGGGCCTTTGGGGTTCATCACCCGTCTGCCCCGGATGCTGATGCGGCTGACCACCTCGCTGGAGCGGATCTACGATATCCTCGACGAGGAATCGGAGATCGCCGAACGGCCGCAGGCGGCGCCGCGGGAGATCGTCGGCGCGGTGGAGTTTTCCCACGTCACCTTCGGCTATCGCTCCTATCTGCCGGTGCTGGAAGACGTCAACTTTACCGTCAAGCCGGGGGAAATGATCGGGCTGGTCGGCGCGTCGGGCGCCGGCAAATCCACCGTCATCAACCTGCTGATGCGGCTGTATGACGTCGACGACGGGCAGATCCTGCTCGACGGCGTGGATCTGCGGGATTACACCAAGGACAGCCTGCACCACCAGATCGGCGTGGTGCTGCAGGAGACGTTCCTCTTCTCGGGCAGCGTTTACGACAACATCCGCTACGCCAAGCCCGAGGCGACCTACGAGGAAGTCATCCGGGCGGCGAAAATGGCCAACGCCCACGAGTTTATCACCAAATTCCCCGACGGGTACGATACCTACGTCGGCGAGCACGGCTATACCCTGTCGGGCGGCGAACGCCAGCGGATCGCCATTGCCCGGGCGATTTTGCACGATCCCCGGCTGCTGATCCTCGACGAGGCGACCAGCAGTCTGGACACCGAGACCGAATACCAGATCCAGCAGGCGCTCCAGCGGCTGACGGCCGAGCGAACCACCTTTGCCATCGCCCACCGGCTGTCCACCCTGCGTCACGCCGACCGGATCCTTGTCATCGACCGCCACCGGGTGGCCGAAATGGGCACCCACAACGAGCTGATGCGCCAAAAGGGGATCTACTACGGCCTTGTTATGGCGCAGCTGGATATGCACCGGGTGAAGGAATAATTTTTTCGTTATTTGCAACCAACGCCGGGCGTTTTCTGTCTGTAAGGGTGAAAAAGCACAAGGAGCAACGCACTATGCAAAAACGACTATGGATAAGACTTGTAGGCCTGGCGGCGATGGGCGGATTGGTTTTGGCAGGTTTTACCGGGTGTAAAAGGAATGAGCCCATTCCGAAACCGTCATCATCCACGACAACCACGTCAAAGTCTGCCGCCACGACGGCACTGATAACGACAACGACCACCACGTCGCGTTCCACCGGCGCCGTAACCACAACTGAGCCAACGCAGCCCGATCCATTGGGGTATAGAGACCTTGTCGACGCAGAGGATTGGCCGATTCGCATATTTAATTCCGTCGAAGGCTTTGTCCATTGGGTAGAAAACCCTCACTTTAGACTTGAAGACAATCCATTTGAGCCAGAAAAAGACGAACACGGATTCGACGTTTATAAAAGAGACTTCTTTGATGCTCTGTATCCGAATTACCAACGGATGTTTGCCGTCGACCGGTTTTATATGCTGCCGGATGTGCCGGACGATTGGGAATTGACACATGTGGAAATAAATCAACTCCGTGTATGGTTTTATTATCTGGACGAAAATCAAAATAAGTATTACTATTCTTACAACTATCAAGAGCCCGCAAAATTAGACAGCGAGACTTCGGAATATTGTGCTTTTAAACGTACAATAAACGGAAACGAGTATTATGTATGGGATTATTTAACTGCAACGGAAAAAAGAGGAACCCAACTTAGGACACTTACCAATGGGTATATTTGCGAATTCATAGAGGATCGTTATGATCCCCAAAAAAGGAGTTCTGCTACAAAAGGTTATGAGCGTGTCATTTTTAATGAAAATACTGATTTGACAGAGTATGTTGATAAAATAAAATTCAAGCGGATTGATCTGCCCCCGTTGGAATAACCGGGCGTTTTCTGTCTGTAAGGGTGAAAAAGCACAAGGAGGAACGCACTATGCAAAAACGACTATGGATAAGACTTGTAGGCCTGGCGGCGATGGGCGGATTGGTTTTGGCAGGTTTTACCGGGTGCAAAAGGAATGAGCCCGTTCCGGAACCGTCATCATCCACGACAACCACGTCAAAGTCTGCCGCCACGACGGCGCCGATAACGACAACGACCACCACGTCGCGTTCCACCAGCGCCATTGCTACAACTGAAACAACGCAGCCTGATCCATTGGGGTATAGAGACCTTGTCGACGCAGAGGATTGGCCGATTCGCATATTTAATTCCATCGAAGGATTCGTTCATTGGGTAGAAAACCCTCACTTTAGACTTGAAGACAATCCATTTGAGCCGGAAAAAGACGAACACGGATTCGACGTTTATAAAAGAGACTTCTTTGATGCTCTGTATCCGAATTACCAACGGATGTTTGCCGTCGACCGGTTTTATATGCTGCCGGATGTGCCGGACGATTGGGAAGAAATCAATATGTATTTAGATAATCGCGAAGCGCATTTTTACTATCATGACCGGGATAAGAATTGGTATTATTTTGCCGTTGGTTTCCGCACGACCAACTTATCCGACTATGTCCCATCGGAAATATTTGCTTTTACCAAAAACATAAATGGTAACGACTATATTATTTGGGATTATGATACTAAAGAAACGGCAAAGAAACGAGGGAGTCATTTAGCAACATTTGTAAACGGTTATCCCTGCTCGATATGTATGAAGTCATATGATCCGAATAACCAGAGTTCAATCGAACCGGGATATGAACGTGTCTTTTTCACCGAAGATTCCGATTTGACCGAAGCCATCAGTCTGTTAAAATTCAAGCGAGTTGATCTGCCGCCACTGGATTTACCGGTGGAGTAAACAGGAAAAGAATAAAGCAAAACGCCGGGGCGGATCGTTTGATCCGCTCCGGCGCCGTTATGCGATTATCATCCTTGCAATGCGCGGTCGATCAGGGTAAAACCGGGATCGATCAGCCGTCCCATAGCGGCGGCGGTTTTCTCGGTGAACCGGGAGACGCCGCTGTTTTGCTCGTCGTTGCTGCGGTAGATCAAGTAAGGCACCGGATCGCCGACGTGGGTGCGGATATCCAGCGGGGTGGGATGGTCGGGTAGCACCATCACGGTGTGATCGCCAAAGCAAGGCAGCTTTTCCATCAGCGGCCCGAGGATCAGCCGGTCGATGTCTTCGACGGCCTTCACCTTGTTTGCCGCTTCGCCGCGGTGCCCGCATTCGTCGGGCGCCTCCACGTGGATATATACGTAATCACAGCCGTCCTGCAGCGCCTGCAGGGCGGCTTGCCGTTTGCCGGCGTAGTTGGTGTCGATATAGCCTGTGGCGCCTTCCACCTCGCACACCTTCATTCCGGCCAGACGGCCGATCCCCTTGAGCAGATCCACCGCCGAAATAACGGCGCCCTTCAATCCGGTGCGCTCCTTGAAATCCTGCAGCCGCGGCCGTTTGCCCTGCCCCCACAGCCAGATGGCGTTGGCGGGGTTGAGCCCCTTGGCGATCCGCTCCTTGTTGATGGGATGATCCTTCAGGATCGCCACGCTGCGCTCCATCAGCTCCAGAATCGGCTTGGCGTCGGGATGGGTCGGCAGATAGGGGGCGATGGGCTTGCCGGTGATATCGTGGGGCGGAGTGATCTTGCCGAGCGCGGTCTTGCCGCCGTGCCAGACCAGGCAATGCCGGTAGGCGGTGCCGGTGCAAAAATCAAACTCACCGCCGCCGAGCTTTTCCTGCAGCAGCCGGATCAGCGGGTCGGCGTCGGCGGTGTGGATGTCCCCGGCGCAATAATCGAGAATGGTTTTGCCTTCGTAGGCTTCTTCCTCCGACAGGGTGACGAGATTGCAGCGAAAGGCCACGTCGTCGTCCGCCAGATCCACCCCGATGTTCGCCGCTTCCAGCGGCGAGCGGCCGGTATAGCAGGTGCGGGTGTCGTACCCCATCACCGCAAGATTGGCCACGTCGCTTCCCGGCGCCATCCCGTCGGGCACGGTGCGCACCAGTCCCACCTCCGCTTTGGCCGCCAGCGCGTCCATATGCGGCTTGTGGGCTACATCCATCGGGGTGCGTCCGTCCAGAGCGGCGTTGGGAGTATCCGCCATTCCGTCGCACAACACGACCACGTATTTCATCTGCCATCACCCTTTCCGAAACTAAACCACAGTATAGCACATTCCAAAAGAAAGGAAAAGTGTTTTTTTACCCGAAATCTACCCCTCAAAGCCTTGCTTTTTTTGTCGATTTCCGGTATACTGAAAAGCGTATATGCGACAGAAAGGATTTGCACTATGAGCTTACCGACCCCATCTGAATTTTCCGCCGTTCGCCGGGCGATCATCCGCCGGGATTTTTCCCGGATGAACGATCGCCAGCTCGAGGCGGTGTTCCATACCGACGGCGCGCTGCTGATCCTGGCCGGCGCCGGCAGCGGCAAGACCACGGTGCTTGTCAACCGCATCGCCCATCTGGCCGCCTACGGCCGGGGGTACAACAGCGATCTTGTTCCGGCGTTTTTGTCCGAGGAGGATTGGCGGCGGCTGCAGGCGTGCGCCGACGGGGAGATCGAGATCGACTCTTCCATCCGCTCGCTTTGCGCTGACGATCCTTGCCCGGCGTGGCGGATCCTTGCCATCACCTTTACCAACAAGGCGGCCGGGGAACTCAAGGACCGGCTGGAGCGGATGCTGGGCGACGAGGGCCGCGAGGTGATGGCCAGCACCTTCCACTCCTTTTGCGCCCGTCTTTTGCGCCGGGAGGGAGAGCAACTGGGATATTCCTCCCATTTCACCATCTACGATACCGACGACAGCCGCCGGCTGATGAAGGAGTGCATGAAAAACCTGCACATCGAGGAACGGGTGATCGGGCACAAGGCGGTCCTCGCCGAGATCAGCCGTGCCAAGGACGCGCTGCTGTCGCCGCAGGAATACGCCGCCCAGGCGGGCGGGGATTTTCGCAAGCAAAAGATCGCCTCCTGCTACGCCGCCTATCAAAACCGGCTGATGCAGGCCGACGCGATGGATTTCGACGATCTGCTCTGCCGCGCGGTGGAGCTGCTGGAGCGGTTCCCCGACACCCTGCAAAAATATCAGAACCGCTACAAATACGTTATGGTGGACGAGTATCAGGACACCAACCACGCCCAATACCGGCTGATCAGCCTGTTGGCCGCCGGCCACGGCAATCTCTGCGTGGTGGGCGACGACGACCAGAGCATCTACAAATTCCGCGGTGCCACCATCGAGAACATCCTCAGCTTTGAGGACGAGTTTGCCGGCTGCAAGGTGATCCGGCTGGAGCAAAACTACCGCTCCACCGGGCATATTCTCGACGCGGCCAACGCCGTCATCGCCAAAAACGTCAACCGCAAGGGCAAAACCCTGTGGACCGCCAACGGCGAGGGTGTGCCGCTGGAGTGGATCACCCTGGAAAACGAGGACGAGGAAGGGCGCACCATCGCCGACACCGTTCTCGACGGAGTGGGAGAAGGGCGTCGATACAGCGATTTTGCCGTTTTATACCGCGCCAACGCCCAGTCCAACTCGATCGAGCGGGCGCTGGTCAAGAGCGGCGTGCCTTACCGGATCATCGGCGGGCATCGCTTCTTCGATACCCAGGAGGTGCGGGACGCGATGGCCTATCTGCGGGTGATCAACAATCCCGACGACACCGTCAGCCTGCGGCGGATCGTCAACCAGCCCAAACGGGGCATCGGCGACACCACCATGGACAACGCGGCGTCCATCGCCGAAGGGCTGGGCGTGTCGCTGTACGAGGTGCTCTCCCACGCGCAGGACTACCCGTCGATCGCCCGTGCTGCCGCCAAGATCCAGCCCTTTGTCGCGATGATGGACGAACTGCGGGCGCAAAACGAGGAAGAGGATTGCCTGCCCAGCGCCCTTTACGAGCGGATGCTGGACGTGACCGGCTACCGCGCCATGTGGGAAGCGCAGGGCGAGGCCGAGAGCGGCCGGGTGGAAAATCTGCAGGAGCTGGCGTCCTCGCTTAAGGATTACGAGAAAAACAGCGACGAGGAATTTCCCCGTTTGTACGGGTTTTTGGAGGAAGCGGCGCTGATGACCGACGTGGACAATTACGATTCGTCGGCCGACACGGTGACGCTGATGACCATCCACGCCGCCAAGGGACTGGAATTTCCGGTGGTCTTCCTGCCGGGGATGGAGGACGGGATCTTTCCGGGGATGCCCAGTCTGTTCGATCCCAACGAGATGGAAGAAGAGCGCCGGCTTTGCTACGTGGCGATCACCCGCGCCAAGGAACGGCTGATCGTCCTCAACGCCAAAAGCCGGATGCTCTACGGCTCCACCGGGCGCAACCGTCCCTCCCGGTTTGTGGAGGATATTCCGCCCGAGCTGGTGGAGCATACCGACAAATCGGAAACCTACGGCGGATTCGGCGGCTTTTACAGCCGCAAAAGCGCCTATACCGGCCGGGCGTACACCGAGACGGCTTCAACCGAAAAGCTTCGTCCGTCGGCCTCCTTCGGGACGATCAAGCCGTCGGCGGCAAAGCCGGTCACCGGCCGCAGAGCGACGGTGGGCGATCAGCGTCCCAGGGCGACCGGCGGCAGCTGGGCGGTCGGGGAGCGGGTTTCCCACAAGGTGTTCGGGGAAGGGGTGATCCAGCAGGTGTCGCCCATGGGCAACGACAGTCTGCTGCAGATCGAATTTGCGAAGGTCGGGGTCAAAAAGATCATGGCGAATTTCGCCAATCTGACCCGGTTGGGGTGAGCGGATGAAAGCGGTGTTTCAACGGGTGCTCGAAGCGTCGGTCACGGTCGATCACGAGGTCGTCGGCGCGATCGGTCACGGGGCGCTGATCCTCCTCGGGGTCGAGGAGGACGATACCCCTGAAAAGGCGGCGCTGATGGCGGCGAAGATCGCCCACCTGCGGGTGTTTTCCGATCCGTCGGGCAAATTCAACGATTCGCTGCTGGATATCGGCGGCGAGGCGCTGGTGGTGTCCAACTTCACCCTGTGCGCCAACTGCCGTCACGGACGGCGGCCGGAATTTTTGTCGGCGGCGCGTCCCGAACGGGCGCAGCCGCTGTACGAGCGATTCGTTGAGGAGATGCGCGCGCTGGGCGTTGCCAAAGTGGCGACCGGCGTTTTCGGCGCGGATATGCGGGTGGGAATGACCGGGGACGGCCCGGTAACCATCCTGCTGGATACGAAGGACTGGTGTTGAGATGACGATCCAAACGATACCGGTGGGGATGCTGTCCACCAATTGCTATCTGGCGTACAGGGATCCCGCGGCGGCGGTGATCGTCGATCCCGGCGACGACCCGAGGGCGATTTTGGCGGCGGTCAAGGCCGTCGGCGCGACGGTCAAGGCGATTTTGCTCACCCACGGGCATTTCGATCATATACTGGCGGCAAGGGCTCTGGCCGACGCGCTGAACGCGCCCGTCGTCGCCCTGCGGGAAGAAGCGCCGATCCTTGCCGATCCCGGGCTCAATCTCAGCCGCATTTACGTGGAGGAGACGGCCCTGACCGCCGATCGGCTGGTCGATGACGGGGAGATCCTGTCGTTCGACGGGTTGACCTGCCGGGTGATCCATACGCCCGGCCATACCGCCGGGGGCTGCTGTTATTTTTTTGAAAAAGAGGGCATCCTGTTTTCAGGGGACACCTTGTTTTTCCATAGCCACGGGCGCACCGATTCTCCCACCGGAAGCGACGGGGCGATGGCCGCGTCCCTGCGGCAGCTGCTGTCGATCGAGGGCGACGCGACGGTCTATCCCGGCCATGGAGAGCCGACCTCGCTGACGGATGAACGCCGTTTTTGGCGGTACGGAGGTGACGGCGTATGATCCTGACCATGCGCGGTCACGCCTTCCGGTTTGAGCTGGAAAACGTCTGCCGCCTGTTTTTGCCCCACGAAAAGGTACTGGTGCCAAAGGAAGGGGAGTGCCTTTCCGCCCAAGGAGTGATCGCCGACACCGCTCTGGAAAAAGGCGCCGGCGAGACCGTTCTGACGGTTCGGCTGCGGCTGGACGATTTTGATGAGACGCGGCAAACGACGGTCGGCAACGACCGGGCCGATTACCGGGACGAATGCGAACTGCAGCTGGCGACCTTGTTGTACCACTTGCTTGTAAAGCTGTTTGGCTTTACACAGGAGTGGGGAATCGTCACCGGCGTCCGCCCGGTCAAGCTGATGCGCTATCTAACCCGCGAAAGCGGGCCGCAAGAAGCCTGCCGCTATTTTCGCGAGCGGCTGCTGGTCAGCGAGCAAAAGATCGAGCTGTGCCGGCGCACCCTGGCGATCGAGGACGAGATCCTGGCGCTGTCCCGACCGGATTCTTTCAGTCTGTACGTTTCCATCCCGTTTTGTCCCACCCGGTGCGACTATTGCTCCTTCGTGTCCCACACGGTGGAGCGGGCGGCCAGACTGATTCCCGTCTACGTCGACCGGCTGGTCGAGGAGATCACCGCCACCGGCGCCATCGCCAGGCGGTTGGGACTGCGGCTGGAGACCGTCTATTTCGGCGGCGGTACGCCCACCACCCTGTCGGCGGAGCAGTTGACCCGCCTGTTCCAGGCGGTGGAGGGAGCGTTCGATCTGTCCCGTCTGCGGGAATACACGGTGGAGGCCGGACGGCCGGACACCGTGACCGTCGACAAGCTGCGGGCGATCCGCGCCGCGGGTGTGGGACGCATCAGCATCAATCCCCAGACGCTGCGCGACGACGTGCTGCAAAAGATCGGCCGCCGCCATTCGGTGGCGCAGTTTTACGACGCCTACGATCTGGCGGTCAAGACCGGATTCGATCACATCAACACCGATCTGATCGCCGGTCTGCCGGGAGACGACGCAAAGGGGTTTGAAACCACCCTTGCGGGGATTTTGGCGCTCGATCCGGCCAGCGTCACGGTGCATACCTTGTCGATGAAGCGCGCCGCCAATCTGACGGTGCAGCATCGCGCCGACGTAGCGCCGCCGGCGCAGACGGTGCAGATGGTCGCCCACAGCGCGACGGCGCTGCCGCGGGCAGGATATCGGCCGTATTATCTTTATCGCCAAAGCCGGATGGTCGGTAACCAGGAAAACGTCGGTTGGGCCAAGCCGGGGTATGAGGGCTTGTACAACGTCTTCATCATGGACGAGACCCATACCATCCTCGGCTGCGGCGCCGGTGCCGTTACCAAGCTCAAGCAGCCCGGCACCGACCGGCTGGAGCGGGTTTTCAACTACAAATTTCCCTACGAATACAACACCGGACTGGACGAACTGCTCCGGCGAAAGGACAGGGTGATCTCTTTTTATGAAGAATCGCAATCAAACCGATAGACAACCTCCGCAGATCGATGAGATCAACGCCCGGGCGGTCGCCGATCCCGACGGTCTGATCGCCGAGGAGGAGACCCGGTATCGCCGGGCGGTCAACCGGGCGGCCGAACGGCTGATCCTCGGGGACGAGGGACGGCGGCTGGTCATGCTGTCAGGGCCTTCGGCGTCGGGCAAAACCACCACCGCCCATCTGCTGCGGGACGATTTTATCTCCCACGGGCTGGAGGCGACGGTGGTGTCGCTGGACGATTTTTACCGCGGCCGGGGTCTGGCGCCGGTGCTGGAAGACGGCAGTCTGGATTACGAAGCGCTGGAGGCGCTGGATCTGCCCCGGCTGTACGGCTGTATGCGGGATCTGATGGTGAAGGGCGAGGCGTTGATGCCAATCTACGATTTCACCCTCGGACGGCCTTTGGACGAACCGCGGCTTCTGCGGGTCAACGAGGAGTCGGTGGTGATCTTTGAGGGGATCCACGCGCTCAACCCGGTTTTTGACCGGCATCTGCCCGATACCCGGCTGCAAAAGGTGTTCGTCAGCACCGCCAGTTCGGTCTACCGGGGAGAAGAAAAGGTGCTGCAGCGCCGCCAGATCCGCCTGACGAGGCGGATTTTGCGGGATCTCAAATTCCGCGGCAGCTCGCTGGAGAACACCCTGCAGATGTGGGATCAGGTCAAGCGGGGAGAGGACGCGTATATGTTTCCCTTCGCGGAATACGCCGACGAATACATCGACACCCTGCACGCCTACGAGCCGGGGATGTTTGCCGGGGAGATCCTGCCGGTGCTGGAAGCGATCGATCCGGCGGATCCACACCTCGAGACGGTGCGGGCGCTGCACGCGGCGCTGAGCCAATTCGTGCCGCTGTCGCTGGATCGCCTGCCGCAAAACTCGCTGCTGCGGGAGTTTGTGGGCTGACGCGGTTGAATTTTTTGGGAAGATATGCTACAATGCCTTTGACAATATTCAGAAAGGATGATCGACTATGACCACGTGGGAAGAAATTTTGCTGAAAGCGCGCAGCGCGGCGGATACCGTCGGCAAGAAGACCAGCGAGCTGACCGAGACCGTCAAGCTCAAAACCAAGTCGGCGCAGCTGCAAAAGGAGATCGCCTCGGTGTTTGAGGGGATGGGCCGTTTGCTGTACGACAGCCGCCAAAGCGGCACCGACGTGGCGGAGCTTCTGGAGGAGAGCGCCAAGCGGGTGGACGAACTGCAGGAAGAACTGCAGGGCGTCGAGGACGAGCTGTGCGCCTACAAAAAGGCGGTGCGGTGCGAGAATTGCCGTCAG
>JBMNVL010000023.1:0-20902 GCA_050946775.1 Acutalibacteraceae bacterium
GTTGAGATCGCAGGACACCGTTACCCCGTGGGCTTTGGCGGCTTTGCAGGCCTCCAGCGTGATGGCGGCCGCTTTGTCGCTGATGGCGGGAGTGATGCCGGTGAAATGGAACCACTCGGCGCCGGTGAAGATATCGTCCCAATCGAAATCGGCGACGTCAGCCTCGGCGATGGCCGAGCCGGCGCGGTCGTACACCACCTTGGAGGGACGCTGGGACGCGCCCTTTTCGCAGTAGTAGATCCCCAGCCGGTCGCCGCCCTCGGCGATGCGGGAGGTATCGACGCCCCAACGGGCCAGTTCGCCCTTGCAGGCGCGGCCCAGATCGTTTTTGGGCAGCTTGGTCACAAACCGCGCCGGCACGCCGTAGCCCGCCAGCGACACCGCGACGTTGGCCTCGCCGCCGCCGAAGGTGACGTCGAGGGATTTTGCCTGGGTCAGCCGCTGATAGCCGGGAGGCGACAGGCGCAGCATAATTTCTCCAAATGTAACGACCATGATTGATACACCTCGTTTTAGATTTTAGATAGTAGACGTTAGACGTTAGATATTCCATAAACCCTTGCAGGCTGCACCGTGCCGGTTTACGCGACTAAGATCCTTCGCTTCGCTCAGGATGACAACGCCATTAGATAAAGCGTCATTCTGAGGGCAATAGCCCGAAGAATCTTTATAGGGTTATCCTGCGGGAGGGGAAACCCCTCCCCTGCGACGCTGTAACGTCATCTGCACAGCGGGCGGATGATATCCGCCCCTACAGGCGTCCAACACAGCGGGACGGGACAAGCGCGTTTCGATCGACTTTGAGCGATTTTTTCGTCCCGCAAGGCGGATACCCGCCGAAAGGCATTTCGCCTTTCAAGGGAATCCAACACAGCGGGGCGGGAAAAGCGCCAAAGTCATGCCCTTGCCTGCCGGATGTTTTTCATAAACGCCTCGGCGTTGGCCTTGACGTCGCCCTTGAGCAGACTGCTGCCGGCGCCGACGGCGACCGCGCCGGCTTTGATCCAGTCGGCGACGTTGTCGACGGTGACACCGCCGGTGGGCATCACCCGGGCGTAAGGCAGCGGGCCTTTGATCGCCTTGATGAAGGTCGGGCCGAACAGTTCGCCGGGGAACAATTTCAGCACGTCGGTGCCCGCTTCCATGGCGGTGATCGCCTCGGTAACGGTCAGGATGCCCTGCATCACCGCCTTGCGATAGCGGTTGCAAAGCTTGACCACCTCGGGATTGAAGTGGGGCGAAACGATGAATTCGGCGCCCGACAGGATGGCGATGCGGGCGGTCTCGCTGTCCAGCACGGTGCCGGCGCCCAGAATGATCTGATCACCGTATTTACGGGCCAGATCCTCCACCACCCGGTGGGCAAAGGGAACGGTAAAGGTCAGCTCGATGGCCTTGATGCCGCCGGCGATGCAGTTTTCCACCACCGCCATCGCCTGCTCGGTGGTCTCCCCCCGGACGACGGCAACCATGGCGCTGTCTTCGATCTGCTGCAGCACTTGTTCTTTGGTTCTCATATCTGATGATCCTCCTTGATGACGTTTACACGCCGGAATAGGCGGAGAAACCGCCGTCCACCGGCACCACGACGCCGGTGACGAAGCCCGACGCCTTGTCGTCGGTCAGCCACAGCAGGGTGCCTTCCAGCTCCTCGGCTTCGCCGAAGCGGCCCATCGGAGTGGCCCGCAGGATCTTTTCGGTGCGGGGCGTGGGGTTGCCGTTGTCGTCAAACAGCAAAGCGCGGTTTTGGTTGGTGACGAAAAAGCCGGGGGCGATGGCGTTGACCCGGATCCCCTGACCGGCGAAATGCACCGCCAGCCACTGGGTGAAGTTGGACACCGCCGCCTTGGCGGAGCTGTAAGCCGGGATCTTGGTCAGGGGACGAAAAGCGTTCATCGACGATACGTTGAGGATGCAGCAGCCGCTTTCGCCCAGCATATCCCGCGCGAACACCTGGGTGGGCAGCAGGGTGCCCATCAGGTTGAGATCGAACACGAAGTTAAAGCCCGCCTTGTCGAGATTGAAGAAGGTGGCGATATCCGTCGCGTCGGCGTCGCCTTCCTCGTACACCTCGTGGGCGGTGGTGCATTTGGGGCTGTTGCCGCCGGCACCGTTGATGAGGATCCGGCATTTGCCGAAATCCCGCAGCACCTGCTCGTGCACCTGCTCCAGACACGCTTTATCCAGCACGTTGGCTTTGTAGCCCTTGGCCACGCCGCCTTCGGCCACGATGGCGGCGGCCGCCGCCTTGGCGGCGTCCTCGTTGAGATCCAGCAGGGCGATTTTGTGCCCCTGTCTGGCCAGCGATTTGGCAAACCCGGAGCAGAGCACGCCGCCCGCGCCGGTGATAACGACCGTTTTGCTCATGGTAGTTCCTCCTTACGCTTTGTGGGCGCGGTCGACCGCTTCCCACAGTCCGGCAATATACGTGGCGCCCAGCGCCCGGTCATACAACCCGTAGCCGTACCGCCCCGTCTCGCCCCAGATCATCCGCCCATGGTCGGGACGGACGTAGCCGTCAAACCCGCCCTCATACAGGGCGTTAACGATGGCGTACATATCCAGCGACCCGCAAGAGGTGGGATGTCCCGTCTCCTCGAAGTCCTTGGGACCGGTCCAGCGGATGTTGCGCAGATGGACGAAATGGATCCGGTCGGCGAATTTGCGGGCCATCCGGGGCAGATCGTTGTCCTGTCCGGCGCCCAGCGAGCCGGTGCAGAAGGTCAGCCCGTTGGCGGGGCTGTCCACCAGCTTCAAAAACCGCTCGAGATTGGCTTCGTTCGTGATGATGCGGGGCAGGCCGAACAGTCCCCATGGCGGATCGTCGGGATGGATGGCCATCTTGACGCCGCTCTCCTCGGCGACCGGGATGACCGCCTCCAGGAAGGTCTGCAGATTTTTCCACAGGGCTTCCTCGTCGATCGTCTCGTACTGCCCCAGCAGCGCTTTGAGCCCCTCTTTGGTGTAGCTTTCGTCCCAGCCGGGCAGCGACAGCTCGCTTTGCAGCGGGTTCATCGCCAGCACGGTGGCGTCGTCGTACGCCAGGGAGTTGGAACCGTCGGCGTTTTGACGGGTCAGTTCGCTGCGCAGCCAGTCGAAGACCGGCATAAAGTTGTAGCAGATCACCTTGACCCCGGCTTTGCCCAGCCGGCGGACGTTTTCGCAATAGTTGGCGATCAGCGCCGGGGCTTTGTCGGTGCCCAACTTGATGTCCTCCGGCACCGGGACGCTTTCCACCACCTCGAACTCCAGCCCGGCCGCCTGGGCCTTGGCCTTGATCGCGGCGATGCTGTCCTCGCTCCAGACGCCGCCCGGCGCCACGTCGTACACCGCCGAGACGATGCCGGTCATGGTCGGGATCTGACGGATCTTTTCGAGGGTGACGGGGTCCGAATCCCCGTACCAGCGAAAGGTCAACTTCATTTCTTTTCCTCCTGTTTCCAAATTCTTTGCTATTGTATACTATACCGCGAAACCGCTCCGCCGTCAAGGGTGAAAAACCGGAAAAAAGCCTTTTTCACGGGTTGCCAGAACCGGGATCCTGTGGTATACTGGTGGGTGGAATTCACCGGAAAGGACGGATGGCTATGCTGCTGGCATTGGACGTGGGCAACACCAACATCACCCTGGGCGTTTTTGAGGACGACCGGCTGCTGCTGGAATCCCGCATTGCCACCGACCACCAAAAAACCGGTGACCAATACGCCGTGGAGCTGCTGGATATTCTGCGGCTGTACGACGTGAACGCCGCGAAAATCGACGGCGCCATTATCTGTTCGGTGGTACCGCCGCTGGACAAGGAGCTGCGCCGGGCGGTCAAGCTGGTGACCGGGCAAACGGCGCTGATGGTCGGCCCGGGGATCAAAACCGGCGTCAACGTGCGCATCGACGATCCCGCTCAGCTGGGTCCCGATCTGCTGGTGGGCGCCGTGGCGGCCATCGCCCTGTACGGCGCGCCCTGCATCGTGTGGGATCTGGGCACCGCCACCACCCTGTCGGCGGTCAACGCCAAAGGAGAGTTTTGCGGCGGCGCCATCATGCCGGGGGTCGTCACCTCGTTTGAATCGCTGACCAGCCGCGCCGCGCTTCTTCCCCGCATCCGGCTGGAAGCCCCGGCGCGCGCCATCGGCACCAATTCCAACGATTCCATGCAGTCGGGCGCCGTCTTCGGCACCGCCGCCATGATCGACGGGATGTGCGAGAGAGCGCTGGAGGAAATGGGGACCGACGCCGTGATCGTCGCCACCGGCGGACTGGGACGGGAGATCATTCCCCACTGCAAGCACAAGATCATCTACAACGACAACCTGCTGATGGAAGGGCTTCGGCTGATTTACAACAAAAATCACTGACAACTCCATTTTGCCTTTCGTGAACCGTCCGCCGGGCAGCCATGCGGCGCGCGAGCGAGAAAGACGGATGACCGGGCGGCAAAATGTGGATATAGATACCCTATTACGCGCTGTATCCGTATGGAACGGCAGCAAGGAGGTCATTTTTATGTCACAGGCAAAATCCTTTTCCCGGGTGCAATTGGTCACGATGGGCGCCATTTTGACGGCACTGGTCGTGGTGCTGCAATTGCTGGGAAGCTTTATCCGTTTCGGCCCGTTTTCCATCTCGCTGGTGCTGATCCCCATCGTGGTGGGCGCCGCGATCTGCGGTCCGTGGATCGGCGGCTGGCTGGGACTGGTCTTCGGCGTTACGGTGCTGGTCAGCGGCGACGCGGCCCTCTTTTTGGGGGTCAGCATCCCCGGCACGATCGCCACGGTGGTGCTCAAGGGCGTTTTGTGCGGCCTGGCAGCGGGTTTTGTTTACCGCTGGCTGTCCCGGTTCAACCAGTATCTGGCGGTGATTGCCGCCGCCATCGTCTGCCCCATCGTCAATACCGGCGTGTTTTTGCTGGGCTGCTGGCTGTTCTTTATGCCGCTGATCGGCGAATGGGCGGCCGGCGCGGGATTCGGTCAGGACGCCGTGGGATATATGTTCCTCGGTCTGGTCGGCGCCAACTTTTTGTTTGAACTGGGCTTCAACATTATCCTCAGTCCCATCGTGGTGCGGCTGTTGAGTATTTTCAAGAAAACCCGCTGATCCAAACAGTTCGCCCCGCGCTCTTTCGGGAACGCGGGGCTTTTTTTAAGGAGGCAGTTTTCATGAAGCGACTGCTGTGTATCCTGCTTGCCGTTTGTCTGGCGGTGTGTGCGGCGTCCTGCACCCAGGCGACCCCGCCGTCGCCGGGGAATACCGCCACAACGCAAACGCAGCCCGCCCATTTCGCTCTGCCGCAGGCGGTGGTGGAGCTGACGGAATGCCGGCTTGACGGCTTCGTTTCGGTGATGGAGGCGGCCGGCAACGGCCACATCGCGCTGCAATGCGAGGCGGGTCTGGACGAAAACGATCTCACCCGGCCGGGCGCTGTTGCCGCCGTCTCGGTCGTTGACGTCCCCGAAAAAAAAGCAATCGCCACATTGTCCATTTCCAGCGGGATGCAGGAGCTGATCGGCGCTCGCGCCGACGGGCGGATCGTGATCCGCAATTACGAAAAGGACACCATCGACGTATATAAGGACGACACGGTAGAGCGGTCGCTTCCCATAAGCGAAGAAGCGACGGGCGCCTTTTTCCGCTATCTGCCCGCCGGCGACGCTTTGTACGCCGTCGACGAGGAGCGGCTGCTGCGCCTTTCGCCGGACGACGGCGCTCTTTCCACGGCGGCGACCCTGCCGGGATACGGGGTGAGCATCCACGAGTACGATCCCGTCAGCCGCCGGATCGTCTTTGTGGAGGACGACGACAATCTGACCAGCGGCATCCGCTGGAGCGTGTATGACAACAGCACAAACAGCGTTCTTGTCGGCGAAACGGCCCACGAGTTCTCCTCCTTAACCTTTTCCGCCGGGCGGGTGCTGGAGCGTTTCTCCTCTTTGGCGGTCACACAGGACGGCGAAGACTCGCCGCAGATTCTGGTGGTCTACGGCAACGACGGCGTTCGCCAGCACGCCTGGCAGTTGACCCCCAACGCTGTTCTGCACAGTGCGCCGCAGAGCGGTTACGCCATGATCGTTTTCTTCGACTTTTCCAACGAGGGTGAGCGCACGCACGCCGAGGCGCGGTTTGTCGATTTGGCAAACGGGCGATGGGCGGCGCTGCCGACCGCCGGCAATTGCACCGACGTGCGCACGGTCTATCTGCCCGAGTGCGGCTATTGGGCCGTGGCGCTGACGGAAGGGATCGGGCAGGGATCCGTCACCCGGCTGATGGCGGTGGATCCGGCGCAGCTGACCTTTGCCGGCACCCTGCCGGACGCGCAGGCGATCCTGACTCCCGACACGGCGCTGGCGGATTATTTCCAACCCGCCCGAAAATTGGCCGACGAGATCGAGCGGGAGTTTTCGGTACAGATCCTGCTAGGCAACGAGTGCATGGCCACGCGGGACGACGGCACCTTCCATTTTGTCTCCACTCAGGAGGATGACGATTACGAGATGACCGACGCCGAACGCGCCGAGGAACAGGAGAACGCTCTGCGCACCCTGCGAAGCGAGCTGGAGCACTATCCCAAGGGTTTCTTCAAGAAATTCAAGATGGCGGACGGTCGGGGCGGTCTGCGGTTTTTGTATCTGCGGGATCTGCCCAACGACACCTACGACTCCTTTACCGCCGGGGGCGTCACCTACGCCTGCGGATTGTGCCAGCACGTCGCCCTTAAGATCAGCGACGCCTCGGCGCCCACCATCCACCACGAGATCTGGCACGCCGTCGAGGGGCGTATTCAGCAGGAGGGCTGCCATGAGACCTACCTGTCGGATGATCAGTGGGCAACCTTCAACCCCGAAGGGTTCAGCTACGTTAACGACCTCGACAGCTACATCGACGAACAATACGAAAGCTATTTCCTCGGCGCCGGAGACGATCCGTATTTCATCTACAACTACTCCACCGTCAACGAGCGGGAGGATCGCGCCACCCTGGTTGAGGCGGTGATGGAGCGCAACGATCCCGATTTCATCTCCTTTGTCGACGGGGATTACACCGACGGCTACGACTGGGTCAGCCGATATCCCCATCTCAAGGCCAAACTCGATCAACTCGGCAAGGCCACAAAGGCGGTCTTCGGCTGCGAATACTGGAAACCGGCCGCATAACCGGCCTCATCGTTTTCTCTGAACGGAATCCGCGCAATCTGAAGAGAATCTGATGAAAAAGGTTACGTATTCCCCTTGCGTTTGGATATGACCCACGAAAAAACAAAGCGGGTATCTGCTAAAGTCGCCGCCATATCAAACCGTGAAAAGCAAACCGACGTCTTTGGGTAATAACAACACGCTTTAATTCTCCGCATCCTTCACACAAATACAAATCCTTAGAAAAAACATATCTGTTTCGTGGATGATGCGTTCCATTAAGTTGATTCCAACAATCCAAACAAAATTCTGCCATTTTGATCACCTCGCCTTTAGTATAACAATTATGCATTGCAAATGCAATGCATAATTGTTATGGCGTTTGTATTACACTATATGCAATACAGTTGTATTGCGAGGTGATCACACTTGGGCAGGTTCAAAATCCCGTCTATTCCTCCAACCACTAACAAAACCATACGGTTTCCCAACGATGTGATTGATCAGGTGGAGGCGGCCATTCAAGGCAAGAATTGCACCTTTTCCGCGTTTGTGATTGCCGCCGTCCGCGCCGCCTTAGAGGATGTGGAAAAATAACCAACCGCGGGCGGGTCGTTAAACGACCCGCCCGCGGTTAATTTTATTTGCCCGTCAGCAGGGACATGGTTTCCTGCCGGGTACGGGGATCGGATTTCATCAGTCCCCGCAGCGCGGAGGTCTGGGTCTTGGCGCCGGCGGCGCGCACGCCGCGCATGGTCATGCACAAATGCTCCGCCTCGATGATCACCGCCAGTCCGCGCGGGCGCAGCTGCTCGTTGAGAAAATCGGCGATCTGGGCGGTCAGCCGTTCCTGCAATTGGGGACGACGGGCAAAATGATTGACGATCCGCGCCAGCTTGGACAACCCGATCACCTTGCCGTTGCCCGGGATATAGGCGACGTGCGCCACCCCGGTAAAGGGCAGCAGGTGATGCTCGCACATCGAATACAGCGGGATATCCCGCACGGTGACGATCTCATCGTCGTTTTGCTCGTTGAAAAGCTTGACGTGCTTGAGCGGGTCTTCCTCCAGCCCGGCGAAGATTTCGCCGTACATCTCGGCCACCCGCCGGGGCGTTTCCCGCAGTCCTTCCCGGTCGGGATCCTCCCCGATCGCCAGCAGCAGCTCCCGTACCGCCGCCTCGATTCTCGGTTTATCCATTGCGCTTCCCCCTATCGGCGGATCGAGCCGCCCCGGTCTCTTTGCGTTTCATCATACCCCTTTACACGGGCAATGTAAAGAGCGACCGGGAACTTTTTACATTTATTCCGCATTTTCTCGTACAAATTGTGAAATTAAGGGATTGGAAAGGTAAAAAACGCTCTCGGCTTTGGGGCGTGCAAATCAGGGATTTGTCAGTCTTAAAAAGGATCTTTTGGCGTATGGCGGCGTTGAAAAAACTTGAAATGCGCGAGCATTTCTTCGCTTTTCGCCTTGCCCTGCGCGCAAAATCTCCCTTTTTAAGATGCAAAGCCGTTTTGAACGAGGCATTTTTCGTTCAGGCAAAAGGATAAAACACCGGACATACTGGCGTATGCCCGGTGTTTTTCATGCAGCATGGACGGTAAAAGGGCCGTTCAAAACCTGACAAATCCCTAATTTGCGCGCCCCTTTTCCGAGAGCGTTTTTGAATAACCGGAAATTATTCCGCGGTTTCCTCAGCCGCGGTTTCCTCAGCCGGGGCTTCCTCAGCCGGGGCTTCCTCGACGGGAGCTTCCTCGGCGGGAGCTTCCTCGACCGGAGCTTCCTCGACCGGAGCTTCCTCGGCGGGAGCTTCCTCAGCCGGAGCCTCCTCGACGGGAGCTTCCTCGGCGGGAGCCTCCTCGGCAGGCTCGTCCTTGGCCGGGGCAACGTCCTCTTCAGGATCCAGCAGCGCGCGAATGGACAGGCTGACCCGCTTGTTCTCGAAATCGACCGCGGTCAGCTTGACCTGCACCTCCTGACCCATTTCCAGCTCGTCCTGGGGTTTCTCCACCCGATGGTTGGCGATCTGGGAGATGTGGATCAGGCCGTCGATGCCGGGCAGGATCTGGGCAAACGCGCCGAAGGTGGTCATACCGACGATCTTGGCGGTCAGCACCGAGCCGATGGGATACTGTGCCTTGAGCACCTCCCACGGATTGTCTTCCGCCTTGCGGTAGCCCAGCGAGATCTTTTTCTTTTCGCTGTCGAGATCCCGGATATACACTTCCACGGTATCGCCCACGTTGACGACCTCGGAGGGATGCTTGATCCGCGACCAGGACAGCTGGGAGATGTGGATCATGCCGTCGACGCCGCCGATATCGACGAAAGCGCCGTAGCTGGTCAGGGATTTGACCACGCCGGTGTATTTCTGGCCGACCTCCGCCTGCGCCCAGAAGGCTTCTTCCTTCTGCTTGCGCTCGCCGCGGGCAACGTTGCGGATGGAGCCCACCGCGCGATGGCGGCTCTGGTTGACCTCGATGATCTGGAATTTCACGTCCTGCTTGAGCAAGGGAGTGAGATCCTCCATACGGTACAGGCTGGCGTGAGAGGCCGGGATGAATACCCGCACGCCGTGGGTGACGGCCAGAACGCCGCCCTTGATCACGTCGGTAACGGTGCCGTCGAGCACCTCGCCGCTTTCGGAAGCCGCCACGACGGTATCCCAGCCTTTTTTGGCGTCGATCCGTTTCTTGGACAGCATGATGGTGCCTTCCTGATCGTTGGTGCGCATAATGAGCAGCTCCAGCTCATCGCCCACCTTGACGATATCAGAGGGGTTGACGTTCGGATCCGCCGACAGCTCGTCGATCGGAATATATCCCGCCTGCTTGCGGCCGACGACCTCCACCTGGACCTCGTTGGGCGCGATGCCGACGACGACGCCGCGCACCCGCTCGTCGGTGCTCAGGCCCTGCAAAGACGCCTCCAGCGCCTCCTCGAAGCTCATCTCGTCAAACGATTTGGCGGGCGCCGGCTGCTCCTCCTCGGGAGCGGCCGCGGCGGCTTCAGTCCCCTGGACTTCTTCCCGGACTTCCTCCTGGACTTCGTTGTTGTTGACAATCTCGGACATGGTTGAAAGAACCTCCTTTATAATATCGGCCGGGGTCGATGCTCCCGCTGTAACGCCGATGGCACGTTTGGAGCGAAGCCATACAGCCGGCAGCTCTGCCGCCGTTTCCACCAGGATCGTGGGGCAGATCGCTGCACAGATATCCCGCAGTTTGGCAGTGTTGGAGCTTTGACGCCCGCCGACAATCACCATACCATCGCTTTGCCTTGCCAGACGGACAGCCTCTTCCTGCCGGCTGGCGGTGGCGCTGCAGATCGTATCAAAGATCAGCGGATTTGTATAGACGTTTTTCGCCATCTTCGTGCATTTTTCGAATACGTCCCGGCTGAAGGTGGTTTGCGAAACCATCAAAACCGGTATATTCTCGCCTATTGTATCACCTTTTATCAAATTCGTCAATTGTTCCGGCGAAGAAATTACATAAGAATTTTGTGGGCAATGCCCCCGGATGCCGATCACCTCGGGGTGGCGCTCGTCGCCGGCGATAATCACCGCCGTACCCGGCGCCGCCTCGGCGACGATCCGGTGGATCTTGGCCACAAACGGGCAGGTGGCGTCGCACACCGTCACCGGCTGCGCCTGCGCCCGTGCCATCACGTCGGGCGATACCCCGTGAGAGCGGATGACCAGCGTCGATCCGGCCGGCGCGTCCTCGGGACGGTCGACGGTAAGCACGCCCCGATCCTCCAGCTGGCGCACCACCTGGGGATTGTGGATGATGGGGCCGAGAGTGGCGACGGTCTTGCCCTCGTCGAGCAGCCGGCATACGGTATTGACCGCCCGGTCGACGCCAAAGCAGAAGCCGGCGGTTTTGGCCAACGTGATGCTCATTTTCGCTCCTTCGCTTCCCCGATCATCTCCGCGAACCGCTGCCCGATCAGCCGGGAGGCGTACCGCAGATCGGGATGGTCCGGGTCGGTGAGATGCAGTTCGTCCAAGGTGATCTTTTTGCCGAAGATCACTTTAGAGCGGCGAAACGCCCTGACCTTTTGGCCCCTGGTGACCACCACCGCCGGGATGATATCCGCCCTGGCACGGGCCGCGATCAGGGCGGTGCCGGATTTGATTCGGCCGAGTTCTCCCGTCTTGGAACGGGTGCCCTCCGGGAAAATACCGAGAATCTCGCCCTTTTCCACCAGCTCCACGGCGGTATCCAGCGCCTTGGTATCGCCCTTGCCCCGCTCGACGGGAAATCCGCCGAACTGCTTGCCGATCGCCCAGCGCATAAAGCGGCTTTCAAAAAACTCCGCCTTGGCCATGAACCGGATGGTCCGCTTTTGAGAGGCCATCAAAAACACCGGGTCGAGATAGGAAATATGGTTGCAGCAAAGGATCACCCCTTCGCCGGGCTTGGGATAGTTCTCTTTTCCGTAGCATTTGTGCGGAAAAATCAAATGCACCAGCGGCCGTAAAACGCCCACCAGCACCCGATCGAGTTTCATGCTTTTGGCCCCTTTTCTTCCAGCTTTCGGGTCACGATCTCCTTAAGCAGGGCGACCGACTGTTCCAGCGTGTTGCCGCTGGTATCCACCAAAATCGCGTCGTCAGCCGCCTTGAGCGGCGCCGCGGCGCGGGTGGAGTCGTCGTGATCCCGCCGGATCATATCGGCCAGCACCTCGTCAAAGGTGGTGGAAACGCCCTTTTCCCGCAGCTCGTCATACCGCCGGGCGGCGCGATCCTCGGCTGATGCGGTCAAAAAGATCTTGACTCTGGCGTGAGGCAGCACCACCGTGCCGATGTCCCGCCCGTCCATGATGACGTTGTGGGTGGCGGCGATGTCCTGCTGCAAATCGAACAGGAAGCGGCGTACCGGCGGCAGCGCCGATACCGCCGAGGCCGCCATCGACACCTCCGGAGTGCGGATGCGGTCGCTGACGTCTTCCCCGTTGACGTAGACCCGCTGGCTGTCGTTTTCGTACCGCAGCTCCACCGTCAATTGGGGCAAAATCGCCACCACCGCGGCGGCGTCCTTGGGATCGTGGCCCCGCGAAAGCACGGCGTGACCCACCGCGCGATACAGCGCGCCGGTATCGACGTAGATAAACCGCAATTCCCTGGCCAAGATCCGGGCGATGGTGCTTTTTCCCGCCCCGGAAGGGCCGTCGATGGCGACGGCAATGGTGTTGCTCATTTTGAAAACTCCTTTATACGCTTCGCCCGGCGGCCACGCCGGTCGAAAACGCGATCTGCAGATTGAATCCGCCGGTATACCCGTCCACGTCCAGCACCTCGCCGGCGAAATACAGCCCGCTGACCAGCCTGGACGCCATGGTTCTGGCGTCGATCTCCTTGACCGACACCCCGCCGGCGGTGACGATCGCCTCCTCAACGGGGCGAAAGGCGGTCACCGTCAAGGGGTAATCCTTCAGCCATTCTCCCAGCCGGCGGCGTTCTTCTTTGGTGATATCCCGGCATTTGCGATCGCCGGGGATCCCGACCCGCTCGACGGCGATCGGGATCATTTTGCGGGGCAGCAAACGCCCCAGCGCGTTGGAAAGATCGGTATTGGGGGTCGCGGCAAAATCCCGCACCAGCCGGGCGTCCACCTGTTCGGCGGACAGGGCGGGCTTGAGATCCAGCCGCAGCCGGTACCGGCCGGGCGCCATATCCCGCATATGGGCCGATGCGCTGAGGATCAGCGGACCCGACACCCCGAAATGGGTAAAGAGCAGCTCTCCCTGCTCGTGAAAAACCGTTTTTCCGGAGGCGGCATCCTCCGCCGTCAGCCCCACGTTGCGCAGGGACAGCCCCTGCATCCGGGGACAGTCGGTTCCCTCCACCGTCAGCGGCACCAGCGACGGCCGGGGCGGGATCACGGTATGCCCCGCCTGACGCGCCAGGGCATAGCCGTCGCCGGTCGAGCCGGTCTGGGGATAAGAGGCGCCGCCGGTACAGACGATGACGGCGTACCCCTCCATCCGGGAGCCGTCCTCCAGCTCCACGCCGGTGCAGACGCCGTCTTCGATGCACAAGCGGACGACCCGTCCTTTATGAAACCGGACGCCGCCGTCTTTGGCGTAACGCACGAAGGCGTCCACCACGTCCACCGCCTTGTCCGACGTCGGGAAAACCCGGTTGCCCCGCTCCACCTTAAGCGGCAGACCCAGTCCTTCGAGCAGATCCTGGGTGTCCCGCGGGGAAAAGGCGGTGGCGGCGCTGTACAAAAACCGGCCGTTGCCGGGGATATGAGCGATAAAATCCTCCACCGCGCAGTCGTTGGTGACGTTGCACCGTCCCTTGCCGGTGATCATCATTTTCCGGGCGGGACGGTCGTTGCGCTCCACCACGGTGACGGCGTGGCCCTGTCGCGCGGCGGTCGCCGCCGCCATCAGTCCGGCCGCGCCGCCGCCCACCACGATCACCTTCACGTTACGTCCGCTCCGCCGGAGCGTCGGGCTGGTAGACCTGATAGGTCGCCCACAGCTCCTCCAGCTCCTCCAGCGAGGCGCGGTTGGCGTCCATCCGCTTGAGGGATACCGCCACGATCAGGGCGTTGATCACACTCAGCGGCGCCACCAGCGAATCGACCACGGCGGCCATATCGCTGTGCGCCAGCAGCAGATAGTCGGCAAATTCGGCGATGGGTGAAATGGCGCTGTCGGTAATGGCCACCACCCTGGCGGAGCGGGAATGGGCAAAGTGGGCGGTCTTGACCGCCTTGCTGGAATACCGCGGGAAGCTGAGGATGATCAGCGCGTCCCGCTCCCCGATGTGCATCATTTCCTCAAAGATCTCGGTCTCACTGGAGGTGTAGACCAGATGGATATCCGGCAGCAGCATTTTCAGATAATACGCGGTGAAATTGGCCAGCGCGCGGCAGCTGCCGGCGCCGAAAATATACACCTTGCGGGCGTTCACCAGCGCGTCGACCGCCTTCATGAACCGGTCCCGGGGCATCTCGTCCAGCGTCTGGCGCACGTTGACCAGATCGTAGGACATCACGCTGTCGAGCACTTCCTCGTCGGTCATCCGCGCGCGGGTGACCTCGATGCGCTGCACGGTGGTCAGCTTGCTGCGCACCAGCTCCTGCATCGCCTTTTGCAGGCCGGGATAGCCGTCGAAGCCCAGCTCGGTGGCAAAACGCACCACCGTGGACTCGCTGACGCCCACCGCCTGCCCCAACCGGAACGCCGTCATAAACGCCGCCTCGTCGTAGTGCGCGTCGATGTAAGCCGCGATCCGCTTTTGCCCCTTGGAGAAGGTGGGCATCTGGCGATGGATATAGCTGAGCAGATTGGCGCGCCGGATCACCGGGTAAACTTGATCTTCCATGTTTTCCACCGTCCGTTTTTATCGTTTACGCGTTGTCGCCGCCGGGACGCCGGTCGCTGGAGCTGTACAGATCGATCCCGTCGTCCTTCGGCGCGTTGTCCACGTCGTCCAGCATAAAGTTGGGAGCAAAGGGTTTGTCCCCGTCCGGTTTGTTTTCGTCCGGCTCGTTTTCGTCCGGCTCGTTTTCGTCCGGCTGATCGCCCGCCGGCGCCGGTTTGCGCCACACGAACAGATACATCAGCGTTCCCGCCGCGGCCAGCAGCAGGATCCCGGCGGCCATCAGCACCAAAAGCTGCCAGGCGACGCCGCCGCCGGCACGGATGGCGCCTTCGCCGAAGCCCAGGATCGCCACCGGCGCCATGCCGTTGATTTCAAATTCCAAATACCCGTTTCGGACCTCGACGTCGGTTAGCCCTGTCAATTTGTCTCCGGAGATGACCGCCACGGCCAACACCGGACAATCCATCATGCTTTCCGGCACCGGCAGGCGCACCAAATAGGAATCGTGGGGCGCGACCGTGATATCGATCGCTTTGCCCTTTTCATCGAGAAATTCCAGTCCCATGGCAACCGCCACCTTTTGGATCTCGTCGTAGCGGCTGTATTTCGAGCGTCCCGACACCAGACTGGACACCTGCTGGTCGGTAACGGCAAAATCGCTGTGAGCCAGCGTCAGCATCAAAGTGGCGCGGGAAGAGCCGACCATATCGGCGTACAACTGGCTGGACACCAGCAGCCGCGCCCGTTGATGAAAATCGTCCGCCTTGAGTCCGAACGCCTCCGGCACCCCTTCATCGAAGGTGGCGTTGACCGCCACCCGGTCCCCTTCGACCGCCGTGGTGCCCGCGCCGGTGATGGTGGCGTAGGTGCGGGTCTGGGTCGGCTTGGAAGTGGTGGTCGGTTGGGTGGCGCTCCAGCGGGAGCGGGTAGTGGTCTGATCGTCCTCCGGCTCCTGCTCGGTCGGGGTGGTGGTCACCTCCTGCCGGTCGGTCTGCCAGGACGCCGACGCGCCTTCATAGCTTACGCCGCCCACCGTTGCCGGCGCCGCCGTGCAATCCACGTCGGTCAGCTCCCGGGTGGAAGACAGAGTTACCTGCCCGTATTGGTTGGTGCGGTATTCCACCGTGGTGGAATCGTTGAGCACAAAGGTCAGCGGATACTGCGCCACCGGCTGGCCGTGGGAATCGGTCAGGGTCGCGGTGATCACCTGATCCTCCACCGTAAGCGACAGATTCAGCCCCTGCGCCCCGGTGACGGTCAGCGGATTCATCGCCAGATACTCGGTGTCGCCGTTCGGGCGCCACAGCACGTATTCCACCGAATAGGTGCCGCCGCCCAGTGAGCCGGTCTTGACCGAAAAACGCCCCTTGGAGCCGGTCACGCTGTACGCCCGGCCGTTGATCCGCGCGCCGATAACGTCGGTGCCGTCTCCCTCGGCGTAGTTCCAGGTGACCGCCATCGTGCCGGCCGCGTCGTCGTAATAGCGGCTGTATTCCACGAAAACGAACTCCGCCGGCGGCGCGCCGGTCTCGGTCGGCTCCGGCTCGGTCGCCGTCGGATCGGCCGCCGTCGGATCGGCGGTCGGCTCCCCGGTCGCCGTCGGTTCCGGCTCGGTTCCGGTCTCGTCCGGTTCGGCCAGCAGCGTCACCGGGCCCATCAATATCAGTATGCCAAGCATGATCGCCAACAATCGCTTCATATCGGTCGGTTTCCTTTCGGCAAATCGTGATCGCCCGCATCGGGGCAATTATAATTAGTATAGCACGATTTCCCCCAAAAGTAAATGCTTTTGCGCAAATCCGTCCGTCGGGAGCGAAAAAGCGTCCCCGGCGCCGTCTTTGCGCCCTTGATTTCACGGCGAAAACGTGCTATGATAAGAGCATCACCAAGCAAACGAGGAAATGCCATGAACGATATCAAGACCGTCGTCGCGCAAAACATCGCCCAGCTGCGCCGCGCGCAGGGGATCACCCAGTTGGAGCTGGCGGAAAAGATGAACTATTCCGACAAGGCGATCTCCAAGTGGGAGCGGGGCGAATCCCTGCCCGACGTGACAGTGCTCAAAGACCTGGCGGATCTGTTCGGGGTCACGGTGGATTATCTGATCACCGACGAACACGAGGCCGCGCCGGCGGCCGAACCGGTCAACCGGCGCCGCCACCGCAACCGGGGACTGATCACCGGTATGAGCGTTATGCTGGTCTGGCTGCTTGCCACCGCCGCTTTCGTCGCGGCCGATCTGATCCCGGGCCGTACCCCGATCCACTGGCTCTCCTTTATCTACGCGGTGCCGGTGTCGATGATCGTCTGGCTGGTGTTCAACTCTCTGTGGTTCAGCCACCGGCGCAATTTTTTGATCATTTCCCTGCTGGTGTGGTCGATTTTGGGGGCGATCTACGTCACCTTCGTCGCGTTGGGCCACAACCCCTGGCAGATCTTTGCGCTGGGCATCCCGGGACAGGCGATCATCCTGCTGTGGTCGCGGGTGCGGCGCAAGCCGAAAGAATAAAAAGCAAAAACGGACGATGCCGCGGCACCGTCCGTTTTGTTTTTTATTTCCCGATCACACCGCAGGCCAGCAGGATCAGCACCAGTACGCCCAGCGCGATGCGGTAGTAGCCGAACACCTTGAAATCGTGTTTGCGGATATAGGCCATCAAAAACCGGATGACCACCATCGACACGGCAAACGCCACGATCATCCCCACCAGCAGGGTGACCCATTCCAGCGCGGTAAAGGAAACCCCCTTGAGAAGCACCTTGAGCAGCTTGAAGCCGCTGGCGCCCACCATCACCGGGATGGCCATAAAAAAGGAAAATTCCGCCGCCACGGTGCGGGAGGTGCCCAGCAGAGTGGCTCCCAGAATGGTCGAGCCCGACCGGGAGGTGCCGGGGATCAGCGCCAGCATCTGGAACAGGCCGATGCCCAGCGCGGTACGCGGGCCCAACCGGCTCAGCGATGGGATCCGCAGCTTGCGGTGCCGGCTTTCCATCCACAAAAACGCCACGCCGTAAAGGATCAGAGCCAGGGCGATGACCAGCGGCGTCGACAGCGCGCCCTCGATCAGATCGTCCAGCAGCAGCCCGACGACCCCGGCGGGAACGCTGGCGATCAGCACCTTGCCCCAAAGCCCGAAGGTCTGCCGCTTTTCCACGGCGGATTTGCGGGGCGAAAAGGGGTTGAGCCGATGGAAATACAGCACCACCACCGCGATGATGGATCCCAGCTGGATCAGCACCTTGAACACGTCAAAGAACTGGCCGGTGGGATCGTCCATGTGCAAAAACTGGTCGAACAGCAGCATATGACCGGTGCTGCTGATGGGCAGCCACTCGGTGACGCCCTGCACGATCCCCTGCAGGATCGCCTTGAGGATCTCCAGCATCCGCTATCGCCTCTTTTGCAAAAAAATTACAGATCGATCTCGTTGAGCAGGTCGCGCAGCAGGATCATCTCGTCGGGAGTCAGGGTGACGCCCTTGCCCATTTTGGCGTGTTCAGGCGCCCAGTCGCGCACGTCGTATTTGGGAGCGCGGTCGTTCCAACTGATCAGGTTGAGCTCCTTGGTCCAGCCCGACGGAGACTGGGACAGTACCCCGCATTCTTTCACGATTTCATACTTGAGTTCCGGCATTGGTCATCTCTCCTTAAAAAAATCAATCGTTGCCCGGCGCGGCGAACAAATTGCCGCCGTGGCAATCCACCGCCACGATCAACGGAAAATCCTCGACTGCCAGCCGTTTGACGGCTTCGCACCCCAAATCGTCGAAGGCGATCACCTCGCAGCTTTTGACGCATTTGGCGGCCAGCGCGCCGGCGCCGCCCACGGCGCACAGATACACCCCGCCGTTGCGCCGGATCGCCTCGACCACCGCCGGGGAACGCTGTCCCTTGCCGATGGTGGCGACCACGCCCTCGTCGTAAAACCGGGGCGCGTAAACGTCCATCCGCCCGGAGGTGGTCGGCCCGCAGGCGCCGATGGGCAATCCGTCGGGTGCGGGCGTCGCGCCGGCGTAGTAAATGGCGGCGTCCTTTAGGGAATACGGCAGCGCCTCGCCCTTGTCCAGCATGGCGTTGATCCGCTTGTGCGCCGCGTCCCGGGAGGTGTAGATCACCCCCGAGAGCAGCACCCGGTCCCCGGCGCGCAGAGCGGGACATACCTGCCGCAGCTGATCCACGGCGACCCGTTTGGCTTCCACGGCGGTCATCCTTTCCGTTGATAATAACACGCGATAGTATACCACGCCTTTCCGTTTTGCGCAAGGGTTGTTTTTCTTAAATTTTCCATTGCCACCGTTTCGATCTTATTGTATACTGGAGGGGATGTACAATATGCGCGAAAGGAGGGATCGGGTTGAAACGGCTTCGGCTTTCCAACCTGCTGTGGATCCTGCCGGGCGGGATCGCGCTGGCGCTGGGATGGCTTTTGCCCCGGCATCCGGCGGTTGCCGAAAAGGTGTTTGCCGAAGGGCTCTTCCGGCTGATCGCGGTGCCGATGGGGTGGCTGACGTCCCTGATCCCCCTGTCGCTGACCGAGCTGGCGCTGATACTGGCGCTGCCGGCGGCGGTCCTGCTGGCCGTCCGGCTGGTCCGGCGGCTGCGCCGGGGCGGCCGACGCCGGGCGATCGCCCGGCTTTTGCGCACCGCGGCGTGGCTGGTGTCCATCCTGTTCGCCGTATATATGGTGATGCACGGGCTGAATTTCGCCCGGCCGCCGGTCAGCGAGCTGATGGGACTGGACACCCGGCCGCAGACCGTGGAATATCTGGCCGCCGTCTGCCGGGATTTGGCCAAACAAGCCTCCGCCGAACGCGCCCGGCTGCCCGAGGACGAAAACGGCCGCATCCGGGATGAACGCTCCACCGTCGATCTGCTGCGGCAGGCCGAGACCGGCTTTCGCGCCGCCGGACGGGACTGCGATCTCTTATGGGGCGGCACCTGGCAGCCCAAGCCGGTGCGGCTGTCCCACTGGTGGTCGTATACCGGCATCACCGGGATGTATTTTCCCTTTTTCGCCGAGGCCAACGTCAACGTCGACGTGCCGGTGTTCGATATTCCCTTTACCGCCGCCCACGAATTGGCCCACACCCGGGGCTTCGCCCGGGAGGACGAGTGCAACTTCATCGCCTGGCTGACCTGTTTGTATCAGGACGATCCCCTTTACCGGTATTCGGGGCAGCTGATGGCCTATCTGTACTGCGAAAACGCCCTGAAAGCGTACGACAACGATCTGCGCTGGCAGATCCGGGACACCTGCAGCGAGGCGGTGCAGCGGGATCTGCAGCTTCAACACGATTATTGGGCCGCCTTTGAGGGCGAGGTGCAGCAGGTGTCGACCGAGGTGAACGACGCCTTTTTGACCGTCCAGGGTGAGGAGGACGGGGTGTTCAGCTACGACCGGGTGGTGGCGCTGATCATGGCGTATTATCAGACCAAGATATGGCCATAAACAAAAATCCCGCGTGTCCGATAGGACACGCGGGGTTTTTCGTGCGATCAATATTACGCGCCGAGGTACTTGGTGATCAGCATGCCGCCCAGCACCAGCACGAAGAAGGCGATCATGATCACCTTGGTCCAGCGGCTGAGCACCGCGTCCAGAGTGCGGGCGCGGCCCTTTTCCATAAACGCGTCGGCGGCGCCGCTGATGGCGCCCAGGTTGGCCTGGCGGCCTTCCTGCAGCAAAACCACGCCGATGATGACGATCGACAGCACGAGCAAAACCGCGCCGATAATGATTTCCCAAACAGACATATTGAAAACCTCCAAAAAGAATACTCTTGAAAAAGCCCTATTATATTAGCACACCCCGTCGCCGAATGCAAGAGGTTTTTCAAAATTTTCGGTTTCGGGGGTATAAATGGGTTTTTTCGCAAAAAATTTGCTGATCACATTAGCCACAGCAAATATTACCGTAGACTATAATACAAGGCGGTGTTTCCCTCCCTTAACTTTCACGTTTGTCCAGTCCAAGTAATAAAACGTTTATCCAACTCTTTTCCCACCTTATATCTTCTGCTTTTTCTACGAATTGTATATTTTCCTTTCCTTGCGTCAATTTTTCCATTGCTTCTTTCGATTTTCGATCTTGACTGTCAAGCATCACCATAAATTTAACGTATTCTTCTATCGGAAGGTCTCCCGCTTTCGCTTTTCTCTCTTGTAACCCTTTCAGATCTTTTTCGATTCCGGCCTTTTGCTGAGCCCCATATTGTCCAATCCCGCACGGAATATTCCCTTTTATTTCCGCAACGATTCCTTTTATTTCCGTATTGTTCTTAATATACTGTTGATCTATAACGACGTCATAACCATTCGCATTGACATTTGTATTTTCCAGTTCATATTTCACTCCTACTATATTCCAGTCTTTGAGACGTTTAACAAAAGCGCTTGTCAACTCTCGTGTGATCAGATTATTGATTGGAG
>JBMNVL010000024.1:0-20853 GCA_050946775.1 Acutalibacteraceae bacterium
AAAGCACCTTCTTCCAGGATCTGTTCAACGTCCTGCTGCCGCTGATTTTGTGGTGCATCGCCAACTGGTGTCTGACCTCGCTGATGGACGGCAAGGGCAACTTCAAGGACATCTTCATTTCGGTGTGCTACGCGGCCATCCCGCTGTGCTTCGTGATGCTGCCCGCGGCCCTGCTGACCAACGGTCTGACCCTGGACGAGGCCACCATCATCACCTATATGATGAACATCGGGTACTTCTGGACCGGCCTGCTGCTGGTGATCTCCAGCATGACCGTCCACGATTACTCCTTCGGCAAGAACATCCTGGTCTGCATCCTCACGGTGGTGGGTATGGCGATCATCCTGTTCCTCGCCATGTTGTTCTTAAGCGTATCCAACCGGCTGATCTCCTTCATTTCCGGGTTGATCAGCGAACTGTCATTACGATTCTAAGGGGGTGTGCCATATGAGAAAAATCAAAATGCTGATCCTGCCGGTATGCGTCGCGCTGCTGCTGGGATTGGTCCCGTCGTTTGGCACCACCGCCGAAGCGGATGAGCCTTTCAGCTACGGCATCCTCGATTACGGCTCCAAAGAGGACGCCCACGCGCTCAAGTACGACTCGCCCGAGGCAATGCTCAAGGATATGACGCTGATGGCCACCTCGGCCAATCTCGAGCTGTATGTGGACCAGACCAACCTCAACGTCGCCCTCAAGAATCGCAAGACCGGGACGATCGTCTCCTCCAATCCCTACAACGCAGAGGACGACGAGAAGAATCCCGGCAACAGCGGCGAGGTGCTCAAGCAGATGCTCTCGCAGGTGGAGCTGGATTACACCGCCGTCAACACCGGCGACGATTTCCGGCTCTACTCCCGTGACGACTGCGTCGACTACGGCCAGTTCATCGTCAACAAGCTGGAGGATCAAAACGGGTTTGAGGTGATCTACTCTCTGGGCAAGGATCTGGACAACCAGATCATCCCCGACGTGATGACCGAGGAATCCTACAACTGGATCCTCGACCAGCTCAACGATCCCGCGATACTGGAACAGCTCGAGGTGGAATCCATCGACGAGATCGACGAATTCATCGGCAAAGACGACGAATTCAACTTCCCGGTCTACACCCGTTTGGATTGGAACGCGCTGGACGACCAGATGCGCAGCTTTTATAAAGAGACTTACACCAATCTGCCGAACACCGTGCTGTATATCGCCGCCAACGATATGTCTCCCTTCATTCAGGAGACCCTGCTGCGGTATCTGACCACCGCCGGCTACAACCACGAGATGAAGATGAAGGATCTCGAGGCCAGCGGCTACAAGGCCGAGGAAGGCGAGGTGGCGGTGTCGGCCAACTTCAAGCTGACGCTGCGGTATCTGATCGACGACGACCATTTCTACGTGGAAATGGACGGCGACAAGATCGAGTATAACACCGAGTATTACCGGCTGGAGAAGGTCACGGCGCTGCGGTATTTCGGCGCTTCCACCAAGGCCAACAAGGGCTACGTCTTCCTGCCCGACGGCAGCGGCGCCATCATCGCCTTCGACGATCCGGCGCTGGAGCGGCCGGCGGTGCTGGGCGGCAAGCTCTACGGCGACGACAACGGCACCACCTATCCCCGCACCGCCTCCTTCTCGGGCACCTACCATCTGCCGGTCTTCGGCATCAAGGTGGGCGACAACGCCGTTTTCGGCATCATCCAGCAGGGTGACGGGCTGAGCAGCGTTTACGCCGACATCGGCGGGGTGCGCGGCACCTACTACTGCGCCTACCCCATCTTCACGGTGCGTACCAAAGACAGCGTGCGGGTGGAGAAAAAGGCCGGCACCGGCGGCTCGGCGATGGATTTCGTCGAGCAGTACGCCGAATCCGCTTACAAAGGGCAGTTCCGGGTACAGTACAACTTCCTCTCGGGCGACAAAGCCAATTACATGGGGATGGCCGAGCGGTACCGCGAGTATCTCGCCGAGCAGGGGATGACCCAGCAGATCACCCACCACATCTCCTTCCAGATGAACACCCTGGGCGCGGTGCAGTACGCCGCCAAATGGGGCTTTATCCCCTACACCGCCACCGCGGCGCTGACCACCTACGAAGACGATCAGACCATGATCGAGGAATTCAAGAAAGCCGGCATCACCGATTTTGATCTGCAGCTTCTGGGCTGGCAGAAATCGGGGCTGGACACCATGGCGCTCAACAAATACCGCGCTTCCTCCAAGCTGGGCGGTACCGACGCGCTGAAGGGTCTGATCAACTACTGCGCCGACGGCAACATCGGGTTTTATCCCCAGGCGGATCTGATGTACGTGCAGCACGAGGGCTGGTTCGACGGATTCTCCGCCAGAGCCAACGCGGTGCGGCTGATCAACAACCAGTACGGCACCCGCGCCGCCCTGTCGCCCACCTACGGCACCTACATCCCCGACGCTTACGCGCTGGCGCCCACTTACTACGCCGACTTTATGAACCGGTTCCTTGACAGCTACACCGGCGCCACCGGCGGCGACTCCCTCAATCTGGCGCGGATGGGGCTGTACCTCAACTCCGACTTCAAGAAAGGGCGCACCAGCAACCGCCAGCAGTCGCTGGAGACGGTGCGGGAGCTGCTGAACGGCCTGCCGGAGGATCTCAAGCTGGCCTTCAACGGCGGCAACGCTTACGTGCTGCCCTACGCCGACCGGATCCTGGACGTGCCGCTGGCCTCCACCGGCACCCAGGGCGAGACCTACGACATTCCCTTCCTGCAGATGGTGATGCTCGGCCGGGTCACCTACGCGGCCGAGGCCATCAACACCGCCTCCGACCGGCAGGATTACCTGCTGCGCTGCATCGAGAGCCAGTCGGCGCCCAGCTTCAATTTGCTGTATCAAAACGCCGACGTTCTCAAATCCACCGAACACACCCGGTATTACAACGTGGATTTCGCCATCAACAAGGATGACTTCATCGGCTACTACACCTACGTGACGACCGCGCTGAGCGGCATCGTGGGCGAGACGATGACCGATCACACCCGTCTTTCGGAAAACGTGGTTCGCATCCGTTACGCAAACGGCGAGACGCTGTACATCAACTACGGCAAGACCGCCGCTTCAGCAGACGGCCATACTCTGGAGGCGCAAAGTTATCTGCGCGCTTCCCGATCCTGATCGCGTCCACGAATCTTAGATAGAAAGGTGTGTTACTATGCGTTCCAAACGGTCAATCAGTCGGCTGCAGGTCAAAAAGCAGATCGCCGGCTGGATCTTCGTTTTGCCGTTTATCATCGGCCTGTGCGCGTACTTCCTGCCGGTGGTCATCAACTCGCTGATCTACAGCTTTTCCAACATCGAGGTCGGCGATCAGGGGATGGTCACCACCTGGGCCGGACTGAAAAACTTTGAGTACGCCATCAAATCGGACACCAAGTTCGTGCAGTATCTGACCACCTCGGTGTCCACCCTGCTGGCCAATACCCCCAGCATCCTGATCTTCTCGCTGTTCATCGCGGTGATCCTCAACCAGAAGATGCGGGGTCGGGCGGTCTTCCGCGCCATCTTCTTCATCCCGGTCATCATCGCGACCGGTATGATCGAGCGGGCGGATCTCAACAACGCCGTGCTCAACAACCTCGCCGCCGCCACCGATATCGAATCGGGCGCGCTGGCCAGCGCCAACCAGATGTTCTCGCTGGACGACATCACCGGTCTGCTGTCGTCGCTGAACTTCAGCGTCACCCTGACCTCCTACGTCTCCAGCGCGGTCAACAACATTCTGGACATCGTCAACCAGTCGGGCATCCAGATTCTGATCTTCCTGGCCGGTCTGCAGTCGATCTCCCCGTCGATCTACGAATCGGCCGAGATCGAAGGCGCCACGGCGTGGGAATGCTTCTGGAAGATCACCTTCCCGATGATCAGCCCCATGATCCTGGTCAACCTGTTCTACACCATCATCGACTTCTTCACCAAGTCGTCGAGCACCATGATGGAATACGTTCACTCCATCGGCTTCGATAAGGCCCTGTTCGGCGAAGCGTCCGCCATGTCGTGGATCTACTTCGTCAGCATCGCCGCCATCCTGCTGGTGGTCGGCGGTATCGTCAGCCGGTTCGTGTTCTATCAACAACGGGATTAAGGGGGTGTCACGATGAAATTACCGAAAATGTTCCATGCGTCCAACTCGTTGGCCGCCAAGCATCGCGCCACCCAGTTCGCCAGCGCCCTGTTCCGCTACGTGCTGCTGATCGGGTTGTGCTTCATCATCCTGTATCCCTTCCTGGCCCGTATCTCCACCATGTTTATGTCCACGGCGGATATCAACGATCCCACCGTGCGGTACATTCCCCGCCATCCCAGCTTCAACAACATCAAATACATCTTCACCAACGGCAAGTTCGGCGAGGCCTTCCTGCACACCTTCCTGATGTCGCTGATCAGCGCCTCGCTGACCACGGCGATGGCCTGCTGCGTGGGCTACGGTCTGTCGAAGTTCCGGCTCAAGGGCGGCATGGTGGTGATCGTGCTGGTCGTCTTCTCGATTTTGATCCCGCCGCAGAGCATCATGATCCCCATGTACTCCTACTTCTACTATTTCATGGGGCTGCCGGGGCCGGTGCTGACCGATACCTACTGGCCGATCGTTATGCTGTCGGCCACCGGGTTCAGTTTCCGGGCCGGGTTGTTCATCCTGGTGGTCTGGCAGTTTATGAAGGGCGTTCCCGACGAGCTGCTGGAGGCGGCCGACGTGGACGGCTCGGGCACCGCCCGCACCTTCTTCCAGATCATCGTGCCGCTGTCCTCCACCATTCTGGTCACGGTGTTCCTGCTCTCCTTCTGCTGGCAGTGGACCGATACCTTCTACTCCACCAACCTCTACGTCAACATCCCGGTGCTGGCCAACCAGGTCACCCAGGCGGGTATGTACGAAGGCGGCACCACCTATATGTCCAGCGTTATGACCAACACGGCGGTGATGGTCGCCATCGCCCCGCTGATCATCCTCTACCTCTTCTTCCAGCGGTATCTGGTGGAAGGCGTGGAACGCAGCGGTATCGTCGGCTGATCGATATGCAACAAAAAAAGCGTCTGCTGCGGCAGACGCTTTTTTTCAAGCCTTGCGACGGGCGGTGAATCGTGCAAGCCGGTGGGGTAGTTTGGATTTCATCGAATCATGACAATCCCTCCGTCTCGCTTTCGCTCGACAGTTCCCTTTACACAAGGGAGCCTTGCGCCCGCCAACGGTTTTTGCGAATTGGCGGGGTGCGTATGCCTCCCTCTTGAGGGGAAGGCAAGAGCACCCCGCCAAATTGTCGTTGTCCCGCGGGCGGATACCATCCGCCCGCGGGATGACGCACAAACTTGCGGCGAATACGTAGGGAAGGGATTGCCCCTCCCGTTGTACAAACCAAATGACAACCGCTGACAACCAAAAAAAGGCCGTCCCGCGCGGCGACGCGGGACGGCCGGAAAGATTGATCCTTATTTCAGGAAGCCGAAGTTGCGCACGATCGGCGGCTCTTTGGCCTTGTTGGCGCAAACCTGGATAAAGCAGATGATCTGCAGCACGGCGAGGATGCCCAGACAGACGGCGCCGGCGGCCGGCACGATGATGGTCCAGACCAAAACGCCCATCGCGATGAGCAGCAGCATCTCCAGCACCAGGAACTTCGCCGCCTGGCGCAGATGGAACTTGACGTAGGGCGAATCGTGGCTGGCCAGCAGCGCGATGATGATGCCGATGGCACCCGCCAGATAGACCAGCATGGCGAACACCTTGTTGTCGGAAATATCCTTGGCCTCAAACTCCGCCGTGTGATCGTAGGGATCGTACACCGGAGTGACCGGCGCGGTATAGGCCGGCTGTTGGACCGGCTGTTGGACCGGCGGCTGTTGAGGCGCCGCCACGAACTGGGTGCCGCAGGTGGTGCAGAAAACGGCGTCGTCCGCTAATTGGGCGTGACAGTTGGGACATACTTTCATGACCATGACCTCTTTCCATCCCGCGCGATCCGTCGCCGCGACGCGGGAATAATTTCATGACCGCACCCGGGCATCGCCCGCCGGCTCGGTTCATGTTTTTATTATAGCCGCACCGCCGGGGTGTTGTCAACCGCAAACGGCAAATCCCCTGGGAAAAATTGTGCATTTTCCGTCAAGAATCCCCGGTTACGTCTTGACTATTTGGCCATTTTCGGGTATGATGAACACAGTTGTGCATCAACTGATCTCAATGGATTTCATTGCAAAGGAGTTACGCCTATGTTAACCAAAACGTGCCTGAACGGCCTGTGGGATTTTTCCTGCAAGACCGATTCGCTGGAGCATCTGCCCACCGAGTGGAGCGACGTCTCCATCAAGGTGCCCTGCCCCTTCAACGTCAACTCGTTCTCCCACGGCTATCCCAAAAACACCGCCGGCGATCACTATTACGTCAGCGGCGCGGATTTCCGTTTGTATCCCGAATATCCCCTGGAATGGGACAACGCCCAGATCGGCTTCTACCGCCGCAAATTCTTCGTGGGTGAGGAAAGCCGCGGCCGGCGGATCTTTTTGCATTTCGACGCCGTCGCCTACAAGAGCGTCTACTACGTCAACGGCAAGCACGTCGCCGACGAGGACGAGGCCTTCCTGCCGCTGGAGATGGAGATCACCGACGCGGTGAAATTCGGCGCCGAAAACGAGCTGCTGGTCGGCTGCCAGACCGCCCGCTCGGCCAAATACAAGGACGAAAACAACCGCGACCGCACCGATCTGCCGGAGGGCTCCTTCTGGGGCGGCCATATCGGCGGCATCTGGCAGGACTGCTGGCTGGTGGAGCGCGCGCCCGCGTTCGTGGCCGACGTCTTCGCCTACGCCGACGTTTACAAGAACAACCTGCACATCGAATACCAGTCGGTCGACGCCAAAGGCAAACAGGTGCGTTTTTCCCTGTCCCGCCACGGCGCCGAGGATTACAAGGAGATGTTCACCGTCGCCTGCGACGATCAGCCGATCGACTGGGATTACAGCGACTGGAACATCGCTTTGTGGGAACCCGAAAGCCCCAATCTTTACGATCTGAAGGCCGAGGTGATGGAAAACGGCGAGGCCATCGACGCCCACGTGGTGCGCATCGGCTTCCGCACCTTCCACATCCAGGATAAACGGTTTGTTCTCAACGGCCGTCCCATCAAGCTGAAAAACGATTCCTGGCACTATATGGGCTACGCCATCCAGACCGAGGAATACGCCCGCGCCTATTTCAAAATGGCCAAACAAGCCAACGTCAACATCATTCGGCTGCACGCCATGCCCTATCCCGGCTTCTTCTTCGACATCGCCGACGAGGTCGGTATGCTGATGGTGTCCGAATCGGCCACCTGGGCGTCCCACTGCTGCTTCAGCTACAACCCCACCTTCTTTGAAAACAGCAAAAAGCACCTGCGCCGGCTGATCCGCCGGGACCGCAACCATCCCTCGGTGGTGATGTGGAGCCCCGAAAACGAGTGTATTCCCGCCTTCAAGGTGGTCGGCTCGAAATACATCAAGGATATCGAGGATCTGTCGGAGAAGCTTTACGACATGACCCAGGAGATCCCCAAGCTCGATCCCTCCCGCCCCTACAGCTGCGACGGCAGCCACGATCTGGGCGGCCGGCTGGACGTCAACTCCCTGCACTATCCGGGCTACGACTGCCCCACCCACCGGGAAAAGCCCATCACCATCGGTGAAAACGGCAGTATGTACTATTCCACCCCCGACAGCGTCTGTCTGATGGACGGCGAGAAGACCCTGCAGACCTTTGACGGCCGTCTGTGGGCGGTCGGCGGCGAATGCTACCGCAATCTGATCGGTCAGCGCAAATGGGCGGATCAGGTCTGCGTCTTCAACCTGATCTGGTACGGACTGGAGCCGCTGCCCTTCAAGGATCGGCTGCTGACCTACGACGATTACACCACCCCGGGCATCAAGCCCTCCCGCATCACCCCCTATCTGCGCACCCTCAACGCCGGCGCGCAGGACGATCTGCCGGAGTTCATCCCCAATCCGGTCTGGAAGCTGACCCAAAAGGCCTTCACCCCGGTGCGTCCCTTCCTGGAGCGCACTCCCACCAGCGTCTGGGGCGGCAAGGAGGTCTCCTTCCCGGTCTGCGTCTTCAACGACAACCGCGATCCGCTGAATCTCACCCTGACCGGCACCCTGAAGGTGGACGGCAAAACGGTGGCCTGCGTTTCCAAGCAGATGTACATGGACGCCTGCACCTACGAGGATACCGAGCTGACCCTGACCATGCCCGAGGTCTGCTGTGAAAAGCAGGCCCGTCTGGAGGTCAGCTTGAGCGACGCGTCCAAGAATTATTACACCGATACCGCCGATATCCGCGTCTTCAACCAGCAAAAGCTGCAGGCCGATTGGGAAGCCGTCAAGCTGCCCTGCCTGCGGGGCGACGACCAGCTCGACGACAAGGTGGCGGCGCTTGACTTCCGCCAGGGCGAACAGTCCCCCTACGGCACCTTTACCCGGCACCGCTCGGTGCAGGCGATCTTCACCAGCGATTCGCTGGCGGACGAGCTGCGCGTCGACGGCAAGGATATCCTCTTCAACGCCGCCCGCGGCGCCCGGTATTTTGAGGAATACCTCAACTTCAACGCCACGCCCCTCTACTTCAACGGCGTCGGTATGCCTCTGGCGCTGGATCTGACCGTCGCCGGTCAGCCCCGGATCGCCTGCACGGTGGATCTGCCGGCTTACGCCGAGGAAGAGCCGCTGGCGCTGGTGATGATGATCAAGCTGGCAAAATACCTTGCCAAGCGTACCGTCAAGGCGCCGGCCGAGGCCATCTTCTACGGTGATCCCAACGGCGCCGTGGCCGCCATGCTGGGCGAGATCCGCGCCCAGTACAAGACCGTCGACAAGGACGCCCTGATCGCCATGCTGCCCCACAAGCAAAACGCGCTGCTGATCGTGGACGGCAGCGCGGATCTGGGCTGGCTCAAGGGGATCAGCGCCTGCAACTTTGAAAACGTGCTGATCGTGGGTCTCAAAAAAGCGCCCGACCTGTTCTTCTACGATTTCGAGGTCTCCCGCAAATCCACCTGCCACGTCGCGCCGGTGGGCACCGATCCGGTGATCGCGGGGCTGTATTCCAACAACCTCTACGGTCTGACCGAGGGCAGCCAGGCGCAGATCGGCGTCGATCTGCTGGAGTACAAGCATGAAAACGACAACGTCCTGCTGGGTCTGCCGGCGGTCGACTGGCGCCAGTGGAACCAAAACGCCGAGTATCTCAAGACCGTCTCGGTCCACAAGAGCGAGCTGGAGGATCGCCGCCGTTTCGCGGCGCTGTCCCGCCACGATTACGCCGGCAGCGCCATCTACTTCTGCCAGATGTCGATGCAGCTGCAAAACAAAAAGATCAAGCATATGCTGGTCCGGTTCCTGTCGGCGCTGGGCACCGGCATCGAGTTTGCCAAGAACGCCGCGCTGGAGGAGCTGCTGACCAGCGGCATCTACGGCGCCACCCTCAACCGCGCTTTGTGCAAGTCGATCAAGGCGGACGAGGACGTGCTGGCGCTGCGCCCGGGTCTCAACCGGGTGGAGAACGGCGAGGCGTGGAAGGCGGTCTCCCGCGAAAGCGGCCTGCCGGGCAAATACGCCATGACCGTCTTCGTCTACTCCCCGTCCGATCGCACCGATCTGCTGCTCAACCCCGACACCGTCGAGCTGGTGGTCACCGCCGAGCGGGGCTGCGAGCTGATCCTCAACGGGGAGAAAATCGGTGAGGGCGAGCAGATCAAGATCAACTCCATCACCCTGACCTCCGGCTGGAACACCCTGACCCTGGTCTGCCGCAACGGCGGCGCCATGCCGGATCTCAAATTCACCCGCTACGATCTGTCCAAGCTGGATCTGCGGTTCAGCCTGTACGGCCACGACGTCCAGCTGGTCGGTCTTACCGGCGCCACCCTCTACAGCGAAAACCGCCCCGATACCACGAACAAGGCCATCGCCGGGAAAGAGGAATTCTGGATCTCCGACGGCGAACAGCGGGAAGGCATCGACTTCGATATCCAGCTGGAGAACACCTCCAGCGTGAAGGCGCTCTACTTCTCCTGCGTCACCTCGGATATCGCCGGCGCCAGCTACACCCCCAAGCAGTTCGATCTGCTGGCCGGCGATTCCGCCGACGATCTCAAGGTGGTCTACAGCGCCATGTTCGAGGATCGGATGAGCTACAACGGCGGCAAGGTGTTCGTCGATCTGGGCGAGGGCGTGACCGCCCGCTGCTTCAAGATCGCGCTGAAGACCAACGCCCTCAAGCCGCTGGTCATCTCCGGTCTGTCGCTGCTCAGCTAACCCGTTACCCATCGGCAGGGGCAGGCATATCCTGCCCCTGCTTTTTTCGCGCGGCGCTCGCAAACGCTATCCATACGGCACCCCGCACATTTGCATAACCTCTGGCAGGCAAACATGGCCCTCTCTGACGAGGGGGCTGGATCGGCAGGCGCGATAGCGACGGCCGAGACTGAGGGAGAGATAACGAGATTAGCGGTAACCCCTCTCTCCCTCCCTCTTTCGCCTGACGGCGAAATCCACCTCAGGTCCTCTTGCGGTACCCGGCTGAGGTGTGGCGCTATCGCGCTCTCCGATCGCCGCCGGGTGACAAAAAAAGATCCTTCGCCTCAAGCGGCTCAGGATGACAACGCATCGCATTGCGGCGTCATTCTGAGGGCGTCAGCCCGAAGAATCTTTCCCGGGTTATCCCCGGTATACGCGTAAACCGGTCAATTTCTTTTCTACAAAGGAGGCTTTCTGCTATGTCCGCATTTCCTTTCCGCGATGAATCCCTGCCGCTCGAGAAGCGGGTGGAGGATCTGATCGGCCGGCTGACGGTCGAGGAAAAGGTCTTTCAGCTGACCCACGACGCGGCGTCTATCCCCCGGCTGGGCATCCGCTCCTACGTCTACTGGAACGAAGCGCTCCACGGCGTTGCCCGCGCCGGCGTCGCCACGGTGTTTCCCCAGGCGATCGGCATGGGCGCCACCTTTGATCCCGCCTTTTTGCGGGAGGTGGCCGACGTTATCTCCACCGAAGGGCGCGCCAAATACAACGAGTTTCAGCGCCAGGGCGACTGCGGCATCTACAAAGGCTTGACCTACTGGAGCCCCAACGTCAACATCTTCCGCGATCCCCGCTGGGGTCGCGGCCACGAAACCTACGGCGAGGATCCCTATCTGACCGGCCGGATGGGGGTGGCGTTCATCCAGGGCTTGCAGGGGGACGACCCCAAGCACCTCAAATCCGCCGCCTGTGCCAAGCATTTTGCCGTCCACAGCGGTCCCGAGGCCGACCGGCACCATTTCAACGCCGTCGTCAGCCGCCGGGATATGTTCGATACCTATCTGCCCGCCTTTGAGGAATGCGTCAAGGAGGGACGGGTGGAATCGGTGATGGGCGCCTACAACGCCGTCAACGGCGAGCCCAGCAACGCCAGCGACGTGCTGCTGACCGAGATTTTGCGCCAGCGCTGGGGGTTCAAAGGCCACGTGGTGAGCGACTGCGGCGCCATCAACGATCTGCACAGCAACTACCACGTCACCAACACCGTCGCCGAATCGGCGGCGCTGGGGATCAAAAAGGGGTGCGATCTCAACTGCGGCGGGGTGTACAAGCACCTGCTGACCTCCTACAACGAAGGGCTGATCGAAGAGGCCGATCTCGACCGCGCCCTGCGCCGGGTACTGCGCGCCCGGTTCAAGCTGGGGATGTTCGACGCCCCCGAGAACGTGGCCTATTCCGGCATCCCCTACGACGAGGTGGCCAGCAAAGCCCACAAGCGGCTGGCGCGCGAGGCGGCACGGCGGTCGCTGGTGCTGCTCAAAAACGACGGCGTGCTGCCGCTGAAAAGCAAAGCCACCCGCCTGGCGGTGGTCGGGCCAAACGCCGACAGCAAGCTGGCGCTGCTGGGCAACTACAACGGCACCCCCAGCGAAAGCTACACCGTATTGGAAGGACTGCGCAAATATCTGGGCGAGGACGCGCCCATCATCTACGCCGAGGGCTGTCCCATCGTCGACGACCGGGACGACCGCTTCGCCGAGGCGGTCGCCGCCGCCCAGCACAGCGACGTGGTGATCTGCTGTCTGGGGCTGGACAGCAAATGGGAAGGCGAAGCCGGCGACGCCAACAACATTTACGGCAGCGGCGATAAGCCCCATATCGATCTGCCGGTGCCCCAGCAAAAGCTGCTGGAAAAGATGATCGCCACCGGCAAGCCGGTGATCGTGCTGCTGCTGGTGGGCAGCGCCATGGCGGTGCGCACCGCCGACGAATCCGCCGCCGCGGTGGTGCAGTGCTTCTATCCCGGCGAACAGGGCGGACTCGCCATCGCCGATCTGCTTTACGGCGAATACGCCCCCAGCGGCCGACTGCCCGTCACCCTGTACAAAACCAGCGAGGAGCTGCCCGATTTTGCCGACTACGCCATGGCCGGGCGCACCTACCGCTATATGCAAAACGAGGCGCTGTATCCCTTCGGCTACGGCCTGTCCTACGTCGATTTCGACTACGCCGTGGACGCCGCGCCCATCACGGCGGCGACCGGCGACGCCGTGACGGTAAAGGTGACGGTGCGCAACACCGGCGGCATGACTGCCCGCGAACCGGTGCAGGGCTACGTCAAAGCCGAATCGCCGTCGGTGATCGCGCCCCGTTGGGCGCTCAAGGCCCTCGAGACGGTCGAAATCCCCGCCGGCGAAAGCCGCGAGATCGCCCTCACCTTCCCGCCGAAAGCGTTTTCGCTGATCGACGAGGAGGGCAACCGCTTCGTCGAGCCGGGCCGCTACACCGTCTATATCGGCGGCCAGCAGCCCGACTCCCGCAGCGCCGCCCTGACCGGCAAAACCGACACCGCCGTCACCGTCACCCTGACCGGCCATAAGATCACGCTGGAGAATTGAGCGGACAAGACACACCTGTCCGCAATCACGCCGTAGGGACGGATCGTATCCGCCCGCGGGAGGACGCAAAAAAGGTCCTTCGCCGTAAACGACAACGCATCTTAAAACGAAAATATAACGGGCTCCTTCTGACAAGAGGAGCCCAGACGCGCCACACACAAAAACCCCGCCCGTTCGACGCCAAGCGGCGTCAAACAGGCGGGGCTTTTACGTTTCGCTTTATCCCAACAGATCCTCATAGGTCACGTCAAAGACCCGGCGCAGAGCGGTCAACTCGATATCGGTCACGAACCGCTGACCGCTTTCGATCCGCTGAACGGCGTTTTTGTCCACGTCCAGCCCCAGCAGCTGCAGCTTCTCCGCCAGCGCCCGCTGAGACATCCGCGGCGCCTGCGCCTGCCGCAGACGGCGCACCCGATCCCCGCATACGTTGTTTTTCCCCGATAGCGTCCTGTTCTTGAACATACATTTTTCCCTCGTTTTGACATTTGGTGCTTGACATCCTTATTGTATCGGGTATAATGAAACTGATGACATCCACTAAATGTCAAATTAAGGAAGACGCGTAACGCAGACACCGCTTTGCAAGGCATAATGGCTATTGGTTCTCCGTATTTGCAAATATTTGCGTGGCATTCTATTTACTATGTAACCTATAGATGGTATAATCTGTCTATAAGGATGGACCGATTCTCATGCGGAAGGGAGCGGTATGCGCAAGATCAAACGCGTGACGATGGCTATGTGATCGTCACCAGTGCCCATGATCGCGCGTTGAGCGATTGACATTCCCTGTAAACGGAGGAAAACAAAAGATAACTAAAATAGGGGAAGTAATATGCGGAAAAAACGCGTGGCATTTATTGTTTGCTTGTCAATTATAGCAATTGCTTTCGCCTTGGTTCTAACGTTTTATTCTCGTCCTCTTGTGAAAGCAAACGATTTGCTTGTGGCATCCAACTGCGGTCCATTTCCTGCTTTGGACGCCGATGACGACAATACATGGATATCAAACGACGATTTTCGTGGGCTGCGCATTGTCCCGGACGAGGTTTTGGATACACAACTTGTGAACCTGAAAACGCAAAAACGAATCCGTTTTGAAGAGTGGAAAACAGTGGTCGTTTCTTGTGATATCACCGCAGAAATGTCACCGGAGGACAACACGGCGGAAGAGGACGTTTTCCGGGGACAGATTGACATAACCTTTGTTTTTCGAGATTGGGAATGGAAGGTCGTTCAGGTAAAACGATTAACGAATGGCATTTGATAAGCTTACACCGCAAAACCGCGTCTAAAACGGGAGGGGAAACACAAAGTTAGGCTTACAAATCTGTGGTGCGTAGCCAGTTTGATCCGAGAAATAGGGAGGTATTTTTAATATGAAAAAACGGCTTGTTTTTCTTCTGATAGCATGTTTCCTTTTTTTCATATTGATTGGCTGTAGATCAAATTCCAAAGAATGGAAACAAGTTGAAATTGCTGATTGCGGCACCATTGAGATCCCTAAAGAATGGGTGAAAAGCAATTATAATGGGAAGATCTATTTGGCTGACACGTCCGTAGAAAATACAAGTTGCACGATTTATTTTTTTCAATTAACCGATTTTGAACAAGATGTGACCGTGTTTAGCGACAATATTCGCTTTGTAAAGTATTTAGATGCGGAAAGTGAGGGATATTCTAATAGTGCAGGCATTGCAAAAGCAAGTTTTTTCATCGATGGAAAAGCGCAAGACTTGTATTGTTTCTATTTGGGGCAAAAGGACGGTTCGGATGTAGATTTTTACGCATTAGATACTAATATAAGCAAGGATACAATTCGAAAAATTGCACAGTCTTTTAAAATGAATTGGTGATTTCAATAATGGAATTACCGCGCAATTCATTTGGTGAAATCGATATCTGTACCATAAAGCGGTTGGATCCATTGACGCGCAGTATTATCCTGCTGACGGCATCTGCGCTCTCCCGTAAGACTCGCATTGAAGCACACATAACAACACAGCATTTCTAGTTCGGAGGAGAAACACAATGAAAAAATTTGTATCCATCATGCTGTCGCTGGTCATGCTGTTGACCTGTCTGCCGGTGATGATCACCGCCGAGACCGGCGGCAAAGTGGGCGACTTGGACTGGACCTTTGCCGACGGGGTGTTGACCATTTCCGGTGAGGGCGATATGCCCAATTTTACCGACGGCGTCACCCCGTGGCAGGGGTACGGTTTCACCAAGCTGGTAATCGAGGAGGGTGTGACCTCTATCGGCAACGCGGCGTTTTATCACGCCGACGATCTGCAGCAGGCTGTTCTGCCGGATTCGCTGACCCGGCTGGGACGTTCGGCATTTGCCCAATGCGGGATGTTGACCGACGTGCAAATCCCAGATGGCGTCACGGTGATTGAAAGCGGCACTTTTCGCGTTTGCCAAAGTCTGAAAAGCATCGTCATCCCGGACGGGGTGACCACCATTGAATATTTCGCCTTCGAGAACTGCTCCGCGATGGAAAGCATCATCATTCCCGCCAGCGTGACCGCCATTCTGGAGGACATGGTGTTTGTGGACTGTGACGCGCTGACGATTTACGGCTACACCGGCTCTTACGCCGAGGAGTACGCCGATAAAAACGGCATCCCCTTTGCGGCGCTGGACGCTGCCGACCCCGATCCCGAGCCCGGCGACGTGGACGGCAACGGTGAGGTGACCGCCGCCGACGCGCTGATGGCGCTGCAGGCGGCGACCGGCAAGATCGAACTGGTCGGCGTACGGCAAGCCGCCGCCGACGTGGACGGCAACGGCGCCGTTTCGGCCGCCGACGCGCTGGCGATCCTCCAATTCGCCACAGGTAAGATCACCTCCTTTTCCCCCGCGTTGGATCCCGAAAAGACGGTCACCCTGGCGGTGCCCGCGGGCAGTCCTTATGCCCGGCGCGCCGACGGCAACGGCTTCGATGCCCGGATCACCGCCGCCATGGCCGCCGCCGAAAAGGAGCTGGGGATCACCTTCGTCGCGCGGGAATACGAAAGCGGCGCGGCGATCCCGTCCGCCGATCTGGTGGTCGCGCCCATCTGGCAGCAGCGGACGCTGGTGCCTGCCGGCACCCTGCGGGATCTCAACGGCGTGAACGGGCTGGATCTGACCGCCGCCGGATGGGATCAGACGGCGCTGCGGGATATGCGGCTGTACAGCAAAAACTTCCTGGCCGTTCCCTCCCTGACCGGGCCGAAGGAATCCGCCGGGGTGATCTACTTCAACAAGAAGCTGGCCAAACTGGTGGGTACCAACGCCGACGAGTTGTACCAACTGGTACGGGACGGCGAGTGGACCTTTGCCAAGATGTGGGAATTTTCCGCCAAGGCGCTCAGGGATATCGACGGTGTTGCGGGGATTGATTATTTGGGCAGTAGCGGCAAAGATCAGTACGGTTTCACCGGCGTGAATATGCGCCGCGGCGTGTCCCACGCCCTCTTCCGGGCATATGGCGGCGCCATGACCCGGCCCGACGGGAAGGGCGGTCTGACCTATGCGCTGGGCGACGCCGTGAGCATCGACGCTCTGACCCATATGCAAAAGTGGCTGCTGGGCGACAAAAGCGTCTTCAACGCCGACATGGGCGGCAACAATCCGGCGATCGGCGTCGAGATCTTCAAGGACGGCCGGGCGCTTTTCCTCGGCTGGTCGGCGGACAAAGCGGAGACCTTCGCCGATATGAGTGACGACTGGGGCATTCTCCCCTATCCCAAGGGCCGCGTCGGCAGCGGCGATTACACCGCTACCGTCGACTGGAGCGTGCAGGGCTTTTGCATTCCCAAACAGACCGACGGCGCCGCGCTGGAGCGGGCGGTGGCCGCGTTGAATACGCTGGCCGTCAAATTGGAAGCCCAGCGCGTCGATCGCGCGGCGCAGTGCGCCGATCTGTTTGACGGGCAAACGCCCGCCATGCTGGCCATCGCCGCCCAGGCGGCGTCGATCGGCGGCGAGCAATTCGCCGATCTGGGTGCCGGCGGGATGGCGACGGTACAATACCTATTCGACGATATCACCCGCGATCCGGCGACGCGCGTCGCCAACGTGGAAGAGGAAGCGATCCAACGGCTGAATACCTATTTGAACGCGGTAAAATAACCTGTCCAAAAGCGTCCCGACCGTTGTCGGGACGCTTTTTTTACATTTTTTCGTCTTTCCTCTTTACGGCAGGAAAATTTTGGTGTATAATACTTTCCGTTAGATTTTTAACAACTTTAGGAGGTCGTATTATGCCATTGGTCAACACCAAGGAAATGTTCCAAAAAGCCTACGAGGGCGGCTACGCCATCGGCGCGTTCAACGTCAACAACATGGAGATCATGCAGGGCATCGTCGAGGCCTGCAAGCAGCTGAATTCCCCGGTCATCCTGCAGGTGTCCGGCTCGGCCCGCAAATACGCCCATCACGGCTATCTGTACCACATGGTGCAGGCCGCCGTCGAGGAAACCGGCCTGCCCATCGCCCTGCATCTCGACCACGGCTCCAGCTTTGAGCTGTGCAAGGATTGCATCGACGGCGGGTTTACCTCGGTGATGATCGACGGATCGCATCTCGATTATGAAGAAAACGTCGCCGTGACCAAAAAGGTCGTGGAATACGCCCACGCCCGCGGCGTTACCGTCGAAGGCGAGCTGGGTCAGCTGGCCGGCATCGAGGACGAGGTCAGCGTGGAGGCCGACAAGGCCAACTACACCGATCCCGATCAGGTGCAGGATTTCGTCACCCGCACCGGCGTGGATTCGCTGGCCATCGCCATCGGCACCAGCCACGGCGCTTTCAAATTCAAGCCCGGCCAGAAACCCCAGCTGCGGTTTGACATCCTGCAGGAGGTCATGGATTGCCTGCCCGGCTACCCGATCGTGCTGCACGGTGCGTCCTCGGTGATGCCGGAATACGTCGCCATGGTCAACCAGAACGGCGGCCAGATGGCCGACGCCATCGGCATCCCGGAGGATATGCTCCGCCAAGCCGCGTCGATGGCGGTCTGCAAGATCAACGTCGACTCCGACCTGCGACTGGCGATGACCGCCGGCGTGCGCAAGCATCTGGCGGAGAATCCCACCCATTTCGATCCCCGCCAGTATCTCGGCGAGGGCCGCGACAACATCACCGCCGTGGTCAAGCACAAGATCGAAAAAGTGCTGGGCAGCGTCGACAAGGCATAAGCAACCGAATAACCAAAAGCCCCTGCCGCGCGGCAGGGGCTTTGTTTATGAAAATGTGTGGGGTACGGATGCCTCCCTCTGACGAGGGAGGTGGATTTCGCCGCAAGGCGAAAGACGGAGGGAGAGAGGGGCGCGCCGCTATTCTCGTTATCTCTCCCTCAGTCAGCTTCGCTCGACAGCTCAGGCCCACTTGCGGTGCCCGGCTGAGGTGTGGCGCTATCGCGCTCACCGATCGCCGGCCGCGGCGCCAGCTTTTTGCTCGCTGCTTCCGCCCCCGGCGGCGCTCGCAAACGCTGCCCGTCAGAGGGAGCCCATTATATTTTCGTTTTTAGATTCTTCGGGCTACCGCCCTCAGAATGACACCGCTTTAAGATGCGCTGTCATCCTGAGCCGTTTACGGCGAAGGATCTTTTTTGCTTCATCCCACAGGCGGATGATATGGGCCTCTACTCTCCCAGGCAGGCGTAGACGGTGTTGCGCACGGTGCCGTGCCAATTCCACCAAGGGGAATTGTCCTGCTGGATATAGAAAATCGACACCTCGGCGGCAGGATCGCAGACCCAATAGCAGCCCAGCATCCCGTCCCAGCCGAACTCGCCGTTTTGGCTGAGAGAATTGTTCCGCTCCCGGTCGAGCAGGGTGCGCACCCCCAGTCCGTAGCCGTAGCCCATCTTGCTCCAGCCGCCCATCGACTCAAAATCCGGTTGGGAGCGCTCGTCCGTCTGATTCTGGCGCAGCAGCTCCACCATCCCGGGCGACAAAATTCTCGCGCCGTTGGGGGCGGTGCCGAAATTGGTCAGGGTCTCCACCAGCAGGATATAATCCGCCAGGGTCGAGGTCAACCCGCCGCCGCCGCTTTCGTATTCCGGGCCAAAGCCCATATTCATCCCGTTGAAAAGCACCGTCCGGTCGCTTTTGCCGGTGGCGGCGTTAAACCCGTAGTATTCCGGCGCCAGCCGGTCCAGCTTTTCCTCCGGCACGACGAAGCAGGTGTCCTTCATCCCGATGGGCTCGAACAGGCGGGTTTGCAGGTACTCCCCGAACCGCATCCCCGACACCTCCTCAATCAGGGCACCCAGCACGTCGTGGCACATGCTGTAGCGAAACCGGGTGCCCGGCTCAAACGCCAGCGGGGTAGCGGCAATGGCGCGGATCATGGCGCGGGTGGGACACCGCCCGCCGGTCGCTTCACGCGCCGCCTGCAGCTGGGGAGTATCGGTATCGTAGGTCAATCCCGCCTGCATCGAGAAAAGATGCCGCACCAGGATGGGATTTTCCGCCGGGCGAACGGCGTCGCCGTCGACGACGGTGGGGTGGGCAAATTCCGGCAGATAGTCGGAAAGCGGCGCGTCGAGATCGAGTTTGCCGGCGTCGACCAGCTGCAGCCCGGCGGTCACGGTGGCTGCCTTGCTGGCGGAATACAGGTGCACCAGGGTGTCCCGGCGCATCGGCCGCCCCTTTTCCACGTCGGCAAAGCCGAAGCATTCCTCGTAGACCGGGCGGTGGTGATGATAGACGGCGATGGCGGTCAGCGGCAGGTTTTTCTCCCGGTAAAACGAGCCGAGATACCGGCGCAGCGGTTCAAAATTCATACGGTACACCCCTTTCGTCCCCTATCATACCACCTTTTTCCCCGTTTTGAAACGGCAAACGAGAAAACGAGCAAAAACGAGAAAACAAGAGAGAAATAAAGAGAATACCGGATGTAAATTAAAAAATCCGGGAATGGGGTATTGACAAGCCGAAAAGGTTGTGGTATCATCGTCTGCGTGCTGAAAAAAGGGCGGCGGTTTGGCGCCGTTCCCCACCAACAAGGAGGTATTTATGATGTCCACTTACATGGCAAAAGCCGGTCAGGTCGACCGCAAATGGTATGTCATCGATGCCGCCGGTAAACCCCTTGGCCGGGTCGCGGCTCAGGCGGCTGTTTTGCTTCGCGGCAAACACAAGCCCGAGTTCACCCCCCATGTGGATTGCGGCGATCACGTGATCATCGTCAACTGCGCGCAGGCGGTTCTCACCGGCAACAAGCTGGAGAAGAAGACCTGGTACCATCATTCGGGATGGATCGGCGGTCTGAAGGCGATCAAGTACAAAACGCTGATGGCGCAGCGCCCCGAAAAGGCCATGAGCCTGGCGGTCAACGGGATGATCCCCGACACCACCATCGGTCGCGCCGCCCGTACCCGTCTGCGGGTCTATGCCGGCGCGGAGCATCCCCACGCCGCCCAGAAGCCCGAAGCGTTTGAACTGTAAGGAAGGAGGCTGTTCTTAGATGGATTACAATGCGAGACCTTATTTTTACGGCACCGGCCGTCGTAAGAAATCCGTTGCCCGGGTGCGGCTGTACAACGGCACCGGCAAGGTGACGGTCAACGGCCGTGATATCGACGATTATTTCGGTCTGGAAACCTTGAAGCTCATCGTGCGTCAGCCTCTGGCTTTGACCGGCACGACCGGGAAATTCGACATCGAGTGCCGGGTCGCCGGCGGCGGCGTTACCGGCCAGGCCGGCGCCATCCGTCACGGCGTGGCGCGCGCCCTGCTGCAGTACAATTCCGACGAGCTGCGCCCGGCGCTGAAGAAAGCGGGCTTCTTGACCCGCGATCCGCGCATGAAAGAGCGCAAGAAGTACGGTCTCAAGGCAGCCCGTCGCGCACCTCAGTTCAGCAAGAGATAATCTGCTGTTCAAACCGTATCAAAATGGTTCAAAAACCCCGGAAAATCAAGGTTTTCCGGGGTTTTTC
>JBMNVL010000025.1:0-20082 GCA_050946775.1 Acutalibacteraceae bacterium
ATGATGTCGACGGTCTCACCGGTGCGGACGATGCCGCGCTCGATACGACCGGTGACGACGGTGCCACGACCGGTGATCGTGAAGACGTCCTCGACGGGCATCAGGAAGGGCTTGTCGGTCTCGCGCTCGGGCTGCGGGATGTACTCGTCGACAGCGTTCATCAGCTCGATGATGGGCGCGTACTCGGGGGCGTTGGGATCGGTGCTGGTGCTCTCCAGAGCGACCAGAGCGGAACCCTTGATGATCGGGATATCGTCGCCCGGGAACTCGTACTCGCTGAGCAGCTCGCGGATCTCCATCTCGACCAGCTCCAGCAGCTCGGGATCGTCGACCTGGTCGACCTTGTTCATGAAGACAACGATGTAGGGAACGCCGACCTGACGGGAGAGCAGGATGTGCTCACGGGTCTGGGGCATCGGGCCGTCGGCCGCGGACACCACCAGGATCGCGCCGTCCATCTGCGCGGCGCCGGTGATCATGTTCTTGACATAGTCGGCGTGGCCGGGGCAGTCAACGTGGGCGTAGTGGCGCTTGTCGGTCTCGTACTCGACGTGAGCGGTGTTGATCGTGATACCACGGGCACGCTCTTCGGGAGCCTTATCGATGTTGGCGTAATCCATGAACTCCGCGTCGCCCTTCATCGCGAGAACCTTGGTGATCGCCGCGGTCAGGGTGGTTTTACCATGGTCAACGTGGCCGATGGTACCAATGTTTACGTGGGGTTTGCTTCTTTCGAATTTTTCCTTTGCCATTGGGATTTCCTCCTTTAATGGTTGAATAATGAACGGGACACAATGCAGTATCCCTATTTTACCAAGAAATTATCAGAAATTCAAGCCTTTTTGCAAAAAACTTACTCTTCTTTCTTGGCGCGTTTGGAAATGATGGCCTCGCTGACGCTCTTGGGCACCTCAGCGTAATGGCTGGGCTCCATGACGTACTGGCCGCGGCCCTGGGTCCGGGAACGCAGATCGGTCGCGTAACCGAACATCTCGGACAGGGGCACCATCGCCTGGATCTGCTGAGCGCCGGCAACCGCCTCCATGCCCTGCATCATGCCGCGGCGGGAGTTGATGTCGCCGATAACGTCGCCCATATACTCCTCCGGCACGGTGACGACCACTTTCATGATCGGCTCCATCAGCACCGGATCGGCTTTGCGCATCGCCTCTTTGAACGCCATCGAACCGGCGATCTTAAAGGCCATTTCCGAGGAGTCGACCTCGTGATACGAACCGTCGTACAAAGTGACCTTCACGTCGACTACGTTATAGCCGGCGAGAACGCCCGACTGCATAGCGCCCTGGATACCGGCGTCGACCGCGGGAATGTATTCCTTCGGGATGACGCCGCCCACGACGGCATTGATGAATTCGTATCCCTTGCCGGGCTCGTTGGGCTCCAGCTTGATCTTGACGTGACCGTACTGGCCGCGACCGCCGGACTGACGGGCGTACTTGTGGTCGACGTCCGCCATCTTGCGGACGGTCTCCTTGTACGCGACCTGGGGAGCGCCGACGTTGGCCTCCACCTTGAACTCACGCAGCAGACGGTCGACGATGATCTCCAGATGGAGCTCGCCCATACCGGCGATGATGGTCTGCCCGGTCTCCTCGTCGGTGTAGGTCTTGAAGGTGGGATCCTCTTCCGCCAGCTTCGCCAGCGCGATGCCCATCTTCTCCTGACCGGCTTTGGTCTTGGGCTCGATCGCCACCCGGATGACCGGCTCCGGGAATTCCATCGACTCCAGCACAACGGGAGCCTTGGGATCGCAGAGGGTGTCACCGGTGGTGGTGTTCTTCAGACCGACAGCCGCCGCGATATCGCCCGCATACACGGTTTCGATGTCCTGACGGTGGTTGGAGTGCATCTGCAGGATACGGCCGATGCGCTCGTTGTTCTCTTTGTTGGCGTTGTAGACCGTCGAGCCGGCGTTCAGCGTGCCGGAATAGACACGGAAGAAGCACAGCTTGCCGACGAACGGGTCGGTCGCGATCTTGAACGCCAGAGCCGCGAACGGCTCCTCGTCCGAGGAATGATGCTCGGTCTCCTCCCCGGTCTCGGGGTTGACGCCCTTAATGGCGGGAACGTCGGTGGGAGCGGGCATATAGTCGATGATGGCATCCAGCAGCTTCTGAACGCCCTTGTTGCGGTACGAGGTACCGCAGGTGACCGGGACCATCGCGTTAGCGAGAGTCGCCTTGCGGATGCAGGTCTTGATCTCGTCGATGGTCAGCTCTTCGCCGGCGAAATACTTCTCCAGCAGAGCGTCGTCCTGCTCGGCCACGTGCTCGAGCAATTCCTCGTGATAGGTCTGGGCCTCGTCCAGCATATCCGCGGGGATGTCCTCCACCCGGATATCCTTGCCCAGATCATCGTAGTAAACGTACGCTTTCATTTCCACCAAGTCGATGATCCCCTTAAAGGTATCCTCGGCCCCGATGGGCAGCTGGATCGGAACGGCGTTGCATTTGAGCCGGTCCTTCATCATCTGCACCACACGGTAGAAATCGGCGCCCATGATGTCCATCTTGTTGACGTAGGCCATACGGGGCACCTTGTATTCGTCGGCCTGACGCCAAACCGTCTCCGACTGGGGCTCGACGCCGCCCTTGGCGCAAAACACGGTGACCGAACCGTCGAGCACGCGCAGCGAACGCTGCACTTCCACGGTGAAGTCGACGTGGCCGGGGGTGTCGATGATGTTGATGCGGTGGTCCTTCCAGAAACAGGTGGTAGCCGCCGACGTGATGGTGATACCACGCTCCTGCTCCTGCGCCATCCAGTCCATGGTAGCCGAGCCGTCGTGGGTCTCGCCCAGACGGTGGTTGATACCGGTGTAGAACAGGATACGCTCGGTGGTGGTGGTTTTACCGGCGTCGATATGCGCCATAATGCCGATGTTTCTGGTAAGTTCCAAAGAAACTTGCCTTGCCATGGATTTCCTCCTAACTTTTTGCCATGGATTGCGCCGGACACGAACCGCGTTCGCGCCGGCAACACCGGCTGATTACCATCTGAAATGGGCGAACGCCTTGTTGGCCTCGGCCATCTTGTGCGTATCTTCGCACTTCTTGACCGCGCCGCCGTTGCCGTTGATCGCGTCCATGATCTCGCCGGCGAGGCGCTCTTTCATGGTGCGCTCGGAACGGTTGCGGGAATAGGTGGACAGCCACCGCAGACCCAGCGTCTGCCGGCGGTCGGGCCGCACCTCGATGGGCACCTGATAGGTGGCACCACCCACACGGCGCGCCTTGACTTCCAGCTTGGGCATGATGTTCTCCATCGCCTGCTCGAACGCTTCGAGCGGGTCTTTGCCGGTCTTTTCCTGGATGATGTCAAAGGCACCGTAGACGATCTTCTGGGCCACGCCCTTCTTACCGTCGTACATGATGTTGTTGATGAGTCTGGTCACCAACTTGGAATTGTAAAGCGGATCTGGCAAAACATCGCGCTTTGCGACGGAACCTCTTCTCGGCACTTTACTTCCCTCCTTCACAGAAATGATATCATAGGTACTCGAAAGCGACATACTTCCGTTGGCCGATATAGAGGCAGATCCATATTCCTATATAGAACGCCGCTATATCATAGCCGCTGATTGGATGTCTTTCTTATTTGGCCGCGCCGGCCTTGGGTTTCTTCGCGCCGTACTTGGAGCGCGCCTGCATCCGTTTGGCAACGCCCTGGGTATCCAGAGTGCCGCGGATGATGTGGTAACGCACGCCGGGCAAGTCCCTAACACGGCCGCCGCGGATCAGCACCACGCTGTGCTCCTGCAGGTTGTGGCCTTCGCCCGGAATGTAGGACGTGACCTCGATGCCGTTGGACAAACGGACACGGGCAACCTTACGCAGCGCAGAGTTCGGCTTCTTCGGGGTGGACGTCTTAACGGCTGTGCAGACGCCGCGCTTTTGGGGAGAGTTCTGATCGATGGGCGTACGCTTCTTGGAGTTCCAACCCTTGAGCAGGGCCGGCGCCTTGGCTTTCGCCTCGAGCTCCTCTCTTCCTTTGCGAACGAGCTGGTTAAAAGTTGGCAATGACAGCACCTCCTTTTGTCTTTTTCCCGCCAAACGCAGAACCGCTTGAAGGGCGTTTCGCCGTTTGGGCATACTTCACCCAAGGGCGTTAACTGAGATATTTTAGCATATCGGTTTTGTCTTGTCAATAACTTTTCCCGCATTTTTTGAAAAAAACGGCTCGAAAGCAACCGCTTTCAAGCCGTCAGAAGTCGTGCAGCCCGAATTTGCTCTTCATCCGGGTAATCATCCGCTTCAGCGGGGCGTACAAAGGAAGCAAAAACGCCACCGTCGCCGCCGCGTGGATCAGCGAAAAAGGCGCTCCGGCGGCGTATGCCGCCAGCGCCGCCGGCCAGGTCAGCGGCCGGATAAAGCCCACCGCGTACCACGAATCCAGCAAAAGGCCGTAGGCGAGCGCCGCCGCGAACCCGTAAACGTATACCGTCCACCCCCGGCGAAAGATACCGGTTCGCTCCAGCGCGCCGGCGAAAAAGCCGATCATTCCCCATGCATACATCTGCCAGGGCGTCCACGGGCCCTGTCCGAAAAACATATTGGACGCCAGCGCCGCCAGTGCGCCGGTCATAAATCCGCTTTCCCGGCCAAGGCAGATCCCGGCGACGATCACCAGTGCGGTGACCGGCTTGAAGTTGGGCAGCGGCGCGAAGAGCACCCGTCCCGCCGCCGCCACCGCCGCCAGCACCACGATGGGCATGATGTCCCGGGGACGCGGCCGCCGCCTTTCAAAATGATGAAAAAACGGGATCACCGCCGCCACAACGGTCAGCAGGGTAAACAGCGCGGTGTTGTCCCACCCCAGCGCTGCCGCGGTGAACAGCACCGCCGGCACCGCCAGCAGCAGAGTCGTCTGAAGAGCCGGCCAGACCATACGCCCGGCCCTCATTCCAGATCCTCCCAGACGACGATCCCCTCGCCCGCTCCGCGGGTCAGCCGATAGAGCGGGGTGGTATAAAACAAATTGGAGGTGAAAAAGGTCCGCGCCGGCTCTATCACCACGATCTCGCCGCCCAGCAGCAGGGTGCACCGGTCGGCAAGACAAGCCGCAAAGGGCAGATCGTGGGTCGACAGCACCACGCTTTTCCCCGCCGCTTTCCATTCCCGCAAGAGCTCCGCCAGATCCTGCCGCGCCGCGGCGTCCATCCCCTTGGTAGGCTCGTCGAGCAGCAGCACGTCGGGCCGGCGCAGCAGCACCTTGATCAGGGCGGCCTTTTGCTGTTCGCCGCCGCTGAGATCCATCGGGTGGCGATTTCGCTTGTCCCACAGGGAAAAGCGGATCGCCCATCTTTCGATCGCCTCGTCGGTCGCGCCGCCGACCGGCAGCCCTTCGCGCCAGTCCTCCAGCAGGGTTTCGCCCACGAACAGAGCCCGCGGATCCTGCCCGAGCAGGCCGATCCGCTTGTCCGCCGTCCGTTTGACGCTGCCCCGCTGGGGCTTGTCCACCCCGGCGAGCAGATGCAATAGGGTGGTCTTGCCCGATCCGTTGCCGCCCATCAGGGCGTGGATCTCCCCTGCCCCGATCGACAGCGAGACGTCTTTGACCGCGAAGGGCTGCTGCCGGTCGTAGCGAAACCACAGTCCCTTGGCCCGCAGCACCTCCTCGCCGACCGGCGGCGCCGACGCCCGCGACGCCGTCAGCGGCGGCCGGGTCGCCAGCCATTGCCGTCCCTGCCTTACCGTCAGCGGCAGGGGCGGCGTTTTGCCCATTCGCCGCGCCAGTCGCGCCGCCGCGGGGAGGGCGTTTTGCAGAGAATCGTCTGCCGCGAACAGGGCGTCCAGCACCGTCCCCGGATCGCCCTGAGCGGCGACGGCGCCCTCCTTGAGCCAAACCATTTTGTCGCACAGGGGCACGATCTCCTCCCCGTTGTGCTCCGAGACGATCACCGTTACCCCCAGCTCGTCCCGGATGCGGACGACCATCTGCCAGAATTCCCGCGCGGCGATGGGATCGAGCTGAGCGGTCGGCTCGTCCATCAGCAAAACCGACGGCTGCATCACCATCACCGCCGCCAGATTGAGCAGCTGCTTTTGGCCACCCGACAGTTCGTAAACCTTTTTGTCCATCCAGTCGCCCATCCCGAAAAAGGTGACCGTCTCCGCCATTCGACGGCGGATGACGGGCGAGGGCAACCCCTGATTCTCCAATCCAAACGCCAGCTCGTGCCAGACGCTGTCCATCACCAGCTGGTTGTCGGGATGCTGCGCCACGTAGCCGATCTGTCCGGCAGACAACGGCGCGTCGGGATCGCCGACGCGCACCCTTCCCTGCCGGGTGCCGACCGGCGCCGCCTCCGGCTTGAGGGAGCGCAAAAGCGTGGTTTTGCCGCTGCCGGTCGCCCCGATCAGCAGCACCGTCTCGCCCGGCTCAACTTCCAGCGAAACGTCCCGCAGCGCCGGAGTTTGTGAGGCGGGATACCAAAACGACAATCCCGTTACCGACACCGCCGCCACAGCCACCACTCCTTTCCTTCCAACCATAAAGGCAACCCGTAAAACACCGCCAGCGCGGCGTATCCGACCGGCGACGCCGCCGGAGCGGAAAGATAGGGATAAAACGCAAACGCCGCGCCCGGCTGCCACAAGCACCAGCCGCTGACGGCAAGAAGCACAACCGCACCGATCAGCACCGGCCAGTCCCGTCCGGTCATCCCGTAAGGACGGTAGGTGGTGCGTCTGCCGGCGCCGTAACCGCGCGCCCGCATGGAATCCGCCGTCTCAATGGCGTTTTCCATGCTCCAGCCGATCAGGGTCAGCACCGTCAGCCGCGCCCGGCGCAGGCGGCCGCGTTTATCGGCCGGATCGCCGCCCTCCAGCGCCGCTCTTGCCCGCGCAACGGCACGTCCCCGGCGCAGGGTGTCGGGAATATACCGCAGGGTCATGGCGATCATCATCGCCGTCACCGGCAGAAAACGACCCAGCACCTGCATCAGCCGGTCGCCGGTCATCACCTGCTGATAGGCCGAAAACCACAGCATCACCCCGATCAGCATTCCGCCCGCCGTCAGCCCGTAGCAAAGCGCCTCCAGCGTATAGGGCGTACCGCCGACGGTGAACAGCGCCGTCAGTCCCAACCCGCTGAACAGCGGATTGAGCAGGGCAAACAGCGTCACGACGGCGCCGTACCACAGCCACAGCCGGCCGACGGCGCGCCAGCCCTTGAGATACACGGCGTAGACGGTAGCCGTCACCGCGGCGATCGCCACGCAGACCGGATCCATACAGCTCATGGTCATCACCAGCGCGCCGAAGAAATACAGCAGCTGCACGCCGGGATGGATCCCGGAAAAAATATGCCCCGCTCTCATCGCGGTTCTCCCGTGACGGTATAGTGCCATTCCACCACGTCCCCGTCGCGCAGTATCTGACGGTCGCAGCTGCGGGAGGGCGCGTTGCCGTTGACGGTGTAGATCCAGCCGCTCTTGCCGCCGCAGGCCTTTTCGGCCAGCGACTGGATGGCCGACACGTACACTCCCATCGCCGTTTGATGGGAGGATACGACCAGCCCGCATTTTTGCAAAGCGTCCCACACGGTGGCGTCGGGCTCCAGCGTCACGCTCACCGGCGAAAGGATCACCCCGTTTGGCGCGACGGCCTTGGCCACGGCGTTGCCGTAGGCCACCGCCTCCTCACAGTCCACCGTCAGGGTGACCGTGATCGCGGCGGCCGGCGCGGAGGTGGTCGCCCGGCGGGTGGTCTTGACGGCGGTTTTGGCGGTCGTCGTCCGGCTTGACCGGGTGGCGCTCGTCGCCGTCGTCGGCGGCGTTGGGCTTTGGGTCGGCCGGGCGGTGGTCAAAGTAACCGTCTGCCCCGTCGAAATCAACGCCGTAGTTGCAACGGCCGTCGCCGTCGATTTGGTCGCGGCCGTCACCGTCAAAGACGGCGAAGAGGACGACGACACGGCGGGCTTTTCCGCCCGGGGCGCCGCCGCGCAGCCGCCGCCGATCAGCAAAATCGCCGCCAGCCATCCGGCCAACCATCGCCGTGTCATCGTCCTCACTTCCTTTTGTGGTTTATTGGGCGGCGATCCGTTTTTTCGCCGCCAGAGCGATCGCCGCCACCGCCGCGATCATCAGGCAAACCGCCGTCAAGGGCGTTTCCTCGCCGGTGGGCGGCGTGGGCTGAGCGGCGTCGGTCGCCGCCGGTCCGGTCGCCGTCGGCTCGTCCGTTGCCTCCGGTTTGGTCGCGTCCGTATCGTCCGTCTGGGCAGGCTCGGTCGGCTCCGCGGGCTGTTTGACGTTTTGGATCGCAAACAACTTGCCCGAGTCGTTGGTGTAGTACAGCGTCCCGTCTTCATCCACGATGGCGCTGGTCATGCAATAGTTCTGCCCTTCCCCTTCGGGAACGAACAGCTCCCGCGCGGCGTCCTCGTCCGCCCGCCAGACGTACAGTCCGCCGGGGGTGGTGTTGGCGGTAAAGTAGACGGCGACGCTGTCCCCGTTATCGCAGACCAGCGGCGACGCCTGCACCGCGGCCGGAGCCGACACGGTTTTGTCCACCGCCATGGTATCCAGATCAATCCGCGCCACCACGCCGGTGTAATCGGCATTATTGCCGCCGACGTAGGCCTTGCCCTGATACACGGCGGGCGTCGAGGTGGACGCCGCCGCAAAGGCGACCTTGCCGGTTTCGCTCAAACGGCCGTTTGCAAAGGCGATCCGGTGCAGCGTGCCGGCGCCGTCGGCGACCACCGCCGTGCCGTCTTCCAGAGCCACCAATCCGCTGCGCACCCGTGCCCCGAAATCCAACCGCGAAAGCTCGTCGCCGGTGGCGGCGTCCAGCGCCAGCAGGATGCCGTCGTCCCCGGCGATCACCAGCGCACCGTCCATCATAAGCGCGCCGCTCCAGTAATAGCCGGCGTTTTGGTTGGCGTATTCCCATTTTACCGCACCGGTTGCGGCGTCTACGCAGCGGATCACGCCGTAATAAGAACTCGTCCAGTCGGCGCAGGCGGTGGCGTAATACACCTTGCCGTCAGCGGCCAGCGGCACCGACAGCGCCTGATGCTCCATCTCGTTATACGGGGCAGGTGCGTCGGTGACCCACAAAGTCTGCAGGGTATCGACCGCCAACGCCTGCAGACGGCCGTCGGTATGGGGCACGTAGATCGCGCCGTCGTCGTAGGTGATATAGGCGTAATAGGTGATCTTGGCCGCCAGATCGCCCTGCCGGACGATCTGCCCGTCGGCGTCCAGCGCCGTCAGCTTGTCGCCGATGATGATGAAGATCTCGTCCCCGACGATCAGGGGATTGGAAAGTCCGGTGTACCAGTCGGCGGGATCCTTCAGGTCGGCCACCCATTTGGCCGCCGCGTCATCCGGCGTCTGAGGCGCCGCCACGTCCAGCGCGGCGTTGCCGGCGCCCCGGAAGGACGGCCACCAGGCCGCGATCCCCTGCGGGCGCTCAACCGGCTGTGCGGGCGGATCGAGAACGATGTCGGTGTAATCGACGATCCGGCTGTCGGACGAAAAATCGTCGGTAAACAGCCACTGGACGTGATCCCCGTCGGCCACGACGTACTCGCCGGCGCTGACGGCGCCCATTTTGCCGTTGACGCCGTACGTCCAGCCGCCGTTCCAGTCGGCGGCTTCCACCGTTTGTCCCTGCGGGGTGGTGACGCTCGTCAGATAGTCGCCGTACGCCGATTCCTCGATGTGGTAGGTGTACCCCGCCGCATCCAGCACCTGCTTAAAGACGTCCATCACGGTAGCGCCTTTGTCGGCGGTGTAGGGCACCTTGTCCATCCAGGTAACGTAGTCGACGTGCGCGCCGTCCAGATGGGGCTTGTCCCCCACCAGCGTGAACACGCCGCTGACGGTGCCCGCTTCGGCGACCGCCGCCGGCAGCAGGCTGATCGCCAGCAAAGCGACCAGCAGCAACGAGGTGATGCGTTGACACAAGTTTTTCATACCGTTGACACTCCTTTGTTTGTTCTTGCGCCAAAGGCATGGACAAGAAAAAAGCGCTTTTCCGCATTCCCGGAAAAGCGCAACGACCCAAACCCGTCCCGGTGCGAACGGTCGACCGACCCGGTGCAGAACCGGCCGGCCACCCGTTTCACCGAAACGCGCTTGCCATCGTCTGCACTCTCCCTCGCCCAAGACTTTCGACGCAACAACACACGGCAGGTCTCCTGACTTATGACGCGGACAGATCCTGCCCGACCGGCACCGCCTTCTCAAGGGAGTGACAACGTCCCCTCAATGGCTTCATAGCGCCGGTATCCGTCAAATACAGTAATGGCGGTTGTTCCGGATTCGAACCGGATTCCCTTTTGATCTACTCAGTCAACAACTTTTCAAACCGTATGTTGGTATTCATTTGTCGGTGGCATTGTATCATATTTTGCCGCGCGACGCAAGAGGTTTTGCAAAACCGTTTGCCGGATCGCGTATTTTGTGGTATACTGATGGACGATTTACGCAAGGAAGTGTAAACGTTGAACCATAATTTGACCGAAGGGAATCCCCGCCGGGTGCTGTGGCGGTATTCCACCCCCATGTTTCTCAGCGTGGTGTTCCAACAGCTATACAGCATTGCCGACAGTATGATCGCCGGGCGTTTTGCCCAAAACGGCGAAGACGCGCTGGCGGCTATCGGCGCGTCCTACCCCATCACCATGATCTTTATGGCCATCGCCGTGGGCAGCAACGTCGGGTGTGTGGTGGTGATTTCCCACTTGTTCGGCGCCAGGCGATACCGGGATCTGAAAAGCGCGGTTTCCACCATGATGATCGCCTCCCTGATCCTGTCCGCCGCCCTGACGGGGATCGGACTGATCTTCAACCCCGGCATGATGGCGCTGATCCGGACGCCGGACAACATCTTCGCCGACGGGCAGCTGTATCTGGGTATCTATATCGGCGGATTCGCTTTCCTGTTTTTGTACAACGTCTGCACCGGGATCTTTCAGTCGCTGGGCGATTCCAAAACGCCCCTGTATTTCCTGATCGGCTCGTCGGTGGGCAACATCGCGCTGGATTGGCTGTTCGTGGCGGTCTTCCATTGGGACGTGGCCGGTGTGGCGTGGGCGACCTTTTTGGCGCAGGGGGTCGCCTGCGTGCTGGCGCTGCTGACCTTGCGCCGCCGGATCGCCGCGCTGCCCAGCGAAGGCCGCTACACCCGCTTTTCGTGGGTGATGCTCGGTCAGATCGCCCGCATCGCCATCCCCAGCATCCTCCAGCAAAGCTTTGTGTCGGTGGGCAATATCCTGATCCAGGGGCTGATCAACAGCTGCGGCTCGGCGGTGATCGCCGGATATTCCGCCGCTGTAAAGTTAAATACCTTTACAATTACCTCTTTCTCCACCTTGTCCAACGGGGTTTCGGGGTTTGCCGCCCAAAATCTCGGCGCCGGACGGATGGATCGCGCCAGGCAGGGCTACCGCGCCGGACTGGGGATGGGGCTGATTTTGGCGGTGCCGTTTTTCGTGGTGCTGTTTTTCTTCCGCGAGGAGATGATCCGGGCGTTTATGACCGATCACAGTGCGCTGGCGCTGGAAACCGGCGCCGCCTTCTTGCGGATGGTGACGCCGTTTTATTTCGTGATCCCCATCAAGATCATTACCGACGGGATGATGCGGGGCGCCGGCGCCATGATCGCCTTTATGACCTCGACCTTTTCCGATCTGATCCTGCGGGTGGCGCTCTCCTTCTGGCTGTTCGACAAAATGGGAACCGACGGCATCTGGCTGTCCTGGCCGATCGGATGGGTGATCTCCACCGGCGTGGTGCTGGCGTTTTATATCAGCGGCTACTGGAAACGCAAAAGCGCCGTCACGGCGTGAGACCTGTGGCAAAAAGTTTTAAAAGAATAAAAATTTCCCTTGACAACCGTCAGCATAGTCGCTATAATAGTAGCGTTGCTTTCAGAGCAACGATTTGCGCTGCTAGCTCAGTTGGATAGAGTGCTTGACTACGAATCAAGAGGTCAGGGGTTCGAATCCCTTGCAGCGCGCCAAAATCCCGATCTCCGCAAAAGCGGGGATCGGGATTTTTTGTGGGCACAAGGGATTCGAAACGAACTCCAAGCGCCGGCGACCGAAGGGAGCACGGGGTTTTTGCGGCAAAAAAGCACGCGTTGAAAAATTCAACGCGTGCTTTTTGATTGCGTCACCTTTCCTCCCGGAAATAGGACAGGCCGAGGTGAGCTGGGGGTTGGTTTTCCCGTTTCTTGCGCATGCTGGTGATGACCAGCACGATGATGGTGACCACATAGGGCAGCATCTGGATGAGCGGGATCATCTGCATGGGAACGTTGATGTAGTTGAACAGGATGTACAACGCGCCGAACAGGTACGATCCGGCAATCGCCACGGTGGGTTTCCAGGTGGCGAAGATGACGATGGCGATGGCCAGCCATCCCCGGTCGCCAAAGCCGTTGTTGGACCAGATGCCGTTGGCGTAGTCCATCACGTAATACAGTCCGCCCAGTCCGGCGATCATCCCGCCCAGACAGGTGGACAGATATTTGTACCGGCTGACGTTGATACCGGCGGCATCCGCCGTGGCGGGGTTTTCCCCTACCGCCCGCAGATGCAGACCCACCCGGGTGCGTTTGAGGATGATCCCGACAATCACCGCGATCACCACCGCCAGATACACCATAAACCCGTAGGAGAAAAAGAGCTGTCCCACCGGGCCCATACTTTCGGCGAAGGGCAAGGACGTTTTATACGCCCGGGCGATCTTGACCAGTGACAGATAGGGCACGTCGCTTTTGAGAATCTTGATCAGCGAGCCGCCGAAGAAGTTGCCGAAGCCGACGCCGAAGGTGGTGATCGCCAGACCGGTAACGTTCTGATTGGCCCGCAGGGTGACGGTGAGGAAGCAATACAGCAGCGATACCAGCAGCGAACCGATCAGGCAGCACAGCAGCGGGATCAGCACCGCCAAAAACGGGTTGACCGCGCCGCCGCCGTTTTGGTAGAAAAAGCCGCCGATGACCCCCGAGATGGCGCCGATATACATGATACCGGGGATACCGAGGTTCAGGTTGCCGGATTTTTCGGTCAGGATCTCGCCGGTGGCGCCGTACAAAAGAGGGGTGCCCTGCATGATGGCCTGACGGAGAAAAACAAAGATCGTACCCATATCAGCGTCCCTCCTCTATGACCGCTGCAGCCTTGCGACGCCGGCTGAAATGCACCTGATAGTGGATGAAAAATTCGCACCCGATGATGAAGAAGAGGATGATGCCGGTCAGGATATCGGCGAAATCGCCGTTGAGGCCGAATTTCGAGGTGACCTCGTCGGCGCCGCGCGCCAGAAACACCAGCAGCAGCGAGGTGAAGATCATCGTCAGCGGGTTGAATTTGGCCAGCCACGACACCATGATGGCGGTAAAGCCACGGCCGTCGACCAGATTGGAGTCGATCGAGTGGGACGATCCGCCCACCAAAAGCAGTCCGGCGATGCCGCAGATCGCGCCCGAAAGCGCCATGGTCCGCAAGATGACTTTTTTGACGTTGATGCCGATATACCGGGCGGTGTTTTCGCTTTCGCCCACCACCGAGATCTCATAGCCGTGCTTGGTATACTGCAAATAGATGTACATCATCACGGTGATGACCGCGACGATCAGAATATTGAGCAGATATTTGACCCCGAAGATCTCCGGGAACCAGCCGTGAGTCAGCAGATCCGGGCCGACCACGTTGGAGCCGCTCTTGTCCGCCACTTTGAGGAAGTACTCGATCAACTGGATGGCGACGTAGTTCATCATCAGGGTAAACAGCGTCTCGTTGGTGCCCCAATGGGCTTTGAAAAACGCCGGGATCAAGCCCCAGATCATCCCCGCCAGGATGGCGCAGACCGTCATAATGAGGATCAGCAGTCCGTCGGGCACCTTGCCGCCCAGCACCAGCATACACACCGCCGTGGACAGGCAGCCGATCAGCACCTGTCCCTCGGCGCCGGTGTTCCAAAACCGCATCCGGAAGGCCGGCGTGACCGCCAGCGAGACGCACAGCAGGAAAGCGACGTCGTGGATGGTGACCAGCGTCCGTCCGGCACCGAAGGCGCCGTGGAACACGGTGGCGAACAGGGACAGCGGATCGTCGCCGGTCAGCACCTTGGTAACGACGGCGCAGACGACCAACGCCAGCAAAATGGCCGCCGCCCGCACCAAAATGGCGGTTTTCAGCGGCACGCCGGTCCGCTTGGAGATATAAACCAGCGGCTCGCGGGTGTGTTTTGCGGCTTTGCTCATCCTTCGTGACCCCCTTCCGTCTTGGTCATCAGCAGACCGATCTCTTCTTTCGTGGCCGTGCGGCCGTCCACCATGCCGGTGATCCGCCCCGAGCCGATGACCATGATCCGGTCGCACAGCTCGATCAGCACGTCCAGGTCCTCACCGACGAAGATGACCGCCACGCCGTTTTGCTTTTGCTGGTTGAGCAGACGATAGATCATATACGAGGAGTTGATGTCCAGTCCCCGTACCGGATAAGCCGCCATCAGCACGGTGGGCGAAGCGGCGATCTCCCGCCCGACCAGTACCTTTTGCACGTTGCCGCCCGACAGCCGCCGCACCGGCGTCGTCGGTCCGGGAGTGACCACCTCCAGGCTCTCGATGATCCGGTTGGCAAGCTCCTTGGGCGGCTGACGGTCGACAAAGACCGAGCGGCCCTTTTTGTAGCTGCGCAGCATCATATTGTCGATGATGTCCATATTGCCGACCAGACCCATGCCCAGACGATCCTCCGGAACGAAGGACAACCGCACGCCGAGATCCCGGATCTGCACCGGGGTCTTGTCCCGCAGATTCTCCACGGCGCCGGTTTTGGGGTTGTGATACTCGATCTCGCCTTCGGCCAGATGCTGAAGTCCGGCAATGGATTCCAGCAGCTCCCTTTGTCCCGATCCGGCGATACCGGCAATACCAAGGATCTCGCCGCTGCGGGCGGTAAAGGTGACGTCGTCGAGCACCTTCAGACCGTTGACGTCGGTCAGTCCCAGATGGCGCACCACCAGCCGGTCCTGCGGATCGACCGGATCAATGCGATCGATGTTCAGCGCGATCTTTTTGCCGACCATCATTTCGGTCAGCTCGGCCTGATCGGTCTGCGCCGTCTCGACGGTGCCGATGTATTCGCCCTTGCGCAGCACCGCCACCCGGTCGGACAGGGACAGCACCTCGTGCAGCTTGTGGGTGATGATGATGATCGACTTGCCGTCGTCCCGCATCCGGCGCAGCACCGCGAACAGCTTTTGGGTCTCCTGCGGCGTCAGCACGGCGGTCGGCTCGTCCAGAATCAGGATATCGGCGCCGCGATACAGCACCTTGATGATCTCCACCGTCTGCTTTTCCGAAACCGACATTTCGTAGATCTTCTTCATCGGGTCGATCTCGAATCCGTACTGCTCGCTGATCTGGCGCACCTTTTGGGCGGAGCGTCTGAGCGAAAACTTTTCGTCCAGCCCCAGCACGATGTTTTCAGCGGCGGTGAACAGATCCACCAGCTTGAAATGCTGGTGTACCATACCGATCCTGTAGCGGAAAGCGTCCTTGGGCGACGAAATGGTCGCCGGCTCGCCGCCGACGAAGATCGCGCCCTCGTCGGGATGGTAGATGCCGGAGATCATATTCATCAGCGTGGTCTTGCCGCTGCCGTTTTCCCCCAGCACGGCGAGGATCTCGCCGGCACGCACCGTGAGATTGACGTTTTTGTTGGCCACGATATCCCCGAAGCGTTTGGTTACGTTTCTCAGTTCCAGAGCGTTCACAGGTGGACCTCCTAAAATCAGTAAAACCAACACAAGGGGAGCAAGACGCTCCCCTTGTGTGATCACGCGGTCAGGTGCCGACGGGCGATCAGCCGAAGTTGGTGTTCAGGTTGGTAACGCCGTCGATGATGATGTCGAAATACGGAGCCGAACGGAAATCCTTGGCGTTGGACTCGTCAAAATAGCCGTCGTGGATGACGTTGGTCTCGCCGGTGAAGTCACCGTCGACGTCCGCCAGATACTCGGTCAGGTTTTTGCCTTCGACCTGGAACGTATCGGTGGCGAAGACGTGCAGGGTACCGGCCTTGAAGCCGTCGATGGCGGCGTTGATCTTCTCCATGGTGCCCTCGGCGACCACGTCCTGGTTGATGCCGCTGACAACGACCGAGTTGGTGGCGATGCCGCCGCACCAGTCGGTGTCAAATTCCTTGCCGTTCACGACCGACTCGATGATGTACTGGAAGTAAGGCGCCCAGTTGATGGCCGAGGAGACGATGAAGGTGTTCTCACCGGCGGAGTAAGTGCTGCCGTTGTAGGAAACGTTGGGCACGCCGGCCAGCTCGCAGGCGGTAGGAGCGCCCAGGGAGTCGGCGTGCTGGCTGATCAGAACGCACTTGTCGTTCTCGATCAGAGCGGTGGCGGCTTCCTGCTCTTTGGCCTGGTCGTACCAGGAACCGGTGTAACGGACCTTCATGGTCGCGCTCTCGCAGACCGAGCGGGCGCCCAGGAAGAAGGAGGTCATACCCGAGATCACTTCCGCGTAGGTGAAGGCGCCGACATAACCGATGATGGCCTGATCCTTGGTGATTTTGCCGGCGTCGATCATTTCGTTGAGCTTCATGCCAGCGGCGATGCCGGCGATGTAGCGGCCCTCATAGATGGAGGCAAACGCGTTGTGGAAGTTTTTGATCTTCGCGATCTTGGAGGAGGTGCCGGTGGCGTGGCAGAACTGCACGTCCGGATACTCCTGCGCGGCCTGTTTCATAAAGGACTCGTGGCCGAAGGAATCGGCGAAAATAATCTTGCAGCCCTTGTTTTTGGCCATATCCACGGCGGTGTCGTAGCAGGTGGAATCCTCGCCGATGCCGGTGGTGATGATCACCTGATCGTCCGACAGACCCATCCCCTTCTGAACCGATTTCAGGCCCTGGATAAAGTTGTTGTCGTAGGTGGAGTTTTCATCGTGCAGGCAGATCATACCGATTTTGAAATCGGCCGGAACGGTCACGCTCGAGGTGATCTCGTTGCGGGGCAGGATGTCTTCGCTCATGCCTTTTTTCTCCGCGTCGGAGCCACCGGCACAGGCCGCCAGCGCGAAGAGCATCGCGCAAGCCAGAAGTACTGCGAGAATCTTTTTCATGGGTAACGTCCTCCTTGATTTTTGTTATGTAAAATAATTACATACGTGTTTAAGCGCGGAAGCGAAGCACGCCGTCCTCCATGCTGTCGATGATGGCGAGCGATTCCACCCGCAGCCCCGTCTCCCGCAGCCGCTTGCCGCCGGGCTGAAAGCCCTTTTCAATGGCGATGGCCGCGCCGACGACGGTCCCGCCCGCCTGCCGCACCAGATCGAGAAGCCCCTCCAGCGCCGCGCCGTTGGCGAGAAAATCGTCCACGATCAGCACCCGGTCGTCCGCCGACAGATAGTCCTTGTCCACCACCACGTTGTAGTCGGCGCCGTGGGTGTACGAATGGACGGTCGTTTTGTACACGTCGGCGCCCACGTTGATGGAGCGGTGCTTTTTGGCGAACACCGCCGGCAGATGCATCGCCGCGCCGGCCGCCACCGCGATGGCGATGCCCGACGCTTCGATGGTCAAAATCTTGGTGACGCCCTGTCCATCGTACAGACGGGCGATCTCCCGCCCCATTTCCATCAAAAAATCCGCATCCAGCCGCTGGTTGAGAAAGGAACCGACCTTGAGGATATTGCCCGGCAAAACCGTGCCCTCGCTGCGGATCTTGTCTTCCAGCGCCTTCATACAAATCCCCCAAAACACAAGCAAACAGACCGCCTAACAGCCTGTTTGCCAATATCACCCATTCTGAGTACCGCTAATAGTCATGACTTACGGCGTCACGGTAGACACATTTGGGCCGTTCGGAAACCCGAAAATCCAAACCTATATCAGCAACTGACTCGATGAATTCATCGTAACATACCGTTCACATTTTGTCAACAAAATCCGACCGGATTTTCCATCTTCGTCGCCGTGAACAAAACCGGGCGGATTTGACCGCCCGGTTTTTTGGAAAAATGATAAAAAAGCCTCAAATCATCTTTGCAGGAAACCATCCGAAAAGCGCGCCGCGTGAAGATCAGACCGTTTGCCCGGTGATGCAGTCGGCCACGTAAATACCCATGGCGCCCGACTGGGACAAGCCCCGGCAGATGCCGCTGCCGTCGCCGATGATGTACACCCCGTCCACCAGCTCAAAGTGCCCGTTTTGGAACAGCGGACGGATGGAGTAATACTTGCTTTCGCACCCGTACAGCAGGGTGTCGTCGTTGGCGCTGCCGGGCGCCACACGATCCAGCGCGTAGATGGTCTCGATGATGTTGGTCAGTATCCGGTGAGGCAGCACCAGCGAAATGTCGCCCGCCGTCGCCCGCAAGGTGGGCGTCACGGTGTTTTGCGAAAGCCGGTGATCGTTGGTCCGCCGGCCGCGGATCAGATCGCCGAAGCGCTGCACCAGCACGTTGCCCTTGCCGATCATGTTGGCCAGTCTCGAGATGTTCTCGGCGTACTCGGTGGGCTGGTCGAACGGCTCGGTAAAGCGGATGCTCGACAGAATGGCGAAGTTGCAGTTGTCGGTCTTTTTATCCGCCTCGGCGTAGGAATGGCCGTTGGCGGTGATGATGCCGTGGTTGTTTTCCGCCGACACCAGACCGCCCTTGTTGAAGCAAAACATCCGGCAGCGATCCTCGAAGGTCTTGGTCTTGTACAGGATCTTCGGCTCGTAGATCTGGTCGGAAAATTCCTTCCAGATGACGTCCTTCATCTCCACCCGCACCCCGATGTCGATGTGGTTGGAACGGGTCTTGACTCCAAATTTGTGGCAAAAATCCGCCACAAATCCCGCGCCGCCGCGGCCGGTAGCGATGATGACGTGACCCGCCAGCAGGGTCTCGCCGTTTTGGTAGCGCAGCGCGTAGCCGTCGCCCTCCCGGTCGACCGACACGCACTCGTAAAACGGATACAGCACGGTGCCCGACGATTCGATCGCCCGGATGAGGTTTTGCATGGTTTTGTAGTTGTTGTCGGTGCCCAGGTGCTTGACGTTCATATCCAGCAGCCGCAGGTTGTTTTGCAGGCATTTGAGCTTGAGCGCCTCGTTGGAATGGTAGACCTGCGGGACGCCGGAGGTGCAATACTCCCCCAGCACCTTGTCCACTTCCATGATATACCGGTTGGCGGTATCGTCCCCCAGCTCCTCGCCCAAAGTGCCGCCGTAGGCCGTGCCCAGATTGAATTTGCCGTCGGAAAAAGCGCCGGCGCCGGCAAATCCGCTGGTGATGCTGCAGGTCTTGCAGTGGACGCAGGTGCTGTTTTTCCCGGCCGGGCAATGGCGGTTTTCCAGGGTATTGCCCCGCTCGGTGACGGCGATGGTCATCTGTGGAGCGTTGAGCCGCAGCCGGTAGGCCGCCATCAGCCCGCCGATGCCTCCGCCGATGATGACGGTATCGTATCGTTTGACTGCCATCGTGATCTCTCCTGTTGCGCGTATAAACGAGGATACGGCAGGGATCGCTCCCCGCCGTATCGTAATTTTACCATAGTCTTGCGTAATTGTCAAGTCTTAAAAGAAGGTCATTTGACTGGTGGCAGCCAGACCGTCCAGCACGCCCAGCGCCCGCATCGACTCGATGTGGGCCTTGGTCACGCCGCTGCGGGACTGCAGATCGTCACAGGAAATGTACGGCCCGGCCTGCCGGGCGTCCATCAACCCCTGCGCCGCCGCGCCGCCCAGTCCCTTGATCGAGCTGAAAGGCAGCCGGATCCTGCCGTCCTCCATCAGGAATTTATAGGAGTGGGACTTGTACAGATCGATGGGCAGGAAGACGATCCCCCGCTGCATCGCCTCGTAAACGATATGCAGGGTGTCGGCGATGTCCTGCTCCTTGGCGGTCGCCTGCTTGAATTTGTCTTTTTCCCGGATGGTATCGATGATCCGCTTGACGGCGTCCTTGCCCTGCAGCACCGGCTCGGCGTCGAAATCGTCGCTGCGCACGGTGAAATAGGCGGCGTAGTATTCCGCCGGGCGGTGCACCTTGTACCACGCCACCCGCAGCGCGGCGATGATATACGCCGCGGCGTGGG
>JBMNVL010000026.1:0-20055 GCA_050946775.1 Acutalibacteraceae bacterium
CACGTCCGTCTTCTTTTGGGGCGTTTGCGGCGTCCAGCCCAGCTCCCGCAGGGAGGCGAGCACGTCGGCCGGCAGATCGGCTTCGCTGCCGCCGCCCAGCTTCACGCACCAGTAGGCGGCGGTGCGGGCGGGATAGCTCTCCTCGACCCCGTCGTGGACCACGGCGATCCGGTCGCCGGTGGACAGGACGGGCAACACGTCCGGCCGGGCGGTGAGCTCCACCACCGTGCTTCCGTCGACCAGCAGCACCTTGCCGTCGGCGGTCACCATCGCCCGTCCGGTCGACAGGGCGAATCCGCGGGCGCTCATCACCGCCCAGCCGACGGCGAGGGCGATCACCAGCAGAAGGATCACACCGCCGACGATGCTTACCGGCAGGATCCATTTTCTCTTGCTCATGGCGTTGCTCCTTTCGCTTTTACACCGGTTCGATCTGCAAAGGGTCAATGGTGAGAGCGGGAACGGCCGCGTCGGCGCGCTGCTGCTGCCCGACGCGCGTTTGATCGAACCGGATCGTCAGTAGGCTGCCCGGCGGGTATCGGTCGGCGCCGTCGGTAAGGATCAAAACCTCTTCAACGCCCGCCAAAAGCTCGTTTCCGCCGTCGTCGATAAGAACGGCGGTAAAGCCATCCTCCCTCCAGGTGACCAGCCGCACCGTCACCGTTTGCGTATGGGAGGATTGAACGGGGCCTGTGACGGCTTCGTTTTCCACCGCGCCGGCGCCGTCGTCCGCGCCGTTTTGCCGCGTCAGATCACTCGCCTTGTCTTGAACGCTTTCAGCGACGCCGTCATCCGCGGGAGATGCGTTTTCGGACGTCGAGGCGTTTTTGGCGGTGTCCGATGTTACGGCGAAGGGGCCGATGCCGATGGCGGCCATGGCGCCCACCCCCGCAAAGGCCACGACCGCCGCCGCGGCCAGCGCCGCCCAGCGTTTCCAGCGGATCACCTTCGGACGAGGCTGGCGCAGCCGGTCGACCTCCTCGATAAGATCGTCGTCCAACAGCCCCAGCGCGTCGATCAGTCTGTCGCTCGTCATATCTCGATCCCTTCTTTTCGCAAGTACTCTTTCAACTGGCCGCGGACGCGAAACAGCAGGCTCTTGGCCGCCGATTCGCTGACGCCGCAGTAGGCGGCCACCTCCCGCAGCGGGTCGAGGTAATAGTATCGCCCGATAAAGACCCGGCGGGCGGTATCGGGCAGGGCGCGGACGAAGGCGCTCAACGCCTCACCCAGCGCCCGGTCGTCCAGCTCCCTTTCGGGATCTTCCCGTCCGCTGACGCACTCGCCCAACTCGTCCAGCGACAGGGCGTATTCCGAGCCCTGCCGTTTTTGCCGGTGGCGGTGGCGGTAGCGGTCGATGGCGATGCGGCGGGTCAGCTTGCCCAAAAAGGTGGACAACACCTGCGGCCGATGGGGCGGCATGGATTCCCACGCCGCGAGATAGGTGTCGTTGACGCTCTCCCGGCTGTCCTCGTCGTTCGCCAGGATGTTGAAGGCGACGCGGATCAGGTACCGCTCATAGCGCGCCTGCGTTTCGATAATGGCCGCCTCGTCCCGCTGCCAGTACAACGCGACGATCTCTTCGTCCAGCATGGAGCGACCTCCTTCGCAAAACCGGTTTCAACCATCATCTCGTCAAAAATCGCCGACGGTTGCGCCGGATGTTTTTTTCATTATACCATAGGGTGAGCGGGATGTCGAACGGGTGGATTTTCCTGTCGAAAAGCCTTGCTTTATGGCGGGGTATATGGTATCATATCAAACAGTTATATTTACCGAAACGGGCGAACGCTTTTTTGGCATTTTACGAGGGGTGAACACACGGAAAATGACCGATCGGGGACTGGGCGGACACCGCACCATCAACGCCTTTGTGCGAAATAAACTGGCCGCGCTGGAGCAGATGGACGTTTCGTTTTCGTCTTTGTTCACCCTGATGTTCCGGGAGCGGGACAACGTGATGTACGAGCGCAGCGCCGGCTACCGGATCGTCACCACCACCTACGGGCAGGCGTATGACGAAAGTCTGCGGCTGGCCGGCGCGCTGAGGGAGCGGCTGGGCGATCTGCCGCCAAACGCCGTCGTCGGGCTGAGCATGGACAACGGACCCGAATGGATCGAGGCGTTTTGGGCGATCCTGGCGGCCGGCTTTAGTCCGCTGCTGATCAACCGGCGTCTGCCGGCGCCGACGGTCGAGCGGGCGCTGGAGGACGCCGGCGCCAAAGCGGTGATCAGCGACGGGCAGACCTACGGGACGAACACCCTGCTTTTTTCCTCGCTGACGGCAGACGGGGCGTTTGTCCCCGGCGCTTTCGGCGACGCGATCTGGGCGATGTCGTCGGGAACGTCCGACCGGCTCAAGCTGTGCGCGTATTCCGCCGGGCAGATCGTCGAGCAGATCCGGGAAAGCGCCCGGATCGTGCGGCGCTGCCGGGCGATCAAACGGCATTGCAACGGTCGGCTCAAGCTGCTGGACTTTTTGCCCTTTTACCATGTGTTCGGGCTGATTGCCGTTTATCTTTGGTTCGGCTTTTTCTCCCGCACCTTTGTCCATTTGCAGGATATGCAGCCGGCGACGGTGGTCAACACCATCCGGCGCCACGGGGTCACCCATATTTTTGCCGTGCCGCTGTTTTGGGAGACCGTTTACCGGCAGGCGATGCGCACCGTTCACTCCCGCGGGGAAAAGGACGTGCGCCGTCTGCGTCGGGGACTGGCGATCAGCCGGGTGATCGGCGATTGGCCGCTGATCGGCGCCGCCTTTACCCGGCTGGCCTTTCGCCCGGTGCGGGAAGAGCTGTTCGGGGAGAGCATCCGCTTTCTCATCACCGGCGGCGGCGGGATCTCCCGCGAGGTGCTGGGCTTTTTCAACGCGATCGGCTACCGGCTGTGCAACGGATACGGGATGACCGAGATCGGCATCACGTCGGTGGAGCTTTCCTCCCGCAAAAAAACGCGCGCCGCCGGATACGTCGGCAAGCCGCTGTCCTTTGCTCAATACCGGATCAATGAGAACGGCGAACTGCTGGTGCGCGGCCGGGCGACCGCCTGCCGCATCCTGGAGGGCGGCGTGCAGCGCCCGGCGGCGGAATGGTATCCCACCCGGGATCTGGCGGCGTCCCGCGGCGGGCGGTATCGTATTCTGGGCAGGCGGGACGACGTGGTCGTCGCCGCCAACGGGGAAAATCTCAACCCCGATCTGATCGAGCCGTATTTTACGATGGCAGACCTTGCCGGCGCGGCGCTGATCCGGGAAGACACGCCCGACGGCGTGCGGCCGGTGCTGCTTATATCGGTGCGCCGCACCCTGTCGGCCGACCGCTTCGCGGCGGTGGACGCCGGCGTGCGGGATACCGCCGCCAGGCTGGGACTGACCGGTCTGCTGGGGCGGATCGTCTACGTGGCCGACCCGCTGATCGGCGAGCAGGAGTTCAAGGTCAACCGGGGAAAACTGGCCCGCCGGTTTGCCGCGGGAGAGCTGCGGATCCTCTCGCCCGACAGCTTTGCTGAGGAAAGCTCCGCCGCCGACGAGCGGCTGATCCGGCTGCGGGAGTTGTTTTCCGCCGCGCTGGGACGGCCGCCCGGGGAGATCCGGTTGGACGCCGACTTCTTTTTGGACGAGGGCGGCACCAGTCTGGACTATTTTGCCCTGATCGCCCGCCTGCAGGAGGAATTCGGCGTCGCGTTCCCGAGTGAGGGCGGAAAGGGGCTCAACACCGTGGAAGGGCTGTACGCGTTCGTGCAAACAGGAGGCCGGGATGGGAATTGATCTTGTCAACTGGCTGGTGAAGATCACCGCCTGGCCGGTGCAATGGCTTTGTTTTCGCACCAAGGTCTATTACGAGGACCGCGCGGCGCAGTCCAGGCGGATCCGCGGCGCGGCCATCGTGATTTCCAACCATACGGCGGTGTTCGACTACGCGGTGTATTTGTTCGTTTTCTTTTGGCGCACTTTGCGCTTTCAAATGGCGGAGGTGCTGTTTGAGAAAAAGCCGCTGGGATGGCTGCTCAAGGGGCTGGGCGGGATCCGGGTGGATCGCGGCGCCTTTGATTTCGGGTTCGTTGCCCGCAGCCAAGAGGTGCTGCGCCGGGGCGGCGTGGTGGGGATCTTCCCCGAAAGCCGCCTGCCTCGCCCCGGGGAAGAACGCCCCTTGCCCTTCAAGACCAGCGCCGCGTATCTGGCGCTGAGCGCCGGCGTGCCGGTGATCCCGGTGGTCACCGACGGGAGCTATTTTCGGCTTCGCCGCGCGCGGGTGCTGATCGGCAAACCGCTGATGGCGGCCGATCTGATCGATCCCGACCGGGACGATCGGGAAAATCTGCAAATCGTCACCGGGGCGCTGCGCGCCCGGGTGATAGAACTGGAGAGTCTGCTGCATGAGAAGACCCGTACCGCCCTGTGACAAGGCGATTTCCCCGCGTTATCTGTTTCATGACGTCGCCAAGGCGATCGCGGCGCTGCCGGGGCTTTTGTGGTTTCGTCCCCGGATCGTCTACGAAAGCGAACTGGCCAAAAAGCGGATCCGGGGCGGCGCGCTGGTGATCGCCAACCATATCGGGTTTTTCGACCCGGTCTATCTGCAATACGCCGTGTGGTACCGGCGGCACCATTTCGTTTGTCTGCAAAAATTCTTCGACGGGCCGCTCTGGTGGATGTTCAAGGGCTTTTTGTGCATCCCCATCGACAAGGACAACGTCCGTGTGGACACGTTTCGCCAGATCGTCGGGCATCTGCAAAGCGGGGAGATGGTCACCCTCTTTCCCGAAGGACAGGTCAACGACGGCAGCGGACAGCTCGCTTCCTTCAAAGCGGGGATGGTGCTCATGGCGCTGCAAAGCCAAAAGCCCATCGTGCCGGTTTACATCCACAAGCGCCGCCGGTTTTATCACCGGCTGGTGATGGGCATCGGCGAGCCGGTGGATCCGGCCGCGGCCGGCGAAAAACTCACTATGCGCCAGATCAACGAAGCGGCGCGCCGATTGCAGGAAAAAGAGATCGCCTTGTCCCGGCTGGGGCAAAGCGCCAAGCAAGAAAAAGGAGGAGACACGCCATGTCCGTGACCACCGCCAAACCGTTTGAAAGGTATATGAACGCCGATGAGCTGGCGAAATTGATCGAGGACGAATCGGTGTCGGCCATGTGGGCGCGCTGCGCGGCGGCTTACGCCGACCGCCCGGCGATCGTCGACGAAGGGGTGTCCCACACCTTCGGCGAAGTGGAACGGGACGCCGCCCGCCTGCGGGCGCTGCTGACCCCTTTTGCCGGAAAACGGGTAGGGCTGCTGGCCGCCAATTCCTACGATTTCGTCAGGGGCTATCTGGCCGCCGTCACGGCGGGATGTACCGCCGTGATCCTGCCGGCGCAGCTTGACGCGGGGACGGTTTTCGGCTGCAGCATGAAATTCGGGATGGACGCGCTGATCTATCAGCCGGGGCTGGAGGAAAAGCTGGCGGCGGTAAAAGCCCGCCGTCCCGATCTGCCGCTGATTGCGGCCGACGCGGCCGGCGATGAATGCGCGCCGGTCGTCCCGGTAAAGCCGGAAACGCCCTGCGTCATCATGTTCACCGGCGGCACCACCGGCCAAAGCAAAGGCGCGCTGTTGTCCCATCGGGCGGTGATGCAGGGGACGGTCAACGGCTGCTACGGACTGAAGGATTTTTTCTTTCAGCGGTATCTGCTGGCCATCCCGCTGTCCCACGTCTTCGGGCTGATCCGCAATCTGATGACGGCGCTGTATACCGGCAGCACCCTGTGGATCTGCCGCAGCAACAAGGATATGTTCCGCGATATCGCCGTCTTCAAGCCGACCTTCCTGGTGGTGGTGCCGGCGCTGGCGGAAATGGCGCTGACCCTGTCCAAAAAATTCGGGCGCAATATGCTGGGCGAGGACATGCGGTATATCATCTGCGGCGCGGCCGCGGTGGCGCCGTATCTGGTGGGCGAATACGACCGGATGGGGATCGCCCTTTGTCCCGGCTACGGGCTGACCGAATCCGCCAATCTGGTGTCGGGCAATCCGGCGTACCTTTCGAAGCCCGATTCGGTGGGCTTGCCCTATCCCAACCAGGAGCTCAAGCTGGTGGACGGCGAACTGTGGATCAAAGGGAAAAACGTGATGGACGGCTACGTCGGGGAAGAGGAGCCGTCGTTTGAGGACGGATGGTTTCGCACCGGCGATCTGGCGCGGTTCGACGAGGACGGGTTTTTGTATATCACCGGCCGGATCAAGGAGATCATCGTGCTGCCCAACGGCGAAAACGTGTCGCCCGCCGAGGTCGAGGCCCGCTTCAACGCCCTGCCCTGCGTGCAGGATTCCCAGGTGTTCGCTGCGCGCAGCGACGCCGGCGGATCCATTCTCGCGCTGGAGGTGGTGCCCCGCCTGACCGCCCTCAAGGATCTGCCGCCCGAGCAGATCAAGCCCTATATTCTGGAGCGTTTGGCCGAGGTCAACCGGACGCTGCCCGGCTATCAGCGGGTCAGCCGGATGACGGTGCGGGATACCGATTTCGAGCGGACGCCCAGCATGAAGATTGTGAGATACAAAGATGAGCAGAACTGAGATTTTGGAAAAGCTGGAGGATATCCTGCGCGCCGCCAACGATCTGCCGCCCGACGCGCCGCTGGATTATTCCGAAAACGCCCGGCTGACGACCGATCTGGGACTGACCTCGGTCAGCATCCTGTTTTTGGTGATCGCCGTGGAGGAGGAATTCGGCATCCGGTTCGACGACGTCGGGGTGACGGATTTTGAAACGGTGGGCGACGTCGTCGCCTATATCGAAAGGAAACGCGTATGAAATGGGTTGCGGCGCAATGCAAGCCCGGCGATATGATCCGGGTCGGGTTGGGCGCGCTGCATCACTACGGCATTTTCGTCAGCGAGGAACGGGTGATCCAGTTCGGTCTGCCGCCCCTGCCGGAAAACCGGATCCCGTGGGATCAGGTGCGGGTGCTGGCCACCGATATCGACGCCTTTGCCTGCGGCAGAATCGTGGAGGTCGCCCGGCTGAACCGCCGGGAGGCGGCTGGCGCATATCCCGCGGCGGAGATCGTCCGGCGGGCCGAGAGCCGGATGGGGGAGGGCGGCTACAACCTGATCCACAACAACTGCGAGCATTTCGCCACCGCATGCGTGTTTGGGGTGGCCCGGTGCGAGCAGGAGGAGCAAGCCCGCCGCCGGTGGAATCAGCGCCCGGTGCTGGACGTCTATCTGGCAAGGGCGGATCGCGCCGTTTTGACCGGGGAGGTGTATCCTCCCGAACGGGCGCGGGAGATCGCCTCCTGCGGCAGCGAGCAGCTGCGCCAAAACAAGCGCAGCGACTGGCAAGCGTTGTTTGTCGGCTTAAAAAAATCGCTGGCGCTGGCGCCCGAAACGCTGTCGTTTGAAAAAACCGGGACCGGCAAGTGGATCTGCGACAAAGCGGCGTTTTCTCTCACCCATTCCGGCGATTGGGTGGCCGCGGCGGTGTCCAATCGCCCGGTTGGAGTGGATCTGGAGGGGATCGACGCCTTTTTGCGGCGGCTTAAAACGGATCCCGACCGGCTGGCCGGTCTGCGGTCGAAGACCTATACCCCCCGTGAGCGCCGCCTTGCGCCTGCCACGCCGGAGGATTTTTTGTGGCGGTGGATCCGTAAGGAAGCCGCCTTCAAATGTGCCGGCGTCGGCCAATTTCGTCCCCGGCGGATCGACGCCGACGACGAGCGGACCGCCTGCTGGCGGCTGCCCGATCCCGTCGGCGGGCTGATCGCCGTCAGCGGCGAGGCGGTCGCGCGGACCCGGTTCTTTTTGCTCGGGGAGGAGGGAGCGGCGCCGCTGACAGCGGTGCCGGCGGAAAGTCCCGATTCGTTTTCGCTGATCTCAAGGGAGGACGTATGAAGATCGCGCTGATCGTATTGCTGGGAATCGCCGCGGCGTATCTGGTGCTGATATTGGCGCCGGCGGCGGTGTTTTTTCTGGTGATCTTTTCCAAACGCAAGCGGGGCGGCGTCGCCGTGCTGGATACCGTCCACCCCTATTACGCCCCCTTTGCCGACCGGTTGAAGGACGCCGCGGATTATTTGCAGGCTCTGCCCTCGCGCACCCTGCGGATGAAGGCGCCCGACGGCGTTCGTTTGTGCGGGCGGTTTTATGATGCGGGCGGTTCCGACACGGTGGTATTCCTGCACGGATACAATTCTCCGATGCTGAGCACTTACGGCGCGCAGGCGGCTGATCTGCGCCGGCAGGGATACAATCTTTGCTTTTTGTACCAGCGGGCTCACGGCGGCAGCGAAGGGACGACCACCATGGGCCTGCGGGAGGCGGAGGATCTGCTGGCGTGGATCCCCTGGCTGCAAAAGCAGACCCCCACCAGGCGGGTTTTGCTGTACGGGGTGTCGATGGGCAGCGCCACCGTCGCCTATGCCAGCGACCGTCTGGATCCCGCGATCGTGCGGGGGATGGTGCTGGACTGCGGGTACGCTTCGCCCGACGAGCAGTTTCAGCAGGAGATGCGCCGGAGGCATCTGCCGGCGGCGCTGATCCGGCCGTGGCTGATCTGGTTCGCCCGGTGGTTTTGCCGGGTGGATATCACCCGCCCGGCCGCTGACGCGCTGGGGAAAACCGCCGTTGCGGCGCTGTTTTTTCACGGCGAAGCGGACGTCACCGTTCCCGTTGAGCAGGGGAGACGCAATTTCGACGCCTGTGCGTCGCCAAAGGAATGGTGCTCGATCCCCGGCGCGGCGCATACCGTTTGTTATCTGACCGGCGACGAGATCACGCGGCAGCGGCTGCGGGATTTCGCGCGGCGGTGTTTTGAGGAAAGGAAGTTGGAAGTATGAGACCATTTGCGATTTTGGCGGACAGCACCTGCGATCTGGGCGAGGCGTTCCAAAAGAAATACCGGGTGGACGTTATTCCCGGCCACGTGGTGCTGCCGGACAAGACCGAGATCCTCTCCCACGTGCGGTGGGAGCATTTCACCCGGGAGGAATTCTATGCCGGGCTGAAAAAGGATCCCGACGGCTACGCGACGTCGCCCGCCAACGTGGCGGAATTTTCCGCGGCGTTCGAGGAATACGCTCAAAAAGGCGAGGACGTGCTGTGTATGACCATTTCCGGCGGGATCAGCGGCACCTTTGATTTTGCCACCATGGCCGCAAAGGAGGTGACCGCCCGCCACCCCGACATGACCGTGCGCTGCGTCGATACCCGGCGGTTCGGCCCCGGCTTCGGGTTGATGACCCTGTACGCCTCCCGTTTGCGGGAGGAGGGAAAATCGCTGGAGGAGACCGTCGCCTGGCTGGAGGAAAACAAAAACCGGTTTCATCAGGCGGGGTGGCTGGACGATCTGTCCTTCGTCGCCAAAAAAGGCCGGTTGACCCACGCCAAGGCGTTTTTCGGCGCGCTGGCCGGGGTCAAGCCCATCGGGGAGTTCGACTACAACGGCCTGACCACCGTCATCGGCAAGATCAAGGGCGCCAAGGCGGCCTACGCCGCTTTGCTGACCTACATCGAGCGGACGATCGAGGATCCGGGCGAGCAGATCGTCTTCATCGCCCAGACCAACCGTCTGCCGCAGGCGGAGGAATACAAGCGGCTGATCGAGGAGCGTTTCCATCCCAAGGCGGTCTATATCAACGACGTGCACACCGCCTGCGGCGTCAACGTCGGCCCGGGGCTGATGGCGGCGTATTATTGCGGCAAGCCGATCTCAAAGGATCTGGAGGAGGAGCGGGCGATCCTGGAACAGGCGACCCGTTCGGCACAGGGGTAAAGAGGGGAGAACGATCAAATGAACAAAATCCATGGACGGGGTCGGTTGATCCTGTATGCGTTTTCGGGGATGGGCATCAATATGCTCAACCTGATGATGGGCTCGTATCTGTGCAGCGCGCTGCTGCGGGGCGGGTTTGGCGCCGACGCCATTCCCTACCAGACGTACGTCGGGCGGGATCTGGTGATCGCGGCGGTCTGGGCGGCCTTCGTGTTGGCCGCCAAGATCATCGACGGGGTGATCGACATCCCGATGGCCTCCTTTACCGATAATCTGCGCACCCGTTTCGGCCGCCGGCGTCCGGCGCTGGTCATCGGACTCATCCCGCTGCTGGCGTCGTATCTGCTGTTTTTGGTAGTGCCCGATCCCACCGGCGCCACTCTGCTCAACACGGTGTACTACGGGATCGTTTTGTGCGTGTTTTATACGTCGTATACTCTGACGATGGTCACTTATTACGCCACCTATACCGAAATCGTCGACACCCAGCGGGAACGCTCCACCATCGCCAACGCCAAATCGGTGTTCGACATCGTCTATTACATCCTCGGCTACGTGGCGGTGCGGGCGCTGCTCAACGGCATGAATATCCGCGCGGTGGCGCTGATCGTGCTGCCTCTGTCGCTGACGATGGTCATCCCGCTGTTTATGATCAAGGAGCCGGACCTGTCCAAACGCTCCGTCGAAAGAGAAAAACAGCCCGGGATCAACCTGTTCCAATCGCTGGCCTACACTTTTCGCAACCGCTCTTTCATTTTGTGGATGGTCGCCTACGCCTTTATGACCTTCGGGGTGCAGCTGTTTCTTGGCGGAATCAACGAGTATTTTTCCTTCGTGGGGATGAGCATGATCTACGTGATGGTCGCGGCCTTCGCGCCGGTGCCCTTCACGCTGATGCTGTATAACCGGATCCAGCGCCGGTTCGGCTTTGGCGCGGCGTTTCGCTACGCTCTGGCGACCTTCTCGGCGGGGATGCTGATGATGTTCGCCGTCGGTACGCTGGACGCCGGCACCCTCAAAACGGTGCTGTCGATCGTCACGGGGCTGGTCAGCTCCTTCGCCATCGGGGCGTTGTTCGCGGTGGCGTATTCGGTGCCGGCGCAGCTGGCGGCCGAGGAAAGGGAGAAGACCGGCGTGTCCAATTCGGCGATGTATTTCGCGGTGCAGGGACTGTTCGCCGGCGTGGCGACGGGGATCGGCACCGGCATCGTGCTGACCGCCCTCAAGGGCTCGCAGGAGAGCGCTTCCGGCGCCATCGTCTATCTGACGGTGATCGCCGCGGCCGGTACGCTGGTATCGCTGGCGCTGACCTTTGCCTTGCCCAAATCGGTCACGGCGATGGGCAAGGACGAACAATAACCGCAAAGGAACGAGAGTATGGCTTTCAGACGGATCGACGGGCTGCAACTGGAGAAGATGCTGGTCAACGGACTGGCGTATCTGATCGCGCAGGAGGAGGCCGTCAACAAACTCAACGTCTTCCCGGTGCCCGACGGCGACACCGGCACCAATATGCGCAAAACGCTGGAAAACGGCCTGCGGATGGCCCGCAAAGCGCCCGAGACCGGCGTCTTTCTGCGCGGTCTCAGCGAAGGAATGCTGTTGGGCGCGCGGGGCAATTCCGGCGTGATCTTGTCCCAGTTTTTCCACGGCTTTGCCGCTGAACTGTCCCGCAGCGCCTACATCGGGCCGGGAGAGATGCGTTCGGGGCTGATCCGCGGCTACCGCACGGCGTACCAGGCGGTGGTGCACCCGGTCGAGGGCACCATTTTGTCGGTGGCGCGGGAAGGCATCGAGCATATCCGGGGACAGATCACCCGCACCACGAGCATCGACAGCATCCTGGCGATGTACGTGGCCGAGATGAAGCGCACCCTGTCGCGTACCCCGGAGATGCTGCCGGTCTTGAAGGAAGCGGGCGTGGTGGACAGCGGCGCGATGGGATTTATCCTCATCGTGGAGGGAATGCTGCAATTCCTGTACGGCAAGATCCTGCCGTACGAGGGACGGGCAGCCCGGCCCAAAACTGAATCCGCGCCGCCCGACAAGGCGCTGTTCCATGAGAACAGCCGCTTTGAGGACGGCTACTGCATGGAATTCATCCTGCAGCTGATGACGGCCGATCCATACGACCAGCGGTTTCGTCTGCAGGCGTTTATCGCCGATCTGGAGCTGTACGGCAACTCCATCGTGGCGGTGCAAAACGGCAAGCGGGTCAAGGTGCACATCCACACCCTGCGCCCCGAAAAGGTGATGACGCTGGCGCGTTCGTTCGGCGAGTTTTTGACCTTCAAGCTGGACAATATGCAGATCCAGCACAACGAGCATATCCGCCGCCAGCAAAAGCCGGCGAAGAAAAAGCCCCTGTCGGTGATCGCGGTGGTCAGCGGCGACGGGCAGAAAACGCTGTTCACCGATCTGGGCTGCGAGTGCGTGATCGACGGCGGCACGACGATGAACACCTCCTCGCAGGAATTCATCGACGCCTTTTCCCGGCTCAACGCCGAAGCGATCGTGGTGCTGCCCAACCATCCCAACGTCGTGCTGGCCGCCAGGCAGGCGGTCGAGCTGACCGGGGCGAAAAACGTCACCGTGCTGGCCACCAAAAGCGTGGCCGAGGGGTATTACGCGCTGGCAATGGACGTGGCCGACAGTCCCGATACCGGCTATCGGATCCGGCAGATGCGCCAGGGTGCGCAAAACGTGGTCACCCTGGAGCAGACCGCCGCGTCGCGGGATTTCACCTACCACGGCCTGCGCTGCGCCAAGGGCGACGAGATCCTTTTGCTCAACCACGAGCTGGTCTGCGTCAACTCCGACAAGGTCGCCGCGGTGCTGGAGGGACTGGCGCTGGTGGAGGACATCGACCAGCGGGAAAGCGGACTGCTGCTGCGCGGCAAGGGCGCCAGCGAGGAAGAGCAGGACGCGCTGCTGGACGCCATCCGCGAGCGGTATCCGCTGCTTGAGATCGAGCCGGTGGACGGCGGACAGGAGATCTATCATTGGATCGTGGGCATTTCGTAAGGAGGACGTTATGGACTGGTGGCTGATCGCGCTGGGCGTGTTTTTGCTGTTCTTTTTGCTGCCCACGATGATTCTTTCTTCCATTATCTATACCAAGTTGCTGATCCGCACCACCAAGGCCAAATGGGGCCGGGAATGCAGCATCCCCGACGACGAGGAATACCGGCGGATGTTCGATATCGGCATGGCGTGGCACGACCGTTACGCGGCGCAAAAACGCCCGGTGGAGATCGATTCCGGGCGGTTTCATCTGTGCGGGGAATACTTTGATTTCGGCGCCGACAAGGCGGTGATCGTCATTCCCGGCCGCATGGAATCGCTGCTGTATTCCTATTTCTTCGCCGAGCCGTACCGCGCGGCGGGGTACAACGTGCTGGTGATCGACAACCGCGCCCACGGCCTGTCCGACGGGCGGATCAACTCGCTGGGATACCGGGAATACAAGGACATTCTGGCGTGGTGCCGTCTGCTGCACGATACGCTGGGCAACCGGTCGGTGGTGCTGCACGGCATCTGCATCGGCTCGTCCACCGGCCTGTTCGCCATGACCGCCAGGCGGTCTCCGGCCTATATCACGGCGCTGGTGGCCGAGGGGATGTACGATACCTTCGGGGAATCCTTCCTCAACCATATGCGGGTGGACAAGCGGCCGATGTTTCCCTTCGCGGGAGAGGTGCTGTTTTATATCTGGGCGATCTCCGGCGCCAACGTGGTCACCGACGGCCCCATTCGCCGGATCCGGCGCATGACCCGCCCGGTCCTGTTTTTGCACAGCCGGGCCGACGTTTTTTCCACCCCCGAAAAGGCGCGGGAGCTGTACGAACGGTGTTCGGCGCCCAAGCGGCTGGTATGGTTCGACGGCGCCGATCATTCCCGCATCCGGATCAACCACACCGCGCGGTATGACGGGGCGATCGCCGACTTTTTGGCGGCACTGGACGGCGAAAAGAAAACCGTTGACACCCTGGTCGGGGTGTGATACACTTTACCCGAGGAATACCATGGGGTGTTTTTCGTATCCTGTATCCGAAAAGAGGTAGACGTTATGTATTGCAACAAATGCGGCTCCAATATCAGCGACGACGCGGCGTTTTGCCCCAACTGCGGCGCGCCGACGGCTCAGCCGGTCGCTCCCGAGACGCCGGCTCCGGCGGTGGAAGCTCCGGTGGCGGAGGTTCCCGTAGCGGAAGCCCCGGCGGTCGAGGCTCCGGTCGCGGAGACTCCGGCGGTGGAAACGCCCGCCCAGCCGGTGTATGAGCAGCCCGCCCAGCCGGTGTATCAGCAACCCGCCCAGCCGGTGTACCAGCAGCCCGCTCAGCCGGTCTATCAGCAGCCCGCTCAGCCGGCCTACCAGCAGCCCGCCCAGCCGGTGTACCAGCAGCCCGCCCAGCCGGCCTACCAGCAGCCGGTGTACCAGCAGCCCTATCAGCAGCCGGTGTACCAGCAGCCCATCCAGCCGATGGGTCCCACCACTCCCTCCAGCGTGCTGACCTTCGGCATCCTCGGTCTGGCGCTGAGCTGGGTGCCGATCCTGGGGCTGATCTTCTCTATCATCGGCCTGTCCAAGAGCAAGAAATTCCTGGCGGAAAACGGGATCCTCTTCGGCCAGGCCAAGGTCGGCCGGATCCTGTCGATCATCGGTTTGGTGAGCAGCATCATCGGGACGATCTGGTGGATCATCGTGATCGCGGCAGCCGCCTTCACGGCGATTGCCTTTGGGACTTCGAACTATTCGTACTATTATTGATCGCCTGAATCCACAATCCCGCCGTGTCCTTCGACACGGCGGGATTTTTGTATAAACGCCTTTTCGTTCGACCATCCTATCCAAAACGGGAAAAGGATGGTCGAACGTGCTTTTGACAGCAATGGTATGCGACGGGATCTTCCGCCGCCCCAAAGGGATCGGCGCCACCGAGCTGACCTACGCCGACGTGGACCCGGCGCGGTATCCCCGCCGGCCGATCCGGTTTCGGTCAGGCAGGCGGGTCTTGCAGGGGTATTTGTATCCTTCCGGTCCCGCCAAAGGGGTGGTGGTCGTCGCCGGCGGACTGTTCAGCGGCGCCGACCGGCATTTGGGAGAGATCGTCCGGTTCGTGGACGGCGGCTGGCGGGTCTTCGCGTTTGACGGCACCGGGATCGGGCAAAGCGAGGGGAGAAGCGCCCGCGGCCTGCCCCAGACCCGGCTGGATCTGCTGGCGGCTCTGGACGCCCTGCACCGGGATCCCGTTGTCGGCGGCGATCCGATCGTGGTGTACGGCCACAGCGTGGGCGGTTACGCCGCCCTGACCGCGCTGGCGCAGACGTCTTGCATCCGCGCGGCGGTCAGCGTCGCCGGATTCGACCGGCCGCTGGAGGTGATGCGGTATCACGCCCGCCAACACGCCGGAAGGTGGGCGGCAGGATCCACGCCTCTTTTGCGGGCGCATCTGCGGCTGCGGTTCGGCGGCGCCGCCGACCGGTCGGCCAGGGAGGCGGTGATCGGATCCAACGTGCCGGTGATGCTGATCGAAGGCAGCGCCGACCGCGTGGTGCCGCCCTTTCTCGGTGTCGGGCCGGTCACCCGGCCGGGCGTGCGTTACCGGCTGATCGATGCTCCGGAGCGCAACACCCATTCCACCCTGTGGCTTTCCGGCGAGGCGGCCGCGCTGACGCTGACAGGCCGCGATCAGCAGCGGGACGCGTGGCCGCGGGAGCGGCGGCTGGCCGCCAACCGTCCCGACCCGGCCTTTATGAAGGAAGTGCTGACCTTTTTCGATGGCGCCGTTTGATAAAATTTCGTAGACGGATAACAAAAACAAAGGAAAGCTCCCAGACCGTTGTTTTTTCAACAGCCTGGGAGCCGAACGCGTTTTGCAGGGGATCTTCTGTCTGCACGTGTCTTTTTACGCGTACTGATACTTCTCTTTGTATTTCCGGAAGAAGCCGAAGGTCATAATCGTCGCCAGCAGCTCGGAGAAGACGACGGAATACCAAACGCCATAGAACGCCGCCTCGTAACTCGAGCCGAACACGTAGAAGAAAACGACCGGCACGATGATGATAGTCGCCAAGTTGAACACCAGCGTTCTCACGATCGAAATAATCCCGGAGACCCGTCCGTTGTTGAAGGCGGTAAAGAGTCCGGACCCGAAGGTCGGAATTCCTTTGAACAGGAAGGACAGCGTGAAGATCGAAAGGCCGTCGACCGTGATCTGCATAAGATCCGCGTCTCCGTGGGAGAACGCGCTTGCCAGCGGATACGACAACGCTTCGATCAAGACGGTCGAGACGGTACTGAAAATGAACACGATCGTTAAACTCTTCGTATACAGATTCTTCAGATTGTCCTTATTGCCGGCTCCGTAGTTATAAGAGATTAGGGGAGAGACACCGAGCACGAAACCGGAAGCGATGGCGGTGAAGATCGAGTTGACGTATCCCACCGTACCGTAGGCGGCAACGCCCATGTCGCCGATCATGTAAAGGAACAAGCTGTTGTAAACGATGTTGATGATGGATCCGGAAATATTGGTGAAAAATTCGGACGAGCCGTTTCCGCAAGCTTTGGCCAGAGCCTTGCCGTCCGTTTCAGGCTTTCCGAGGCGCAGAAGGCTTTTGTTTTTGCTAAAGAAATAGATCAGCGGAATAACGCCGCCGACGAAAAGACCTGCTACCGTCGAGATAGCGGCTCCCTGAACCGCCTTGATGGGGTCACCGTTGGCCACAACGCCGACGAGAATCGAGTCGCCTATGACATTTGTTATGCCCGCAAGAATTGTGAAAAGAAGGCCGAGTCCGGGCTTTTTCGCGGTTGCCAGAAAACTCTGGCAATAAAACTGCAGCATGAAAAGCGTGATCGCCGGGATTAGGATGTGGCTGTATGCAACGCAGAAAGGCATCATCGTTTCCGTCACGCCAAGCAGATTAAGGAGCGGCTCCAGGGCGAAAAACAGAACGATAGAGGAAACAACGCCGATGCCGATCAGAACGTACGCAAAGAAGGAAAAAAGTCCGTTCGCCCGCTTTGTGTCTCCCTCTCCCAAGACCTTGCCGACCAGGGCGCTGCCGCCGGTACCAAACATAAAACCGATGGCGGCGATGATCATGAAAATAGGCGAAACCTGGTTGATTGCAGCGAACGCTGTCGTTCCGCCGAAATTGGATACAAAAATACCGTCAACGATCGTGTAGAGCGACGCAAGAAGCACCGCCAGGATCGTGGGCATAACGTACTTGAATAGCTTGCCGGTTGTAAAATTTTGTGTCAAAGCGCTTGTTTTCTCGTCCATAATATCTTCCTTTCTTGATATGGAATGAATTCCGTACACGGAATTTATCGACCGTATAAGCGGCGCGTTTCTTGCCCGCTTACAATTTGAATATGCTTTATTGTATTGTATATCTATCAAAATGTCAATAGATTGAGAGGGCATTTTTGCTATAAATGCCAATAATTCTGCGAGAGTTGTAGTGGTAATGCCCGCCTTACGGCAATCGTGTTTTTTCGCTTTGCGAAAAGTGGACCAAAACATAGAAAGAACGCCCAAAAATGTACCGGTGAAGATCTCGATGAACGGAATACGTTAAAGCAATTTTTTAAAGCAGATGATCCTGTTTTCTTCTTGAAACCCAATGCTTAAGTGGAAGTGCATAGACGCCGTGTTTGTCAGCTCACAGTCACTGGCAAATTCGGTGCAGCCTTTTTCTCTCGCCCATTGCTCACATTCCAAAACCAGTTTCTTTGCGATCTTCTTATGACGATATTCCTCTTTTACGCTGACGCCTTCCAGATATCCGACGGGGCTGGTTTCACAGCCTTCCACATAATCGTGCCGCAGACAGCACAGCGCCGCACCGACAATTTGTCCATCCGCTTTTTCTGAAAAAACAGCGGAGTTGTCTGAATCTATATAGTTTTGGATGATTCTTTCCAGCTCCGCCGGGGTATGTTCCGGCCAAATGATCTTGACAAGCTTCGCGAGGGATGGTAACTCTTCAGGCTTTGTTCTCATTTCGTGTCACCTCATGTTCTGTCGTTTGATGGTGGAGGGAATAGGAAAAAGATGGATTGGTGATGCCGCAAAGTGATATTCTATTCGCCTTAAACTGCGCGAAGCGCCATATCACTCGGCGCAAGCCGAATAGAGTTAAAAAAGCACGCTCTCGCGTGCTCTTTTCGGTCTATGCGGTACGAAAAAGATGGATTGGCGTTTTTTATAGATGGATTCGAACCCTCGAAAGTTTTTAGTGATATATCTCGCTTCGCTCGATGTGATATATTTTTCAAAGAAAAATGTGATATTTTTCGCTGACGCGAAAAGTGATATTATATTCGTTCCTTAACTCGACCGCAGGTCGAATATCACTGCGCAGCAATATCACTCGAACGAAGTTCGAATATCACTCGTTCCGAAGGAACGAATATAGTTGAAAAAGCCGTTCCTGACGGAACGGCTTTTTCTGGTGGGGGAAGGTGGATTCGAACCACCGAAGTCAGTGACAACAGATTTACAGTCTGCCCCCTTTGGCCGCTCGGGAATTCCCCCATATCGAACAGCGAGATTTACTATACCATAAACCGGGGCGGTTGTCAAGAACAAAATTCGTGTTTTTTGCGGAAAATCTCGTTGCCGTTCCTATGGAAAAACCCCCGGAAAACCGGTCGGGTTTTCCGGGGATTTGCCGCTCACAGATCGCATTTGATCGCCTCTCCCAGCGAAAAGGCGTACAGCCAGCATTCCCGCACCGGACGGGACAGGGTCTGCTCCAGCGCGGCCTTATAAATGCGCAATTGATCGCGGTAACGCTCGACCAATTCCGCGCCGGTTTTGACCGCGTCGGTCTTGTAATCCACGATCACCCATTCGCCGTCCTCCCAGAACACGCTGTCGGCGATGCCCTGTACCACGATCTTCTCGTTTGGCATATCCTCCGGGGCGGCGTATCCGAAAAACGCCGGGGGAAGCTCCACCGTGAAGGCCTGTTCTCTGAGCCAACGGGGAGACGCCAGCATCCGGGCGCACAGCTCGCTTTCAAAGAAGCCCGCCAACCGCCTGACGTTCAGGGATTGGCGCTGATCGGCGGTCAAAACGCCCTCCAGCGCCAGCCGGTCAGCCTCCCGGCGGACGTCCTGTCCGGCACGGTGGAAGTCCGCCCGTTCCATAAAGGTGTGCATTGCGGTGCCGCGTCCCGCGGCCGAAAGGGGCTGACGCTCCAAAAACGCCGGGCGCTGCTCGGCGACGTGCCGGGTCTCCAGCGCCTCGTGAGACAGCGCCGACGCCGCCAGCTTGGAAGGAATGGCCGCCAGAGCGGCGTAAGGGTACCGGTAGGCCAGCCGCTGTTGATACCGGGCGGTCAAAGCGGGATCGGGAAGCGGGCTTTCCGCCTGTGTCTTTGCCTGCGTGACGGCAGGGGATGCGCATACCGTGATCTCCCACGGGGTATCGCAGGGAAGGACCGGCAGATCCGGCGCCGAGGCCAACCGGCGCAGCTCCTCTCCCGAAGGATGGCGCAGCGCCGCCATCATCATCCATTCGCCCATCGAAGCGGCGTTTTGCAGCGCGTAGGCGCTCACGGTCGGCCGGTCGCCCACGGTGGCCGCCATTTTCGACAGCATTTTGGCCACGTCGGCGCAGGTCGCCACCATGCACAGCTTTTCCTTGGCGCGGGTCATCGCCACGTAGAGCACCCGCAGATCCTCCGCCCGTTCCGCCTGCCGGATGGCCAGCTTGACCGCTTCACGGGGCAAGGTGTCGTATTGCCGGCGGGTGGCGGGATCCCGCCACACCAGTCCGATCCCCTGATCGGACTGCAGCAAAAGATCGCCTTTGGTGGAGTCGTTGTTGAATTTGTGTCCCATTCCGGCCAAAAAGACCACCGGGAACTCCAGCCCCTTGGAATGATGAACGCTGATGATCCGCACCACATTGGATTGACCCGACAAAGTCGACGCCGGCGCCAGATCCTCCCGCTGCTCCTCCAGCCGGTCGACGTAGCGGACAAAGGCGGACAAGCCGCGGAATTTGCCCTGCTCGAACCGCCGGGCGAAATCGTGCAGCAGCCGCAGATTGGCCAGGCGCTGTTCGCCGTTGACCCGTGCCGCGGCCGCCGCCAAAAGCCCGGTCTCCTCCAGCAGCCGGTGGATCAACTGATCCGCCGGCAGGGCGGTGGCCAGCCGCCGGTATTCCTCCATTTTTCCGGAAAACCGCCGGCAGCGCTCCCGCAGATTTTCGTCCGTGCCGGCGCGGGCGTATTCCCGCAGCGCCACGTAGAGCGGGGCTTTGCGCCGGTGGG
>JBMNVL010000027.1:0-19802 GCA_050946775.1 Acutalibacteraceae bacterium
ATCGTTACTCCTTTTCCAGTCCGCCGAACTGGTCGAACGGCCAGATCCGCCAGACCGCCTTGCCGGCGATATCCTCGCACTTGACGAAGCCGATGTCGGCCGCGCGGCTGTCGTGGGAATTCTGGCGGTTGTCGCCCATCACGAAAACGCATCCGGCGGGTACCGTCTGCGGGGTTTGGAAATCCCGCTGAGGCGTGCCGTTATACGGGTTTTCCAGCCAGATATACGACTCGTTTTGCTCCTGCCCGTTGACCAGCACCTTGCCGTCGGCCGTGATCTCCACCGTGTCGCCCTCAACGCCGATCACCCGCTTGACCAGCGGCTCCACGGTGTAGCGGTTGATCACGACGATATCGCCCCGTTCGGGGGTATAGGCGATGGAGGTGCGCAGCACCAGCCGGTCGCCGTCCTGCAGCGTCTGAAGCATCGACGTGCCGTCCACCCCGACGATGCGAAACGCCAGCGCAAACAGCGCCACGATGACCACCAGCGCCAGCACGGCGGTGCCCATCCAATCGTAGAGATCGTATATCCGGCGGACCTTCGCCGCCTGCGTTTTGGTTTCGGTCTGCGTGATGGAGTCCATGACCGACGCCTCCGTTTCTGCAAAAACTGGGATCAGTATACCACATTTTTCTCCCGCCGTCAAACCAAAAAACAGCGGGCAGCCGGATCGGCTGCCCGCCGTTTGTATGCGGGGGTTATTTTACGGTGATCGTCTTGGGCGAATGGGCCGCGTTGTAGGTGACGCCGTCCACCTTGCGGTAGGCCTTGACGGTGAAGATATAGCTCTTGCCCTTGGTCAGACCGGTCTTGGTAAAGGACGTGCCGGTGGAATCGGTCAGTTTGGTCCAGGATTCGCTGGTGTTGGTACGGTAGTAGACGAGATATCCCGTCGCACCGGCCACCTTGGTCCAGGCCACCTTCACGCTGCCGCCGGAGGTGGTCAGCGTGTAGTTGACCGTCGCCGGGCAGGTGGATACCGTCTTGGGCGAATGGGCTGCGTTGTAGGTGACGCCGTCCACCTTGCGGTAGGCCTTGACGGTGAAGATGTAGCTCTTGCCCGGCGTCAGCCCGGTCTTGGTATAGGTGGTGCCGGTGGAGTCGGCCAGCTTGGTCCAGGATTCGCTGGTGTTGGTGCGGTAGTAAACGAGATATCCCGTCGCGCCGGTCACCTTGGTCCAGGTCACCTTGACGCTGTTGGCGGTGGAGGTCAGCGTGTAGCTGACCGTCGCCGGGAGGGTGGACACCGTCTTGGGCGAATGAGCCGCGTTATAGATGACGCCGTCCACCTTGCGGTAGGCCTTGACGGTGAAGATGTAGCTCTTGCCCGGCGTCAGCCCGGTCTTGGTATAGGTGGTGCCGGTGGAATCGGCCAGCTTGGTCCAGGATTCGCCGGTGTTGGTGCGGTAGTAGACGAGATATCCCGTCGCGCCGGCCACCTTGGTCCAGTTCACCTTGACGCTGTTGGTGGTGGAGGTCAGCGTGTAGCTGACCGTCGCCGGGACGGTGGAGGTGGTCAGATACACGTAGTTGGAACTGTAGGTCTGGCCGCCTACCGTTTTGTAGGCCCGCACGGCGAATTTCTGGGTCATTCCCTTCGCCAGCCCGTTGGCGAGGAAGGTGTTGTAGGCGGTGCGCCCCACGTCGACGTATTTTTGAGTGGTGGCGTCGTAGCGGTAGACGATGTACCCCGTGGCGCCGCTCACCTTGTTCCAGCTCAGGGTAACGGTGGTATCGGTATAGGTCGCCTTCAGCCCGCTCACGCTGGCGACGGCGGTGTTGGAGGCGGAGGAGCCGGCAGGTGCGGCGGAGTTGTAATGGAACGTGGCAGCGGCAAGCGGTTCATTTCCTTCATCCCAAATACCTAGTTGTTGCTTTGTGCCGCCATAATACACGTCGGTCAGATTCCAGTCATTATGAAACGCATAATCCTCAATGCTTGTGACACTGGCAGGGATTGTAATGGTTTTCAGAGCTCCGCAATCTGCAAAGGTAGAACCTTCAATCTTTGTAACTCCGTTGGGAATTGTAATCGTAGTTAGTTTGTTGCACACACGAAAAGCACCACCACCCAAGTTTTTCAATTCACTTGGAAGAAGGATATTATTCAACTCCCAGCACCCGGAAAAAGCACCTCTACCAATCGTGACGACACCTTTGGGAATCGTGGTATTTTTCAATACCCGACAACAATAAAACGCATCGTTTCCAATTGTTTTAACACTATCCGGTATAGATATTTTTGTTAGTTTCACACATCCATAAAATGCCCCATTGCCGATAGTAGTAACGCCATTTTGAATATTGACAGCAGTAATAGATTCAAGATAATCTGTCCAGGGGGCATGAGTACCATAATCATACATCGACCCGCTGCCGGAGATAGTCAGGGTGCCGCCGTTGAGCGACCAGGTCAGGTTTGCGCCGCATTTGCCGGAGGTCGCCGCGCTGACGTGGAACACCAGCACCGACGACGCCGCAAGCACCAGCGCCAGCAGCACCGCCGCGATCCGTTTGCCTTTTTTCATACCGATCCTCTCCTTTTAGAGATGTATTGTTTACGGATATCCGCCGCAAATGATGAATAGTATTCACCATTTGCCACCATTTTACCACGTCACCCGGCGTATGTAAATCCCGGCGGGTGATTTTGGCGGATCGTCCGAAAACAGAATACCGCTTTGGGGCAAAAAAGTCCTATGCAGCCGGCATAATTTGGAAAATTTGCGGGAGAAAACGTGCCTTCGCCGGTTTGTGCGAATACGCGGGGCGCGTGTAGGGGAGGCGTTTCGCCTCCCGTTTTGGTCTGATACATTCCCGCGGGAGGGGAAACCCCTCCCCTACGGTGCCGCCACAAGTTTTCGGCGTGCGTCTTGCCTTCCCCTTGAGGGGAAGGTGGCCGAGGAGACGCTTGCGGCGACAGCTTCCCCTCAAGGGGAAGCCTTGCGCCCGCCACGGGTTGGCTTTGCTCCAAAACGCAAAAGCGCCGGAACGGCGAACCGTTCCGGCGTTTTCGTTTTTACAGCTTCTCTTTGACCTTGGCGGCCTTACCCACGCGATCGCGCAGATAATACAGCTTGCTGCGGCGGACTTTACCGCGGCGCACCACCTTGACGTCGGCCACATTGGGGGAATGCAGCGGGAACACCCGCTCCACGCCCACGCCGTAGGAAACCCGGCGCACGGTGAAGGTCTCGGCCACGCCGCTGCCTCTCTTGGCAATGACGGTGCCCTCGAAAGCCTGGATGCGTTCGCGATCCCCTTCACGGATCTTCACGTCCACCCGCACGGTATCGCCGATGGCGAACTCCGGCGCGGCTTCCTTGATGCTCTCCTGAGCGATCTGCTTCAAAGCGTCCATTGTAAAACTCCTCCCTGATTTTTCAGACGTTCATGGCCGACAAAGCCGCCGCCAGAGGACCATCCGCTTTAATGTCTTGCTTGCGCCTGGCATTAAACCCCGTGCCGGAAAACCCACACGGAACCTAAAGACCAGAGTATTTTAGCATACCTTTTCCCCGAATGCAAGACTTTTTTAACAAAAAGGCGTATTATTTTTTGACAAAAGCTGAAGGCGCACCGCCCGCATGGCGATTTCCGGCTGATTTTGCGCCGCGCCGAGCGCCGTTTGGATCAGCGCCGGATTGACGGTGGTCTCCCCCGAACAAGGCAGGGTGACCTCCATTTGAACGCCCTCTTCGTCCCCGGTCAGCGACGGATCGATCAGATAGGGACGGATATCGATTTGCTTGAGCTGCTTTTTCTTGGTGCGCTTTTCGACGAGGATCTGATCGGCCGCCAGCAGTGCTTCCAGCGCCGACCGGGGACAATCAAACCACAGCCGCCACCGCGCCGCCGCCAGATCGGCCGGTTTCATCCGCGCCTCGCCGCAGTCGACGATCCGCAGTCCCTCGGGCATGACGGCGTTGAGCCGGTCGACCACCTCGCCGTCGGGGATCTCCTCTTCCAGGCGGAAATCCATGCATTCCCGCAGCCCCTCGTACCCCAGTGACAAGGGCGCGGCGAAGGTGATATAGGGGTGGCGGTTGAACCCTTCGGTGTACCACACCGGCAGCGCCGCCCGGCGCAGCGCCCGGGTCATGGTGCGGTTGAGATCGAGATGGGAGATGTATTTCGCCCGGCCGGTCTTCTCAAAGTGTACCCGTACGCTTTTCAACGCAGGCCCCTCCTTTCCAGCAGGACGCGCCGCAATGGGAGCATTTTTGGCGGCAGTTGGGGGTGGTGACGCTTTGGTGCGCCCGTTTGTTTTCCTCAATCAAAAATTCCTTGGTCACCCCGTAGTCGAGATGATCCCACGGAAAAACCTCGTCGTAGGGCCGGGTGCGGTTGGCGTAAAACGCCGGATCGATCCCGAGATCGGCGAAGACGCTCATCCAGGTGTCCAGCGAGAAATGCTCGCCCCAGGCGTCCAGCTTGCAGCCCCGGTTGTGGGCCTCCAGCAGCACCGCGCCCAGCCGCCGGTCGCCCCGTGCCAGCACCCCTTCAAGGAAGCTGGTGGACGCGTCGTGCCAGCTGACGCTGAGTTTTTTGGTGGTGACCGATTTGAGCAAGTGCTGCTGCTTGGCCTTGAGCTGGTCGGCGGTGTCCTGCGGCTCCCATTGGAAGGGAGTAAAAGGCTTGGGCACGAAACAGGAGGCGCTGGCCGACACCGTGACCCCTTTGCTCTTGGGCTTGTTGGGATTTTGGTAGTAGGCGTCGACGATCTTTTGCCCCAGCGCGGCGATGCCGGCGATATCCTCCAGCGTTTCGGTGGGAAGCCCCACCATAAAATACAGCTTGACCGCCGTCCAGCCCCCGGCAAACGCCCGCCGGGCGGTGCGCAGGATCTCCTCCTCGGTCAGATTTTTGTTGATGGCGTCCCGCAGACGCTGGGTGCCGGCTTCCGGCGCGAAGGTCAGCCCGCTGCGGCGCAGGACGTTGAGCCGGTTGGCCAGCTCCTCCGAAAACCCGTCCACCCGCAAGCTGGGCAGGGTGATGTTGGTATGTTCCTTTTCCGCCCAGTCGAGCAGCATGGGCAGCAATTCCTCCAGCCGGGTGTAGTCGCTGGTCGACAGGGACGAGAGGGAAAATTCCTCGTATCCGCTGGTGGCGCACAGACTGTGGCTTTGGCGGTCGATGGTTTCGGGGGATTTTTCCCGCACCGGGCGGTAGATAAAGCCCGCCTGGCAAAAGCGACAGCCCCGGATACAGCCCCGGAAGATCTCGCTGACCGCCCGGTCGTGGACGATCTCGGTGAAGGGCACCACGAATTTTTCGGGGTAAAAGGACTTGTCCATATCCAGCATGATCCGCTTGCGCACCTTCGCCGGCGCGCCGTCGCGCGGGGTGACGGCGTTGATCGTGCCGTCGGGGTTATACGTCACGTCGTACAGGGAAGGGACGTAGTGCCCCTCAATTCCCGCGGCCTCCCGCAAAAAGTCGGCCCGGCGAAAGCCCTTGCGCTTGTGCTTACGGTAAAGCTCGGTCAGCTCGACGGTGGCTTCCTCTCCTTCGCCCAGGGAAAAGACGTCGACGAAATCCGCCAGCGGCTCGGGATTGCAAACGCAAGGCCCGCCGGCCACCACGATGGGATGGCTGTCGTCCCGGTCCCTGGCCAGCAGCGGCACACCCGCCAGCTCCAGCATATTGAGCATGGCGGTGTAACTCATTTCGTACTGCATGGTAAAGCCGAGAAAATCAAAATGGCGGATGGAGTCGCGGCTTTCCAGACCGAACAGGTCGATCCCCTGCTCGCGCATCAGCGCCTCCATATCGGTATCGGGCGCAAACACCCGCTCGCACCAGACGCCCGGCATATCGTTGAGAAGACTGTACAAAATCTTCATCCCCAGATGGGACATCCCCACCTCGTACAGATCGGGAAAACAAAAGGCGTAGCGGATCTCCACCTCGTCGAGCGGCTTGACGACGCTGTTGAGCTCACCGCCGGCGTACCGCCCCGGTTTTTGCACCTTACAGAGCAATTGCTCAATCCTCTGGTCCATAAACGGCCTCCTAAAGGAAAAATACTTTCCTTATTATAGCGGAAAACGGCGGGGCTTTCAACGATACGGCGAAAAAATTTTGAAACTTTAAGGTTCTTTTAAGAACGATCGGTAAAATAAGCATCAGAAGGGACGGAAAAGTCCCTCACAAAAAAGAGGTGATGACCATGATCGCCGATCCCATCGCGGTGATGAAGCGCTACGAACTGAAATACCTGCTCACCGCCGAGCAGACCGCTTTTTTTCTTGAGCGGCTGGGCGGGCATATGCGGATGGATCAATACGGGCTGACCACCATTTCGTCGCTGTACTACGACACTCCCGACCGGCGGCTGATCCGCGCGTCCATCGACAAGGGCGATTTCAAGGAAAAGATCCGGCTGCGCTCCTACGGGCCGGCGACCGATACCTCCCCGGTGTTTTTGGAGCTCAAGCGCAAGGCCGACGGGATCGTCTACAAGCGGCGGGTGACGACCACCGTCCCGCAGGCGAAGGCCTTCTTCGCAAAGCAAGCGCCGATCGGCGACGGCGGGCAAATCGACCGGGAGATCGCCTACTTCCGCGATTTTTACGGCGATCTTCGCCCTTCCTGCCTGATCCTCTACGACCGGGTCGCCTACGAGGATCCCCACAGCGATCTGCGGCTGACGATCGACAGCGCACCCCGTTACCGCGCCGACGATCTGGATCTGCGCACCGGATCGCAGGGCGTGCCCCTGCTGCCAAAGGGCTGCACCATTCTGGAGATCAAGGTGCAGCAGGCGATGCCCCTGTGGCTGGCGTCGGCGCTGGACGAGGGAGGCATCTACAAAACCAGTTTTTCCAAATACGGCGAGGCCTACAAACGGCAGATGACCGGCCAAGCCGCCGAATCGCCGTCTATACAAAGAGAGGAGAACGTCTTATGTTTACGTCCATTTATTCCGCAACCGTTACCGCGGGTGAGTTCTTCACCATGGCCGCGGCCGCGCTGGTCGCCGGGCTGTTATTCGCTTGGATAATGTCCTTTCGCATCCGCTCCACCAAACGGTTTTTCACCGTAGCGGCGCTGATTCCCTTCGTGGTGTCGGCGGTGATCACCTTCGTCAACGGCAACATCGGCGCCGGGGTGGCGATCGGCGGCGCTTTCGCTCTGATCCGCTTCCGCTCGGCGCAAGGCAGCGCCGATGAGATCGCCGCCATCCTGATCGCCATGGGATCGGGCATCGCCTTCGGCATGGGCTATCTTGGCTACGGCGTGGTGATTTTGCTGGGACTGGCGGGGCTGTTCTTCCTGCTGTCTTGTCTGCCGCTGTTCGAGCACAAAGGGATGGCACGCGATCAGCTGCTGCGCGTCACCATTCCCGAATCGCTGGAATACGGCAACGCCTTTGACGAAACCTTTTCCCGGTATCTGCACCACTGGGAAGACGCGGGCGTCAAAACCACCGGCATGGGCTCGATGTTCCGCCTCTCCTTCAAGATCCGGATGAAAGACCCCGCCGCCCAAAAGGCCTTCATCGACGAGCTGCGGATGCAAAACGGCAATCTGGAGATCGCCATCCTCCCCTATTGTGAGTCTCAAAATCAACTGTAAATGAGGTGACTTTTATGAAACGCATCCTGATTGGTATCATCGCGGTGATCGGCGCTCTGGCGCTGACCGCCTGTTCCGCCGCAAACCTCCGTCCGGGTTCCACCGCGTCGACGACGACCGGATCCCCGGGCGAGTCCACCGCCGAAAGCGGCTCCGTTTCCACCGATAGCCCCGTCACCACCGAAAGCGAACACTTCTCCGACGGCGATCTCAAGGACGTGACCGGCGAAACGCCCGACGCGACCATAACCCTGTCGGGGTCGACCGGCACCCTGTCCGATACCACCCGCGGCACGTCGGGCAGTACCGTCACCATCGCCTCCAAAGGGATCTACCGGGTGACCGGCTCGTCCACGAACGTGACCATTTTGATCGCCGAAAAAGTCGAGTCAGGCAACGTCTACTTGATCCTCGACGGGGTGAGTATGACCAACGCGTCGGCGCCCTGCATCCAGGTGGACGGCTGTGACAAGCTGGTGGTGCAGTGCGTGGGAGACAACTCCCTGACCTGCACCGCCACCGGACTGGAGACCGACGGCGCGATCTATTCCAAAGACGACGTTACCCTCAACGGCACCGGATCGCTGACGGTATCCTCCAAAATGCACGGCGTCGTCTGCAACGACGATCTGAAGATCACCGGCGCATTGAAGCTGACCGTCAACGCCGACTCCATCGGGCTCAAAGGCAACGATTCCCTGCGCATCGGCGGCGGCACGACCACCGTGACCGCCGGGCACGACGGGATACAGTGCTCCACCTCCGACAACACCGGCGCGTTCTATATGCAAAGCGGTACGCTGACCGTCCGGGCGGGCTACGACGCCATCGACACCGGCACCGACGGGGTGGAGATCGCCGGCGGCACGCTGGATCTGACCACCGGCAGCGGCGCTTTCCGCTCCACCTCGAGCACCTCCCAAAAAGGGATCAAGAGCGACGGCGCCATCCAGATCGCGGGCGGCAGCGTCACGGTGGAGAGCGCCGACGACGCCCTGCACAGCGCCACCGACGTCACCGTTCAGGACGGCGCGCTGACCCTGGCGTCGGGCGACGACGGCATCCACGCCGACAACGAGCTGACCGTCGCCGGCGGCACCCTCAACGTCACCCGGTCTTACGAAGGGCTGGAAGCCTACGTCGTCAACGTCACCGGCGGCACGTCCTCGGTGGTCGCCAGCGACGACGGCGTCAACGCCGCCGGCGGATCGGATTCCTCTTCCACCGAAGCCATGCCCGGCCCGTGGAGCCGTTCCTCCTCCAGCGGCACGCTGAACATCTCCGGCGGCACCCTGTACGTCAACGCGGGAGGCGACGGATTGGATTCCAACGGCTCGATCTACGTCACCGGCGGCACGGTGATCGTCGAAGGCCCGACCAACAGCGGCAACGGCGCGCTGGATAAGGGCGACGGCGGCAACTGCGTCGCCAGTATCACCGGCGGCACGGTGCTGGCCATTGGCGCGACCGGTATGGCTCTGAACTTTGACACCGGCAGCCAATGCGCGGCGCTGCTGAATCTGTCCGGCTCGGCCGGCACCACCATCACGGTGGACGACGGCTCGGGATTCACCTTCACCGCCACCAAGAATTTCGGCTGTGTGGTCTACTCCTCCCCGTCGATGACCCAGGGCAACACCTACACCGTCACCGCCGGCTCGTCCAGCGCCACGGCGGACTTCACCTCCTCGCTCTACTATTCCGCCGTGGGCGGCATGGGCGGCAATCCCGGCGGTATGGGCGGCTTTGGCGGCGGCCGTCGATAACCCGCTCGATTCGACAACCCGCGCGATCCCCCGGTCAGATGACCGGGGGATCGTTTTGCTTTTTGAAAAAACTATGTTAAAATAGAAAAAAGCGCAAATATCCACGGCAAAATTTCGTCTTTACAGGTGAAAGGCCTTTTGAGGGGGGATGGGGATGGAGGACGCGCAAATCGTCGAATTGTACTGGCAGCGAAGCGAGGACGCCATCGCCGAAAGCGGGCGAAAATACGGCGCCATGCTGACCGGTATTGCCTACGGCGTGCTGCAAAACCGGCTGGACAGCGAGGAATGCGTCAACGACGCCTACGTGCGGGCATGGAACTGCATCCCGCCCGACCGGCCGGCGTTTCTGGGCGCTTTTTTGGGACGGATTACCCGGCGGCTGGCCATCGACCGCTGGCGGATCGACCGCACCCAAAAGCACGGATACGGCGCGGTCGTCTGCGAACTGTCCGACTGCATCCCTTCCTCCCATTCGGTGGAACAGGCCGTCGACGGCCGTCTGTTGACCGCCGCCATCGACCGCTGGCTGAACACCCTGCCCGCGCGGGAGCAGGATCTGTTTATCCGCCGGTACTGGTACGGCGACGGGCTGAACGCGCTGGCCGAACGGTTTCATTCCACCCCCAACAAGCTGGCCGGGCGCTTGTTCCGGCTGCGGCAAAAGCTGCGCTTTCATCTGCAAAAGGAGGAACTGCTGTGAACGAACGCGATTTGTACAACGCCATCACCGATCTGCCCGACGACAAGATCGAACGCGCGTACGCCGCCAAGCCGAAGCCCCGCTTTGCCGCCTGGCAAAGGTGGGCGGCGGTGGCGGCCGCGGCGGCCGTCGTCGCCGGGGCGGTATGGCTGTGGAACCCTTTTGACCGCCCGCAAGCCACCCCGCCGGCGGCCGATCCCGCCCCGTCGGCGCCGCTGACCACCCAAAAGCCTGATAAAACCGTCATTTCCTATCAACCTCTCAACCAACCGCTGGTGGCGGTCAAGCTGCCCTCATCCTATCCGCGGGAGGATATGTACGCCGCCCGAATGGCGCTGCAAAAAAAATACCCGGTATCCGACGCTTTCGCGGCGGCGGTGGACGGTTTTGCCGCCAAAACCACCGCCGAACTGCTGGCAGACCGTCACGGCAACGCCGGTTTTTCTCCCCTGTCCTTGTACTACGCGTTGGCCGTGACCGCCATCGGCGCCGAGGGAAAAGCCGCCGACGAGCTGTACGCCCTGCTGGGCGTGCCCGACAAGGACACCCTGTCCACCCAATGCCACCATCTTTTCCGCCAGCTTTATGTCGATAACGACCTCGGCCGGCTGCAGCTATGCAACTCGCTGTGGATCGATCACACCCTCCCCGTGAAGGCCGACTTCGCCGACAACGCGGCCAGGCGGTTTTACGCCGAGGTGCTCCACACCGATTTTCAGGACGCCAAGACCGCCGATTTTTTGGGACAATGGGTATCGGATCACACGGACGGGCTGTTGAAGCCCGCCTACAAAACCCAACCCAACCAATATATGGCGCTGATCAACACGGTGTATTTCAAGGACGTCTGGGTGGGCGATTTTGACCCGTCCGCCAACACGACGGAAAGCTTTACCCGCGCCGACGGCGGCACGGTATCCGCCGTCTATATGAACGCCAAAAATTTTGACCGGTATGACATAACCGACCGCTATCTGCGGGCGGAAAAGCGGCTGGGAAACGACTCCACGATGGTGTTCGTGCTGCCGGAAGAGGGCTCGTCTCCTCAGGAGCTGCTGGCGTCGCCGCAGGCGGTGACGGAGCTGTTTGCCGACCGCTGGCAATCGGACGCGGAGGTGATCTGGAAGCTGCCGAAATTCGACGTCGCCACGAAATGGGACGATCTCGTTTCCCCTCTGCGCTCGTTGGGCGTCAACACCGCGTTTGAGCCCGACGGCGGCCTGTCCGGCATTTCCGACGGTCTTTATGTTGACGCCATCGAGCAGGACGTACGGGTGCGCATTGACGAGCGCGGCGTGGAAGCCGCGGCGGCAACGGAGATCCGCGTGTGCGGCGATGCGATGGATCCTCGCCAGATCGAGATGACCCTGGACCGTCCTTTCCTGTACGGCATCCTCTCCCCCGGCGGGCAATTGCTCTTTGTCGGCGTGGTGGAGGATCCCACGGTGAAATAAACGGCAAAAAACGCAAAAAAGATCCTTCGCCGCAAGCGGCTCAGGATGACAGGCCGGTGGATTGTGGCGTTATCCTGAGCGCGGCGAAGGATCTTTTTCTCGTCATTTCCTGCGCTGCAGAAAGATCAGCAGAGCAAGGTAGACAGCCACCGCCAACAGGGTGAAATTGTACCCGCTCAGCAGCAGCAACGTGAAGCCGGCTGCCAAAAGGGCGAACAGCACGGCCAGCGACAGGCAGAAGACCGCCCGCTCGGCACGGGGCAAACCGCCCCGCGCTGCCAGCAGACAAAGCAGGATCTGTCCGCCGTCCAGCGGCTCGACCGGCAGCAGATTGAACAGCCCAATCGCCGCGTGAACGGCACAGGCAACGCCCGTTTTTCCGCCCAGCGCCAGCAAAGCGGCGCAGATCAGATTGACCGCCGGTCCGGCCAGCAGCACCGCCGTTTGGCGGCGATAGGAAAAGGCGGCCGTATCCAGCCGCCTGATCCGCATTCCGAAAGCGCCCAGCGTCACGCCGACCGGCTTTTTCTCCAGCCAAAGCAGGGCGATCACGTGCCCGCTTTCGTGCATCAGCGACGCCGCCAGACTCCACAGCGCCGTCTGCCCGCCGTCGAGCAGCATCAGCGTCAGCAAAGAGGCCGGGAACAGCACGTTGACACCGATATGCAGCCGGCCGAGCCGCATTTCAAACATATGCGCCGACCGGCACCACCCCGGTGGGATCGTACCGGGTATCCTCCCGAAAGACCTCGATGTGGACGTGGTTGCCGGTGGCGTCGCCGGTCGCGCCGACCAGCGCCACCTTCTCCCCCTGATTGACCGCGTCCCCGATCTTCGCGGTCACGGCGGAGCAATGGGCGTAGAGCACCTCGATCCCGTCGCCGTGGTACAGCCGGACGTATTTGCCGTAGCTGGGGCTGTCCCCGGCGTCGATCACCACCCCGAAATACATGGCGTAGATCGGCGCGCCTTTGTCGGCGGCGATATCCACCCCGGCGTGGAACTGGTTTCCGGCGCCGGTGGGATTTTCCCGCCAGCCGTAGCCGGAGGTCAGCACCCCCCGATCGACCGGCAGCCGGGCGACCAGACTGGTTTGCAGTCGCTGGTAGGTGCTGCCGTCCGGCGGCGCGACGGCGGCCGTCTGCGCCACCTTGACCGGCTGGGGATCGCCGCCCGTCGGCGCGCTCGTCGCGGCGGCGCTGGTCGTCGTCGTGGAAGCGGCGCTTGAAGAGGCGGTCGTCGGCGCGGTCGTCGTCAACGTGGTCTTGCCGGTATCGAACAGGGCGGCGACCGCTTTCATGGCGGTATCGTCCTCGACCGCCTGATGAAAGGCGGAGCGCAGCTGGTCGTATCCGCTGCCGCCGGCCAGCCGCACCAGCAGACTGACCAGCAGCAACGCCGCGCAGGCAATCGACTGCACCGCGATCAGCGACAGCCCGCCGGCGGCTTTTTCTCCCGCCGCGTGGCGGCCGGCGCGATGAAAGTCCTTGGCCATATGGCGCACCCCCGATCAGACGATGATGCAGATCAACCCGTTGCATCCCTCGTTGATGATCCGCTCCACCGTATCCTTGAGCTTCATCCGCGCGTCGGTGGGCATACGGGTCAATTTGTTGTGCAGTCCCTCGTTGACCAGTCCGTACAGCGACGTGCCGAAAATATTGGATTCCCAGATCTTTTCGGGGGAATCCTCAAATTCCCGCAGCAGATACCCGACCAGCTCCTCCGATTGCCTCTCCGAGCCGACGATGGGCGATACCTCGGTGGTGATGTCGGCCTTCATCATATGGATCGACGGCGCCTGCGCCCGCAGCCGCACCCCGTAGCGCCCGCTTTGCTTGATGATCTCCGGCTCCTCCAGCGTCATTTCCTCCAGCGACGGGGTAACGATGCCGTAACCGGTCGCCTCCACCTCGTCGAGGGCGTTTTTGATCTTATCGTACCGCTTTTTCATCTCGGCCAGATCGAGAAGCAGACTCATCAATCCGCTGTCGTCGCCGACGGTCAGCCCGGTGGTTTCGCTGAGCACCCGGTAAAACAGATCGGGCTTGATGGCGACGCTCAGCCGTGCCGCGCCGCGGCCGAGCTCGACCCCGTCCACCCGGGCGCCGTCCACGTATTCGCACCCGGCCACCGCCGCCGCCATCGCCGGCATTCCGCTGACCTTTTGCAGATCGGCGGCCGCCGCCCGCACCGCGTCGAAAATCCCTTTGCGCACCGGATGGCGGCGATCCACCCCGGTCAACCACCGGGGCAGCTCCACGGCGATCTCCCGCAAAGGAAATTCCGACAGCACCCGCTGCAGAATGTCCCGGATATCCTCTTCTTCAAGCTGCAGACAGTTGGCCGCGCAGACCGGCGCGCCGTACGCGCGCTCCAGCTCGGCCGCCAGCGCTTTGGCCGGTTCGGCGGCGGGATCCACCGTGTTGAGCACCACCACGAAGGGCTTGTGGATCGCCTGCAATTCCCGGACCACCCGCTGCTCCGCCTCGGCGTATTCCGATCGCGGAATATCGCCGATGGTGCCGTCGGTGGTGACCACCAGCCCGATGGTGGAATGCTCCTCGATCACCTTGCGGGTGCCCAGCTCCGCCGCCATGTTGAAGGGCACTTCCTCTTCAAACCACGGCGTTTTGACCATCCGGGGAGCGTCGTTTTCGATATATCCCAAAGCCGACGGGACGATATACCCCACGCAGTCGATCAGCCGCACGTTCATGGCGGCGTTGTCCTCCATGGTGACGGTGATCGCCTGTTCGGGGATGAATTTCGGCTCGGTGGTCATGATGGTCCGGCCGGCGGCGGATTGAGGCAGCTCGTCGGTGGCGCGTTCCCGTTTGGCGGGATCGTCGATGCGCGGGATCACCAGGGTGTCCATAAACCGCTTGATAAAGGTGGATTTTCCGGTACGCACCGGGCCGACCACACCGACGTAGATGTCCCCGCCGGTACGGGTGGCAATATCCTGATAAAGCTTGGTACTGGTCATGCTATCCGTCCTCTTTTCCGTTGCATTTTTCGTGATAGATAGATATGCGCCGGCGGGACGGGATATGCAAAAAAGAAGCGGGAGATTGCTCTCCCGCTTCTTTTTTGCATGGTTTCGACGCTTAACGCAGGGTGGGGATCAAAGCCTCGTACAGATCGGCGATCAGCCGGTGCCCGGCGATGTTGGGATGGGTATGATCGTCGCAGATGTGGGTGGTCTGCTTGCCCTGGAAGGCGGTGTACAGATCCAGCACCGTCACCTGATCGTAATCCGCTTCAATGTCTCTCACGGCGGTGTTCAGCTGACCGATCACCGAATCGGCCACAGAGTACATCACGCCGGTGTAGGGATTGTAGGTGGTGTGCAAAACGATCCTGGCGTCAGGGTACTTCGCCACCAGCCGGTCAAGGACGTTGCGGATATTCGTCTCGGTCTGAGAGTTGTATCCTTCTCTGATATCGTTGCCGCCGATGGAGATGCTGATCAGGTCGACGTCGGCGATATCCGCGATCTTGTCATCCAGACCGTTGCGCAGCTCGTTGGTGGCCCAGCCGCTGACGGCGCGGTTGGTCACCGTGATGCCGGTGTCGTTGTGGATCAAAGTACTGTAACGGCGGTTTTCGTTATCGCCGTAAGCGCCGGGATTTTCGTCCATATAGCCGGCGGCGATGGAGTCGCCCAGCACCAGCATGGTGGAGATCGGGGCGTTGGGATCCTTGATCTTCTTGCTGATCAGATTATCGCCCAGATGGAGTTGACCGTTGCCGTCGACCAGATAGGCGACCGCCTGGCGGGTAACGCCGGGTTTGATATGCCGCAGGGCGACCATATACTGGCGGTTGACGGTAGTGGAGGTGGAACGAACCACGATATAGTCCTTGCCCTCCACCAGCGTGCCGTTGTTGAACCCGGTCTGCAGATCCACCGAGCCGGGCGCAAAGATCACGCCGTATTCCTGCGCCGTCTGTCCGGCAGGCAGGTAATGCTGCGCCACGATGGACCAGTTGCATTTGCCGCTGCCGTCGGTTTCGGCGACCACGTAATCCTTTTTGATGGACAGCCGCACGCTGTCGGCGCTCTGAGAGGAATCGCCGAAGACCGCTTCAATGGTGTTGTCGCCGCTGACGTAGAAGGTGTAGGTCGGCTCAAATCCGGCCACCATGCCGTCCAGCTTCCAGTAGGAGAAATCCGCACCGGTCGCCGTCACGGTGACGCGATCGTCAAACTTGGCGGTAAAGGAGGTGGCGTCGACCGTCGCGCCCTTGAACTTGGCGGTCATGTCGCCGCTGAGCGTCACGGTGTAATCGTCGCTGGCGTCATCCTGCACGTAACTGGCGGTGACCGTCGCGGTGACAGATTCGCTCACGGCGATGGCCAGCGCTTCGGCGTCGACGTCCCACGCCAAGAAGGTGTAACCGAAAATGGTGGGCGCCGTCACCGCGTCCAACGCGCTCGCCGCGTCATCCGCTTTGACCACCCGCCGCTCGAAGGGGCGGTTGTTCTTGCCGCAGAAGGTGACCACGGCCTCGTCCGCCGCCACGAAATACACCGTGACCGCGCCGGGAAGCGGGACTTCGAGCGACACGTCGGCGTTGACCCAGTCGCCGTTCACCGTGTAACCGGCCAGGGTATAGCCGGCGTCGGGAGTGGCGACCAGATAGCCGCCGACGGCGTCGACAGAGCCGTTGCCGACGACCTGCGCATCCAAAGCGGACAGGTTCGCCTTAGCCGCGTCGATGGCGTTTTGCGCCGACTCCAGTTCGGCGTAAGTGGGATCCGCCTTGGCGAGGATCGCTCTCGCCGCGGCCTGAGCCGCAAGATAGGTATCCAGCGCGGCGTTGGAGATGTAGCTGCCCGTCTCGTTGGCGGCAATCTCCAGCGCCGCCGCCATCTGCTCCTTGGTGGTATCCACCAGGCGGGCGTTGGCAATGGTCATGGTATAGATCTGCTGATTATCGTCTATTTCGTTGAAATTGAGGGTCAAAATGATATCCCGGATCGAGCCGTCGGTATCCGCCGGGATGCCGGGCAGAGCGGTGAAGGGCACGTCGATCGAATTGACGCCGTTGGGATCGAGGGTGGTCAGCACCTTGCCCCACTCGAAACTGCGCTCTTTCCCTTCCGGATCGTCGCCGTCAGCCCATTTGCGCAGCGCCAGCCGCATGCTGTTGACCGTCAGGGTCGACGGCAGCGGGGTATCGCCGTTGGCAGCGAAGGTCAGATCAAACCGCAGCGCGAAGTTGAGGTAGTTGCGGTTGGCGATGTTGATCATCCCCTGATCGGCACCGCGCCAGTCGGCGTAGAAGTCCCATCCGCCCGCCGAGCCCCAGCCACGATTCCACTGGCTGAAGGTCAGCACGGTGGGATCGACGCAGACCAGACCGGCTTTGGCCGCGTTCATCGCATTGATGGCGGCATCCGCTTGGGTGGGATCCACCAGCTGATACACCGGATACCACTGGTCGTAGGCCGCACGGTAGGCGGCATAGGAGGCGGTGGTATAATCATGACCGCCGGCGGTCACGTCGGCAAATGCTTCGCGAAGTCGCTCAAGCAGCGCCTGGTTGGTGCTGTCGATGATGGCCACGTTTTTGACCTGCACCGTGATACCGGGGCTGGCGGTGACGTGGCGCAGATCGTTATAACCGCTCAACGTCACCCGGTTGGCCGTCGACAGATCGACCGCGGACGACGCGTTTTCAAAGGAACTCAAATCCAGATAAATCGTGTTCCATACCCCTGTGGGCCGGTTTTGCATGATGCCGTGTCCGTTCCAAAGACTGTATTTGAGTTCCACCCCGGCGCCGGCGTTGGTCGCGCCGTGAATGATCAGATCGCCGTTGACGATGGTGTCGGTACCGCTCGCGCCGCCGTCGTCGCGCACCACCATCACGTCCATGCGCAGCTGCAGTTTGGAGAAATCCACGCTGCCGGAAACGGTGTTGGAGGTCATCGAATAGGTTTGTACGGGCAGACTGTGCGACCCCTCAACGCCGCTGTTGTAAAAGGAAGTGACCGTCTCCGGCTTGCCAAACTGCACGCACTCGGTGATCACCGGCTCCAACTGTGCTTTTGCCGCGTCGACGCGCAGTTTGAGTTGATATTTCTGCTGCAAGGTGGCGGTGGGATCGTTCATCAGGGTCTGCGCGTCGCTTTGCAGCGCCAGATACGGCGCGGCGGAACTGGCAAAATACTTGCCGTCTTCCAGCGTCGCGTTGGCGGTCGCTGCCAGTTCGGCTTCCATCGCCTGGGCGGATTTGTTGATCAGCCGCACATTGGAAAGGGTGCAGGAGAACGGGAGATGGCGCTCGGCGTCTCCCGCCGTCTTCATAAACACGTAAATGATGCTGTCCCGGATTCGGCTGAAGTCCGCCTCGTAGACCGCGCGATCGTCCAGCAGGCCCTCCAGTTCGTAGACCGCCTGGTCCGCGCTCACCGTCTTGTTCACAATATCCAGATGGTAGGTGTCGGTACGCCGTTCCCCACCCATATTGGTGCGCAGGCGATAATCCACGTAAGCCAACTGATCCGCCGACTCCACCGCGCTGCCGGTGTAAGCGTCGTTGCGATCCAGCGTGACCGTCATGGCAAAGTAGCGATTAGCGCCGACGGTGGTGCCGTCATCGGTCAGATCCACGCTCTGGCCTTCGCCCAAACCGTCGCCGGTGCGCCAATCGTAATACAGTTCTTTGGCTTCGTTTCCCGATCCGCCGTACGCCGTGCTCGCTTTATAGGCGTGCTGGTTAAAGGTCAGCACCTCGCTCGACCAGTCGCGGAAATGATGCAAATTCGCACGTGCCGCCGTCAGCTGAGCAAGTGCCGCGGAAAAATCGGCGTAATCCACCGTCGTGCTGTGGAACAGTTCTCGCGCGGCGGCCAGCTTTTCTTCATAAACGGCCGAAGCGGCGTCCACATCATAGGTATACTTTTGGGCGTCTTCCAGCGCCGCTTCCAGCGCCGAAACGTCGCTGTAGGTGATGCGCACGTTCTTGACTTTGGAAACGAAGGTTTGGTTGCGGTCGTCGTTCCACGCTTCGCCACGGAAACCGCTTAACGTCAGCAGATCGTTGATGGTCACGCCGCCGTACTGCGAAACGGGGGTAACGATGTGATACCACTGATCGGTCTGGGAGATCTTTCTGTCGATCCAGCCCCAGCCGCTCGCCCGCTGATCGTTGTTTGCGTTATACAAAAACGATTCGCTGTTTTGCAAAAGCAGGGAGTTGACGTCGCCGACGTACATCAGATCCAACTCGACGTTCATTTTGGAGACGTCCATATCGGCGGTGATATGGTTATACAGCGGCGCCATACGCGGCACCACGCCGGGATGATGCTCACCGTCCGGGAAAACGGTGGCGATCTCCACGTCCGGCACGGAGAACCGGACCAGATCCAAACTGCGGATGCCCTGCGCGTTGCGGGAGACGTCGATCACCCGCGCATTGCGCATGGTCATGGTCACACCGGTATCGTTGTTGCCGGTGATCCCGCCTTCGGTGTAAGCGCCGGTATCGTTGTAGGTATGAAACGCCATTTCCGTAACGCCGTAATCGGTGCCGTTCATGCCGCTCAACGGTACGTACATCGTCATCCACGCGTTTTCCTGACGGGATGACGCGGGAATAAGGGCGGGAATGGGGTTTTGACTCAGCGTTGTCTCCGACCCGCCCGCGTCCTTGATCTTCAGATCGCCGTTGCGCACATAGCTCATCCAGTCGGTGGACGAAAAGCCGAAGCTCTGGCTCAGCTTAACGTCGATCGCCAGCACGTACGACCAGCTGTCCAACGCGATGGGACTGGCCGGCGTAAAGGTGACCCAGCCAAACTCGTGGGTGTTCGTCCATGTCTGCTCCACCCCTTCTTGCTGGATCCAGCCGACGGTGTAAAAGCCGTCGGCGGATGCCGTCGGCGTCTCCTCGGCCGCCGCGCCATAGGGCAGGGCAAACATAGCGGCCAGCATCAGCAGGGTGCTGATGAGCGCCAGCAGACGTTTACGAATATGCATACCGTTTCCCTCTTTCTGTTTTTTCTACGGCCTTCGCCTCACGCTCATTTTAGCATACCCCCACGGAAAATACGCACCAAAAACATTGCAAACTGATGCCGCATTGCGCCAATTTCTCACATTTTATCAAAAATATCTAAAAAACGGCCGTATGTGGAAAAACCTTTGGCACTTATTCTCTTTTGACGTGCCTTGCAAATTCAGGATCCACCCGCAGGTGGATCGCCTTATCTTGGGAATTCCTTTCTGCTTTGCTTTGGCACGAATACTCTATGATATTGGCGCTTCCATTTGCTGT
>JBMNVL010000028.1:0-19757 GCA_050946775.1 Acutalibacteraceae bacterium
CATCAGGCAACCGCAGGTTAAGGTCGGCAACCATTTCTTGTGTTAATGAATAGGATAAACAACACCCGCAAGGCTGAAAAACCCTGAGAAATCAAGGAAAATCGGCACACAGATTATTTCAGTACGGCCTCAAAGCCGCCCGCCGCGCTCCTCAGTTCAGCAAACGCTGATTTTTTTCCAACCCGCTCAAAAAGTCCGAAACCGCTATGGTTTCGGGCTTTTTCCATATGGAAATCGTGGATGCGGTGGACTTTTTCACCCGTTTCCTGTATACTGTTTTTGCAAAGCGTGTAACCATCCCGCGTGAAAAAACGATTAGGAGGGTGAAGGCCTTTATCCGATCGGCGAAAGGAGGCTGGGGCTTTTGGAAGACGAAAGGATCGTGGCACTCTATCAGGAACGTGACGAGAACGCCATCCGGGAAACATCCGACAAATACGGCGTTCGGCTGCGCGCCGTTTCCTACCGGATCACCGGCGACCGGGAAACGTCCGAGGAGTGCGAGAACGACACCTACCTGCAGGCGTGGAACCGGATCCCGCCCAGCGATCCCAAGGCGTATTTTTACGCCTTTTTGGCGCGCATTACCCGCGCGCTCTCCATCGACCGGTGCCGCCGACGCGCCCGGCTGAAGCGGGACGGTCATCTGGTGGAGCTGACGCGGGAGCTGGAGATCTGCATCCCGGCGGCGGACGACGTGGCGAACGAGGTGGAAGCGAAGCGTCTCGGAGAGGCGATCAGCCGGTTTTTGTACACCCTATCCGAGGAAAAACAGATCATCTTCATCCGCCGGTACTTCTATCTCGACGCCATATCGGAAATCGCCCGGCGCCTTTTCGTCGGCGAAAGCAAGGTCAAGACCACCCTGTTTCGGATCCGCAAGGAGCTTCGGGACTACCTGATCAAGGAGGGTTACACGTTATGAACGACACTCCGTTGAACGTGATCGGCTATATCGACGAGCCGTTGATCGAAAAGGCGGATACCTATACCGCCAAAAAAACCGTCCGCTGGCCAAAAGTGCTGGCGATCGCCGCGTGTCTGTGTCTTGTGATCGCCTCGGTGACAGCGTTCGCCGCGGGTGGATGGGGCACGAAACTGATCGACTCCTTTACCGGGCGCAGGGAAGCCGGATCCGATCTCAAGGAATCCGGATTCGATCTGAGCGTCGCGATCGAACGCATCCCGACAAACGCCCTGTCCAAGGAGGCGCGGGATATCGGGGAGGTGATCCGGCGGCAGTTCCGGGATCGCCAGCCGTTTGATAACCGGTATCCCGGCGATTGGCAGAAGGATTTTGCCTCGCGTGGAGAGGCGCGCGCCTTTGTCGGTCTTGACCGGATAAAAGCGGCTGGTGACGATTGGGACGAACGGCCGACGACCCTGACGATCTCCGGGGATGAGAACGGGCGGATTATCCAAATCGGGATGGAAGCGGATCGCGCCGTTGGCGACGTTTCCCTGCAATTTTTCACCACCGTTTTCACCGAACACGGCGGCGAGGAGATCACCTCGATCGTTCGCACGACCGAAGACGTCGCCTTTACCGAGTCACGCTTTACCACGAAAAACCACATCGCCTGCCACGTGATCACCTCGTCCGCCACGGAAAGCGGGTATCTGAGTGTGGACGGCTATATCGTCGATGACGGCATTTTGTACGATCTGCATATCGCCTATTTGGAGAAAGACGCCGCCTTGGCGGCCGATCTGCTCCGCCAATGGGCAGATCGGTTCTGACCGTCAGAAAAAAACCTCCGGCCGGGCCGGAGGTTTTTTTCTTGCTCTTGTCGGCGGAATGTGATATAGTGAAAGGTAACGATGAAGAAAAAAAGGAGGCGCGGCGAATGAGCAGGCGCAAGGGCATAGCCGTGGCGGTGCTGATGGCCGCCATCGTGGCGGTATCGGCGGCCGTCACGGCCTTTACCGGGGTTTCCCATACCGCTCCCGACGGCCAGCGGCGCATCGTCGCCTCCTTTTACCCGGTGTATATCGCCGCGCTCAACGTCACCGACGGGGTAGACGGGGTGTCCCTCACCTCCCTGGCCGGACCGCAGACCGGCTGTCTGCACGATTATCAGTTGACCCCCGACGACCGCATCGCGCTGGGACAGGCCGACGCGCTGCTGCTCAACGGCGCCGGCGCCGAGAGCTTTTTGGACGATCTGCTGGTTACCCTGCCCGATCTGCAAACGGTGGATCTGTCCGCCGGGATCGACCTGCTGGAAGAGGACGAACACGAGCACGAAGAGCACGAGGATCACGACCACGCCAACGAGCATATCTGGGTCAGTCCCGCCCGGTACGCCAAACAGGTGGAAAACCTGCGCGACGGACTGTGCACGCTCGATCCGGCCCACGCGGCGCAGTACCGCGCCAACGCCGCGGCGTATCTGGAGAAGATCGCCGCCGTGCAGGAGGAAACGCGGGCGCTGACCGCCTCGCTCAAGGATACCGACGCCATCGTTTTCCACGAATCGCTGGCGTATCTCGCCGACGATCTGGGACTGCGGGTGATCGCTGAGATTCCCATTGGAGAGGACACCGCCGTGTCGGCGGCCGATCTGGCGCAGGCGGAGCGGGCGGTTCAGCCCGACCGGCCGCTGTGGCTGATGTACGACAGCCAGTACCCCACCGGCGACTACGATTATCTGGCGAAAAAAGCGGGATCCAGCCGGATCCTGACGCTGGACACGGCGGTGCGCGGCGCCGCCGACAAGGACGGGTGGCTGACCGCCATGCGGGAAGATCTCGCCCGGATGAAAGGAGCGTTATCATGAGCGGCGCCTGCGGACTGCATTGCTTGAAAATGGAAAACATCGGCGTGCGGGTGGGCGACGCGACGCTGCTGGAAAACGTGAATCTGCACGCCCATTGCGGGGAATTGACCGCCATCATCGGGCGCAACGGCGCCGGCAAATCCACCCTGCTCAAGGCGATTTTGGGGGACATTCCCCATACCGGCGCCATCCACTTCAGCGGCCACGGCGGTCAACCGACCGACCGCCGTCCCCGGATCGGCTACGTGCCCCAATCGCTGAATCTCGATGCCGGCTCCCCCACCACCGTCTATGATATGGCGGTGATCTTCACCTGTCGGCGGCCGGCGTTTTTGCCGCCCAGCCGCCGCCAGCGGGACAAGATCCGGACGCATTTTGCCCGGTTTTCGGCCGATACGCTGCTGGACAATCCCGCCGGACGGCTGTCAGGCGGCGAGCTGCAGCGGGTACTGCTGGCCATCGCCACCTACAATCATCCCGATCTGCTGATCCTCGACGAGCCGGTCTCGGGAGTGGACAACGCCGGTCTGGGGCAGTTTTACGCCCTGATCGACCGGCTGAAGGCCACCGACGATATGGTGATCTTGCTGGTGTCCCACGATCTCGACTACGTCCGCCGGCATGCCGACCGGGTGGTGCTGCTGGACAAAACGGTGCGCGCGCACGGCACGCCCGAGCAGGTGTTCACCACCCCTGCCTTTCATATGGCCTTTGAAGCCAAAGGAGGTGCGCTGTGATGGACGAGCTGCTGAGCTTTTGGCAATACGATTTTATGCGCCAGGCGCTTCTGGCGGTGGTGCTGATCATGCCGCTGTTCGCCTTGCTGGGCACGCTGGTGGTCAACAACGGCATGGCCTTTTTCTCCGACGCGCTGGGCCATTCGGCGCTGACCGGGGTGGCGCTGGGAATGATCCTGGGGGTGGGTCACACCTCGCTGGTGATGGTGATCTTCGCCGTGGCCTTCGCCCTGCTGATGAACCGCATCCGCCATTCCCGGCTGACCTCGGCCGACACGGTGATCGGGGTGTTTTCCTCCTGCGGGATCGCCCTGGGACTGGTGCTGCTGTCCCGGGGCGGCGAATTCAGCCGCTACCAATCCCTGCTGATCGGGGATATTCTCAGCATTTCCCGCGCCGAGCTGATCACGTTAGCCATTCTGCTGGCGGTGGTGACCGTCGTGTGGCTGACCCAGTACAACCGGCTGCACGCGGTCAGCATCAGCCCGTCGCTGGCGCGCAGTCAGGGCGTTCCCGCCATGTGGATGGACAATCTGTTCGTCGTGCTCGTGGCGGTGGTGGTGATGCTGTCCATCCAATGGGTCGGGCTGCTGATCATCAACGCCATGCTGATCCTGCCGGCCGCCGCCGCCCGCAACGTGGCGGGCAGCGTGCGGGGCTACCACGGACTGGCCATCCTCTTCGGGCTGTTCTCGGGGGTGCTGGGCCTGCTGCTGAGCTACTACAACGCCGTCGCCACCGGGCCGATGATCGTGCTGATCGCGGCGCTGCTCTTCTTTGGCACCTTTTTGATCCAAAAGCGGACGGAGGGTTGAGCCATGGCGTATGCGCGCGACGGTCTGCTGGCCTACGCCGCCGACCGGTTCGGGGTGAAACCGGATTATCCGTGGGAGAAATACCCCGGTTACGCGGTGCTGCGCCACCGGGACAGCGGCAAATGGTTCGCCCTGCTGGCGCCGGTGCCGGGCGATAAGCTGGGGCTGGCCGATCCCGCCCCGGTCGAGGTGGTCAATCTCAAATGCGATCCCCGGATGATCGGCTCGCTGATTTTGAACGAGGGATTCGCTCCCGCCTACCATATGAACAAGCTGTACTGGATCTCGGTGCTGCTGAACGGCCGGGTCTCCGACGGGCAGATCGAGGATCTGCTGGATATGAGCTACGCGCTGACTGAAAACGGGAGGAAACGGCCATGACGGTGCGACCGGCGACGCGGGAGGATCTGCCGGCTCTTTGCGCCGTTTACGCCGCCGCCCGGCGGTTTATGAAACAATCCGGCAACCCCCGGCAATGGGGTGATCACAAGCCGGCGTTGGCGACGATCGAGGCTGATCTCGACCGGGGACAGCTGTTTGCGGTGGTCGACGGGGACGTTCTGGCCGGCTGTTTCACGTTTATTCTGGGCGAGGATCCCACCTACCGGGTGATCGAGGGCGGCTCCTGGCTCAACGACCGGCCCTACGGCACCATCCACCGGATCGCCTCGGACGGCCGGCGGAGCGGTGTGTTCGCCGCGGCGCTGGCCTTTTGCGAAGAGCGGGCAAACGATCTGCGGATCGACACCCATGTGGACAACCGGGTGATGCGCCGTCTGCTGAGCGCGCACGGCTTTCGCCATTGCGGGACGATCTATCTCGAGGACGGCTCGCCCCGGCTGGCGTTTCAAAAAACGGTGCGATAACAAAAACGCTTCCGGCGGCAAGTCGGAAGCGCTTTTTTCGTTAGGAAGAATCACGCGGTGTGCGTCATCCCGCGGGCGGATCCGCCCCTGCGGACAACAGCAAACTATCAAAAAGGGTCTGCCGCGATGCGGCAGACCCTTTTGAGTTTTCGTATTTATTTCCCGCTTTGCGCCCTGGCGGCGCGCAGGGTGTTTTGCATCAGCATGGCGATGGTCATCGGGCCGACGCCGCCCGGCACCGGGGTGATATACCCCGCCACCGGCTCGACCGAGACGAAATCCACGTCGCCGCAGAGCTTGCCGTTTTCGTCCCGGTCCATCCCCACGTCGATCACCGCCGCGCCCGGCTTGACCATATCCCCGGTGAGGAATTTCGCCTTGCCGACCGACACCACCAGAATATCGGCCTCGCGGCAGATCTCCTTGAGCCCCACGGTGCGGGAATGGCAGATCGTCACCGTGCCGTGCTCGTGGAGCAGCAGCATGGCCATCGGCTTGCCGACGATGTTGCTGCGTCCGATCACCACGCACCGCTTGCCCTCCACGCTCACCCCGGCGCTGTGGAGCAGCTCCATCACCCCGGCCGGCGTACAGGGCAAAAAGGTAAAGTCGCCGATCATGATATGCCCGACGTTCTCGGCGTGGAAGGCGTCGACGTCCTTGCGCGGATCGATGGCGGCGATGACCGCCTTATCGTCGATATGCTTGGGCAGGGGCAACTGGCAGAGGATGCCGTGGATATCCGCCCGGGCGTTCAGCCGGCGGACCAGCGCCAGCAGCTCCTCCTGGGTGGTGGCGGCGGGAAGGGCGAATTCCTCCGACAAAAAGCCCACCTCGGCGCAAGCCTTTTTCTTGTTGTTGACGTACACCCTCGACGCCGGATCGTCCCCCACGAGGATGACCGCCAATCCCGGCGTGACGCCCTGCTCCTTGAGCGCCGCCGTCTGCGCCGCCACCCGGGCACGCACCGCGGCGGACACCTCTTTTCCGCTGATGATGATGGCCATATTATTCCTCCTTCGGGTCGTCGCCGACGTCGTCGGCGGGGGTGTCTTTCTGCTCAAACAAATCGGCCGGGGTCTGCCGTGCCCGCGCCCGCTGCCAGATGATCAGCGCCACGCCGCCCAAAACAGCGAGGATCGCCACCAGCTGGGAGACCCGGACGGCGCCGATATACAGGCTGTCGGTGCGCAGACTTTCGATCCAAAAGCGGCCGAAGCCATACCAGATCAGATACCCGGCGAAGATCTTGCCTTTGAAGGTATAGGCGCGCTTGGACAGGATATGCAGCAGCACAAAGCCGAGAATGCACCACAGCGATTCGTACAAAAAGGTGGGATGCACCGGCGACAGGGGATCGTAATCCACCCCGTTGGCGCCCGACCGGATGATCGAGCCGGTCATGCCCCATGGCAGCGAGGTGTTGGCGCCGAACGCCTCCTGGTTGAAGAAATTGCCCCACCGGCCGATTCCCTGCCCGATCAAAAAGCCCAGACTCGCCAGATCGAACATCGCCAGGGTGTTGACCTTGCGCCAGCGGCACATCACCACCCCGCTGATAAAGGCGAACAAAATGCCGCCGTAGATGCCAAGGCCGCCTTTCCAGACCTGCAAAATGGTGATCGGGTCGGCGAAATAGGCGTCCCGTTCGCTGGAAAACAGCACGTAATACAGCCGGGCGCCGATAAAGGCGATCAGGGTGGACACCAGCACCACGTCGATCATCCGGTCGGGATTGATCCCAAACGATTTGCACCGGCGAAAGGCGTAGACGATCGCCAGCAAAAACCCGATGGCGATCAGCAGACCGTACCATTTGATATTCAGCGTCAATCCGAAAATCTTGAAATCCCGCAGCAGATAGGGATCGAGCGAAAACTCCCATCCCAACGCCGGGAACGCGATCCATTCCATACGCGCGCCTCCTTTTGCACCAGTATACCAGTTTTTTCCCCGCTTGAAAAGAGGAAAGCGCAAAGTTTTGGCGCACAGGGCGCAAAAACCATCCCCTGCTTGACCTGGCGTCGCTTTTGGGGTACAATAAGGATACTTATACCAAAGCAAAGGACGGAAATATGGCTATGCAGTTGTCCCCTTCGATCCTCACCTGTGATTTTTCCCGCCTGGGCGACGCCGTAGCGGCGATCGAACGCGCCGGCGCCGACCGGGTGCATCTCGACGTGATGGACGGGGTGTTCGTCCCCAACCTCACCTTCGGCCCGCCGGTGATCCGCAGTCTGCGGCCGCTGACGGCGCTGCCCTTTGAAGCGCACCTGATGGTGCAGTCTCCGGCCCGGCTGATCGACGATTATATCGCCGCCGGAGCGGATATCCTCACCTTTCATCTGGAAAGCGACGCCGACGCCGCGGATCTGCTCGCTTATCTGCGTGCCCGGGGCAAAAAAACCGGGCTGTCCATCAAGCCCGGCACCCCGGCCGAGGAGGTGTTCCCCTATCTGCCGCTGGTCGATCAGGTGCTGGTGATGACGGTCGAGCCCGGCTTTGGCGGACAAGCCTTTCGGGAGGACGTGCTGCCCAAGATCGCCGCTTTGCGCCGCGAAATCGACCGGCAGGCGCTATCCGTCGAGATCGAATGCGACGGCGGGATCAACCGCCAAAACGTCGCCCGTCTGGCGGAGCTGGGCGTCGGCGCCGCCGTGATGGGCAGCGCCTTTTTCGCCGACGCCGACGGTGCGGGACTGGCGGATCATCTGCATTCTCTGTAACCAAGCGCATCCAGCGCGTGGCCGATCACCAGCGGCGTTTCCCACTCGGCGATCCGGGCGGCCGCCGTATCGCCCCGGTCGATCAGGCGGGCGTATTCGCTCAGCATCCGGGGCAGCCACGCCGCCGCGCGCGGCGCGCAAAGGATCAGCCGGTAGCCGTCCGGCGCGCGATAAAGACTGCTGGCGATCAGACCCGGCGGCAGCGTTCCCCGGCGGCGCAAAGCCGCACCCAGCGCCAGCAGATCGTCGGTCGAGGCGATCGCCCATACCGTGGGCTGTGCCGGGCGGCGGATGCGCAGCCGCCGGCGCCCCGTCAGCGGGGTGACCAGCAGCATACAGCCGTCCCGGGTGGGCAGCGCCTCCACCCGCACCCGGTCGCCCCGCGGCAGACCGGTGCGTCCCTTCGCCGTTTGCAGCAAAAACCGCAGCGCCTGCCGGGTGGCCGGTCGGGCGCCGTCCAGACTGTCAAAGGATACCCCCATCCGCTCCAGCTCGCTGTCGCTGAGCAGGATGGTCAGGCATCCGTTTTCCCATTGTTCCATATACACCGTATCTCATCACCGTCCCGATCCATCTATCCTTATGATACGCGCTTGGTCCGTCTCGTTTCAATAGGAGAAAACTGGGCAGGAAAAGAGGGGATCCCGTTTGCCCGGACTTCATCATCGCCCGGCGCTGCCGTCCCGCAGGGAACCGGCCGCCATGGACGACATCCATCTGTTTCAACAGATCCAGCGGGTCTTTTTGCCGCTGTCATACGGCGGCGAGGATCTGCCCTGCCGCTTCGCACCGGGCGACGCCGTCGCCACGGGCGATCGGCTGTGTCCGCCGGAATGCGCGGTGGCGCTGTCCCTGCGCTCGTCGGTCGAAGGGGTTTTCGAGGGTTTGCGCACCCTTTCCCATCCAATATATGGCACCCTGACCTGCGCGGTGATTCGTCCCGCCATTCAGCCGACCCCGGCGCCCGATATCACGCCCGCCAAGGGCGCGACGGCGCAGCAGGTGCTTTTCGCCGCGCGGGACGCCGCCATCATCGACGAAATCGACGGAGTGCCGCTGTATAAAAAGCTGGCCGCTTTTCAAGAGGAACGGGTCTCCTATCTGGTGGGCGACGCCGTGGACGCCCAGCCGTACGGCTGCGCCGGCACGGCGGTGCTGCGCCGCCACGGCGAAGCGGTGGGCGAAGGGTTGTGGCTGGCGACCGGCGCCGTCGGCGCGGTGGGATGCCACCTGGCCGTTCAGTTGTCCCCCCGTCAGCGAAACAAATTGCCCGCCGTACTGAAGGGCCGGCTGTTCCCGGTGAAACCGGGGTATCCGGTCGGGGCGTTGTCCCGTGCCGGAAGCGACGTGCGGGTGGGGCGGATCGGCGCGCAGGCCTGTTTGGCGCTGCAGCGGGCGGTCACCTTAAAGGAAGCCCAGCACGATCTGTTCGTCACCGTGACCGGCGACGCCGTGGAGCGTCCCCGGACGGTGTGCGCTCCCGTCGGCACGCCGGTGACCGAGCTGCTGCGGTTTTGCGGGCTGGTCCGGGAGCCGGCGCAGGTGATCCTCGGCGACGCGCTGACCGGGGTGGCGCTGGACGCCACCGATCTGCCGGTTCTGCCGGGGACGACCTGCCTGATCGCCCTGTCCAAACCGCCCCGGGAACCGCGCGCCTGCGAGGGCTGCGGCCGGTGCGCGCGGGTGTGTCCCGCCCGGTTGATGCCCGATGAGATCGCCCGGCGGGTGGAGGCGATGCAGTACGACCGGCTGGAGGGACTGCATCCCGAGGAATGCCTCCAATGCGGCGTGTGCGCTTACGTTTGCCCGGCCGGGCGGGAATTGCCCGCGCTGGTGCGGGAAGCGGCCGGCGCCGGCGGGCGAATGCTGATGAATTGGGGGGATCCGGATGGCACTTAAGCTTTCGGCCGCGCCCTACGGACGGCTGACCACCTCCGCCGGATCCCGCGGTTGGATGACGGCGCTGTTGCTGCTGCCGCTGGCTCTGTTTTCGGGCGTGTATTACGGCCTGCGGCCGATTTTGCTGCTGGCGGTCGGGGTAGCGGCGGCCAACGTCTGCGAATTGCTCGCCTGCGGGCTGTTAAAGCGCTGCCCCACTCTTTTTGACGGGTCGGCGACGGTGACCGGGCTGCTGATCGGACTGCTGATGAGTCCCCTGTCCCCCTACTGGCTGCCGGCGCTGGCAGCGGCCTTCGCCATCTGGGTGGTCAAGATGCCCTTTGGCGGAAACGGGCACGAGCCTTTCGTCCCGGCGGCCGCCGGGATCGCGGTGGTCACCCAGTGCTTCCCCGCCCAATTGTTCACCTATCCGGCGCCCAACCTGATCCAGCCGCTGCCCTTGTGGGACGTGTCGGCGGCGGTCAGCGAGACCTCTCCCGCCGCGCTGCTGGCGTCGGGGACGGCGCCCGCGTATTCCCTGCCGGCGTGGCTGCTGGGGCAGATCCCCGGCCCGATCGGCGCGACGGCGGCGGTGCTGCTGATCGCCTGCGGAATCGGTTTGTTCGCCCGGCGGCTGGCGTCGCCGCTGATCACCCTGCCCTATCTGCTGACCTGCGCCGTCTGGGCGCTGGCGTTCCCCCGGGTGGCCGGCGATCCGCTGAGCGGGCTGATCGGCGAAATGTGTTCGGGATACCTGCTGTTCAGCGGCTTCTTTTTGCTGCCGGCGGCGCCGATCGCGCCCCGGCACCCGCTGGCGCGGGCGGTATACGGCGTCGGCGGCGGCGCGCTGACCATGCTGCTGCGGGCAAACGGTCGGTTTGAGGCGTCGGCCTGCTTCGCGGTGCTGTTGATGAACGCCCTGGCGCCCCTGATCGACCGGGGCTGCTGGCGGCTGGCGCACCGCTTCGTCCGGAAAGGAGGCGCTCTGTGAAACGCTCTCCCTGGCCGATCTTCTGGTCGACCTTTCTCAAAAACAACATCGTGCTGGTCAAGGCGGTGGGGATCTGTCCCATCATCGCCGGGGGCACCACCCTGAAAAACGGGGTGGCGCTGACCGTCTGCACTCTGGCGGTGCTGCTGCCGTCCTGTCTGTTTATGGCGGGGATGGGCGACAAGATCCCCAAATGGCTCCACCCGCCGGTCTATACCCTGGCGGCCACCCTGATGATGGTGGGCGCTTCGGCGGCGGTCAGCCAATGGATCGCTCCCGAGATCTACGCCTCGCTGTATCTGTTTTTGCCGCTGATGGTGGTCAGCACCATCTTCACCTACCACGCCGGCGGATTTTCGGCCGGAACGCGGCCGCTGTTCGCCGCGGCCGACGCGGTCGGCTCGGCGCTGGGCTTCGGACTGGTGATCTGCGTGGTGTCCGCCCTGCGGGAAGCGGCGGCCACCGGCACGGTATGGGATCTGCCTCTCCCCTTTGCCCAGCGGTTCCCCTCGGGTGCGCTTCCCTTCGCGGCTTTCATCCTGCTGGGACTGATGGCCGCCGGATTGCAGGCGGCGCAAAACCGCCGCCGCGTCCGAAAGGAGGAAGACGCATGAGCGAACTGCTGGTGTATCTGCTGGCGGCGGCACTGCTGCAAAATCTGGTGCTGACGACCGGCTTCGGCTCGTCGATGATGATGCGGATCCTTCGCCGTCCCACCGATCTGCTGCCCTTTGGGGCGCTTCTGACCCTGTTTTCGGTATCGTCCTCCCTGATCGTCTACCCGCTGGACGGCCTGCTGGGCACCGGCTATTGGGCCAAGCTCTTTCGTCCGCTGATCATGGTGGCGATCACGGCGGCGCTGTATATCCTGCTGTCGCTGCTGATTCGCCGCTCGGTGCGGCTTTATCGCCGGGTCGGCCATCTGCTGGGACTGGCGGCCTTCAACAACGTCGTCGTCGGAGTGGCGCTGATACTCAACCATCAGTTTGCCGCCACTCTGCCGGTGGCGATCGGGTTCAGCGCCGGGTCGTGTCTGGGGTTTACCCTGCTGGCGCTGGTGCTGGTCCAGGCCACCCGCCGGGCGGATCATCCCGCCATGCCCGACGCCTTTCGCGGACTGCCGTCCACCCTGCTGTACATGGGGATCCTGGCGCTGGCGCTGATGGGATTCTCGGGCAGCGTGTCGTTTGTATAGGAGAATCGTTATGTCGGATCGTTCCCGGTCGTCCTCGCGTTTGATCGTGTGGGCGATCACCCTGCTGTTGGCCGTCGGCGCCGTGGCGCTGACCCTGCAGACAAACGCCGCTTTGCAGGCGGCGTTGCTTTCGGTCGCCCGCCGGGCGATCGCCGCCGTGATCGGCGGCGACGGGCTGGCCAAATGGACGCCCCTGCTGCTCAAGCTGGCGTTTTTCGCGGCGATGGCGACGCTGGTTTGGGGCGGCGGCTTTCTTCGCGGCGCCGACCGGCGGCGAACGCTGCTCGACGGCGTCGTCACCGCCGGGGTGATGGCGGTGGGGCTGGAGGCGCTGCAGGCGGTTTTGTCCCACCGGCAGGCGTCGCCCGCCGACGCGCTTTGGTGCGCCGGGACGGGGTGTCTGACGGCGGGCGTGTTGTTCGCCGGACAGTGGGCGGCGGTCAAATTCCCCAAGCTGGTCAACCGCCAGACGGTGCTTTACGTCGTCTTCGGCGTCTTGACCACCCTGGTCAACATCGTCTCTTTCCAGCTGTTCTACAATTTGCTGCACATCCCGGCGCTGATCACCAACGCCATTGCCTGGGTGCTGTCGGTGCTGGTGGCGTATATCACCAACAAGCGGTACGTCTTTGAAAGCCGTACCGGGACCGCCGCCGCCTTTTGGCGGGAGATCGGGATGTTTTTCGGCGCGCGGCTGCTCTCCTTCGGGGTGGACGAGGCCGGCATCTGGCTGCTGATCGACGTGGTGGGTCTGCACAGCGGTCTGTCCAAAATCCTGATGAACGTCGTCGTGCTGATCCTCAATTATATCTTCAGCAAATGGTTCATTTTCAAGAAAAACAAGGAATGAGAAAAGATCCTTCGCTTCGCTCAGGATGACGCCGTATTTCATGGCGTTGTCATCCTGAACCGTTTACGGCGAAGGATCTTTTTACGTTACACGGGCGGATGGTATCCGCCCCTACGGCACAGGCCCGGATCGCGCCATTGGCTTGTGTTGTCACGATTCAAGCCTGTTTTCCGTATGTAGCAAGCGCCTGCTCGGTTGTGAGCAGGCGCTTTTGATCCCGTTATTCAAAATCCTTCAGCCGGTTGCGGTAGGCCTGCATCGCCTGCTCCTCAAAGGGCAGCGCGTCGGGGGTGACGCCGAGCAGTCCCAGCAGATACCGGGCGAAGGGCGGGTTCATAATCAGCAGCGGCCCCAGCAGATAGGTGCCGAACAGGTTGTGGATCCGCACGCCCTCGCCGGTCTCCTTGCGGTTGAGCCCCATGCTGTGGGTGGTGTGCAAAAAGGGCAGCCCCGGTTTGGTCGGGTAAGCGGTGGTGAACTGCGCCTTGAAGCCGACGACCGGCGTTTCCCCGAAGAAGCCCTTGTAGGAGGCGGCGTAGCGGTGCATCATATCCCGTTTGGCGACGATCGGGATCAGTCCCAGACCATCGATCCCGCTGCCATCCTCGTTTTCGATCCGCTCGCCGAACACCTCCATGGCGTTGCCGGTCAGCAAAAACACCTTGTCCCGCTCGATCAATTCCCGCAGCCGGTCGGCGTAAGGGCGCAGCCGGGCGATCGCCCGCTCCTGCGCGTTTTCGCTCATCGGCCCCATGTAGATCAGATCGACGTCCCGTGTGACGAACGCCGGCTGAGCGTGCATGGCGGTCTCGACGAATTCCGCCTCAGGCAGACAGCGGCGCAGATACCGCACGTTGCCGGTATCGCCGTACAGATTGGCGTATTCGGGGAACAAAATCTCGACGATCATTCGCCCTTCCCCCTTTCAGCGCACAGTGAGCGCAGCTCCTGCTTGGCGGGATCGGTATACGGCGTGTTCCAGGTATCGTGCAGCAGCACCACCGTGTCCACCTCGTCCAGCGGGACGAAGGGCGCCATCTCCTGCTCATGACGGCAGCAGACGATCCGCTCGGGCTCCATGCCGGCCATCAGCAGCCGCAGCTGGAAATCCCACGCCCGTTTGCCGCCGATGACAATTTTGCGGATGCTCTCGTCCTTGAGAAACTCAAAATCCGCCTCGTAGATCCAGGCGGTGTATTCCGACCCGCCCCGGTTGTAGAAAAAGTCGTCGATCGCCAGCATGACCGCCTTTTTCCCCGGCTCCTTGCGGATGAAATCGAACACCCGGGAACAGGCGACCGGGTTTTGCCCCTTGGCCAGCATTTCGATGATGGTCCACTTCCCCGCCTTTTCACTGTTGAAGCGGGTGGAGACGATCTTCATATCGGCGAACACCTGCCGCAGGGTCTCGTAGGACAGCCCGAACCGCCGCAGCAGCGCCACCACCGCGACCGAGTTGTACCAGTCGGTGACGTTGTGCCCCAGAAGCCGGTAGACCTCGTCCCCGTCGGGAGTGCGGATCGTCAGCGAGCCGCCCTGCCGGTCGACCGCCGTTACGGCGTAATCCACCGCCGGCGAGCCGAAATCGCAATGGGTACAATGAGCGCGGCCGATGTGGTTGTAGCGGATGAACTCGTACGCCAGCGGATAGTCGCAGACCGGACAGGCCACCACGTCCTTGATGATGTTGTCGGTGATGGGCACCTCACCCGGCAGATGGTCGATGCCGAAGGTGACCCGCTCGTTGCCGGGCGACAGCCGGCTGCTGATCAGATCGTCGGCGTTGAGAATCAGCTTGGTCTTTTTGGGAATGTATTTGGTCAAAATTTCCCGGATGTAATCCGAATGGGCGTTGCGGTTGGCCGAATCCCGGAACAGGTTGGTGCACACGAGATAGTCCGGCTGCAGATAGGGATAGATCCGGGGCGCGCTGCGCTCGTCGATCTCCAGCACCGCCATTTTCCGGCGGGCCTTGCCCCGCCAGGTGCTGTCCTTGATCAGCATGGTGGTGATGCCGGTGTCGACGTTGCCGCCCATCCGGTTGCAGGTGAAATCGTACCCGGCGCTTTCCAGCACGTCGGCGATCATATTGGTGACGGTGGTCTTGCCGTTGGTGCCGGTCACCGCCAGGATGGTCTCGGGCTTTTCCAGCCGTCCCAAAAAGGTGGGACACAGGATCAGCGCCACCTCACCGGGCAGGTTGGTGGCGTTTTTGCCCAGCAGCCGCATAAAGGCGATCATCGCCTTGGCCATCCACAGCATCAGATAAAACCAGGGTGTTTTGCGCATACGTTTCCTCTCCCGTGCGTTTATTCTTCCTCGCCCAGCCAGGTTTCGACCCAGTACCGGGGTCGGCCCTTGACCTCGCTGTAGATCTTGCCGATGTATTCGCCGCAGACCCCGATGGCCAGCAGCTGGATGCCGCCCAACAGCCACAGCGAGCCGAGCAGAGCGGTGGTGCCGGCGCCCGCCACCCCGGCGATGCCGAGGATCAGCGCGACGAGCAGGGCGATCAGGCTGCCCAAAACGATCAGCCCGCCCACCGAGGCGATCAGCCGCAGGGGCTTGACGCTGAAGGAGGTGATCCCCTGCAGGGCGAATTGGAACATTTTTTTGAGGGGATATTTCGATTCGCCGGCCGCTCGCTCGCCCCGGTCGTAATACACAATATCGCTTTTATAGCCGATCAGCGGCACCATCCCCCGCAAGAACAGGTTGCGCTCGGGATAATGCGCCAGCGCCTCCAGCGCCTGCCGGCTCATCAGCCGGTAGTCGGCGTGGTTGTAGACCGTCTCCACCCCCATCCGGCTCATCAGCCGGTAAAACGCCAGCGCGGTGCGGCGCTTGAAGGCGGTATCGGCGTCCCGTTTGCGGCGCACCCCGTAGACCACGTGGCAGCCCTCGGCATATTTGTCGAGAAATCCGTCGATGGCGTTGATGTCGTCCTGCAGATCGGCGTCCATCGACACCGCCGCGTCGCAACGCTCCCGCACCGTCATCAACCCCGCCAGCACGGCGTTCTGGTGGCCGACGTTGTGGGCCAGCTTCAGCCCGGAGAACAGCGGGTTTTGCTGATGCAGCGAGACGATCAGCGGCCAGGTGCCGTCCCGGCTGCCGTCGTCCACCAGCAGCACCCGGCTGTCAGGCGCGATCCGTCCCGAGGCGATCAGGGCGTTCATTTTTTCCTCCATCACCCCGGCGGCAAGGGGCAGCACCTCCTGCTCGTTGTAACAGGGGATTACCAAAAACAAGCGCATCGTTTTGTCTCCTTATTTCCAGAAGGTCCAATCCCGCGCCAGGCGCAGGTATTCCAGCTGCAGATTCCGCCCGCCGACCACCAGATCGGAAGGCAAGGGCGCCAGCGCCAGCGCCGTGGTGGAAACAAAGCACCACACCGCGCTCAAAACCAGCGCCGTAAACAAAAACCGCTTCATCCGCTCGCTGCGGCAGCGCCGCCACACCGCGAAGCAGACCAGCAATCCGCCCAGCACCAGCTGCCAGGCGAAATCCACCGAATACCGCAAAGCGTAGCCGCTCTCCCAGGTCAGGGCGATCAGCCCCAGCGGGAAGATCACGGTAGGCAGCCCCACGATCAACAGCAGCCGGACCATCCGCCGGCGATCCATCCGGCGCATCACCCGGGGCGCGTACGCCAGCCCGCCCAGCGGCAGCGCCCGCCACAGCAGGCCGATCGCCGAGCCGGTCTCAAAGAAATAGTAGGCGTTGGTCTCCAGCTGATGGGTGGTACCGTGGATAAAGGGAAAATTCAACTGGAACTGGGGCAGAGCGATCAGCAGGTTATACAGACTGACGCCCGCCAGCCGCCAATGGAACTGGGTGTGGGTGAAATCGTTGATGGTCAGGGAATACCGGATGCCGAATTCCAGCGGTGAGCCGAACCGGACGAAGTTGTAGACCATCTGTCCGCCGCCGAAAAGCAGATAGGGCAGCAGCGCCGCCAGGGCGTATTTCACCACCGGGGCTTTGCGACGGAGATCGGTCTGGCGGCGATAGGACTTGAGCCCGAACCACAGCCAGACGACCGCCGACAGAGCGTAGACCGCCAGCGTCGGCCGCGACAGCACCGCCAGCGACATCGCCGTGGCCGACACCGCCAGACGCGCCAGCTTGATGGGCTTGTCCCCCAAAAGGCCCGACGTGGCCAGCGCGTAGAGCGCGATGGCCATAAACATCATCCCGGCCGTTTCCGCCACCTCGTAAAACTTCGGACGGTAGACCGAAAACTGGATCCCGCTCGAGCAAAGCACCAAAATCAGGCCGGCCATGGTCATTCCCAGCGGCAGATCCCGCATTTTCCGCCGCGCCAGCGCGTTGTAGGCGGCGCCGAGGAAAACGGCGCCCAGCAAGCCGAACAGCAGCACGGCGTAATCGGTGGGAAAATAATAGCCGGTCAGCAGGTGATAAGGCAAAAACAGGGTCAGCACCGGCGCGACGCCGTAATAGGAGTAGTACCGGCCGTTGTAAAGCAAATGGTCCCACGCGTAATCGACCTCGGTGGCGGTGCGCTCCGCCCATTCGTAGGGATATTGCATCTGCAGCAAATCCCGGGAGGGTTCCTCCAAAAGGGCGGTTTGCCCCGCCTCAATGGCGTCGACCAGCTCCTGCGAGATCTGGTCACCCTGCTTTTGGGTAAAGGATTTGGCGTGCAGATAGGGGGTGTCGTAAACGGCGAACAGTCCCCAAAGTGAAAACGCAAACAGCCCGGTGATCACCACCGGCGCCCAGCGGGAGACGGCGTTTTTGCCGGCTTTTTTCACAAAGGACGGCGCACGGCACAGCAGCCATATCCCCATGACCAGTCCCCACAAAAGCAACACGCGGTATACCCGGAACGTCATGGGAACCGGTTGGTTGACCTCGACGCCCCTTATGGCGATCCTTTCCCCGACGTCCACCCGCAGCCGCAGCCGCAGCCGCTCGCTTTTGCCGGCGAAAAAGCAGGTTTTGTACTGGGTATGAGGGGTGTGCTTGAGCAATTCCAGATAGGCCGGGCTTTCGATCAGGTTATGGTGCGCCTCGTCGGTATAAAGGATATCCACCAGCAGCTGGTGGCGGTCTTCCCTGAGAATATCCCCGTCCAGCCGGATGGTGCCCAGCGTCCGGTCGACCTGAAACTCCACGTAGGGGGTCCTGCTTTGCGCCACGTATACTCCCGGCTCCTCTTGGGATTCGGTCATCCCCACGATCCGGGTGGCCTGATCCATCGAAAACGAGCCCGGCTCAAACGAGCCGAACCACAGCCGGAAGGCGCTGGCGTTGAAGACGAACAGCTCCACCGCGACCACCGCCGCCAGCACCGCCGCCGCCAGGATAGCCGCCTGCCGCCAAAAGGAGGTGCGCCGCCCGTTCGACCGGGACAGCAGCTGCGCCAGCATCACGTCGCTTTCCTCCCGCTTCATCCGCGCACCCCCTTCCTGCTGAAATCTATCCTCAGTAGTATACCATAATTTTCCCCGCAAGAAAAGGGAAAGGGCAAAAAAAGCGTTGATTATTTTTGGCAAAATGCGTATAATGGGGGAAAGAAAGAGGTTTTGCCGATGATCGAATTTCTCAAACGCACCTGGGCGCAGGTGGATCTGGACGCCATTACCCACAATTACCGGGTGATCGCCGGCGCGCTTCGCGGCGGATGCAAGCCCATCGCCATCGTCAAGGCGGACGCCTACGGCCACGGCGCGGTGCCGGTGGCGCGGGCGCTGGCCGGGGCCGGGGCGGATTTTTTCGGCGTGTCCAATCTGGAGGAGGCGCTGCAGCTTCGCCGGGGCGGGATCGACGCGCCCATCCTGATTTTGTCCTACACCCCGCCCGAGGAAGCGGCCCGCCTTTCGGAAAACGGCGTCATTCAGACGGCAGTAACGCCCCAATACGCCCGTGAGCTGAACGAGCAGGCCGAAAAGCACGGCTGCACCGTGCGGGTCCATATCAAGCTGGACACCGGCATGGCCCGGGTGGGGCTGTCCTGCCGGCAGGAGGAGGAGATCGCCGCCGCCGCCCTGCAGGCCGCCGCCCTTTGCCGGCTGCCGCACCTGCGGGTGGAGGGGATCTTTACCCATTTCGCCTCGGCCGACGAGCAAAACGACGGCGGGTATACCGCCGCCCAGTTTGACCGGTTCATCCGGGTGGCCGACGCGCTGGAAAAGCAGGGCTTTTCGCTTGTCCGCCATTGCTGCAACAGCGCCGCCACCATCCGCTATCCCGCCATGCATCTCGACCGGGTACGTCCCGGCATCATCCTCTACGGGCTGGCGCCCGATCCCGGCTGGATGAACGGGCTGTGGGATCTGCGCCCGGCGATGGAGCTAAAAACGGCGGTGTCGATGGTCAAAACCGTTCCCGCCGGCACCCCGGTCAGCTACGGGCGCACCTTCACCGCCAAAAAAGACACCGTCGTGGCGACGGTGCCCATCGGCTACGCCGACGGCTATCCCCGCGCCATGTCGGGAAAGGCGTATATGCTGGTAAACGGGCAAAAAGCCCCGGTGATCGGCCGGGTGTGCATGGACCAGTGTATGCTGGACGTCACCGGTATCCCCGGCGTAAAGGCCGGCAGCGTGGTGACCGTCTTCGGCAAGGACGGCGACGCCCTTTTGCCGGTGGAGGATTTCGCCGCGCTGGACGGCACCATTCATTACGAGACCGTCTGTCTGATCGGCAAACGGGTCCCGCGGGTCTATCTGCGGGGCGGCCGGGTGGTCGACCGGCTCAACTACATCGCCGAATAAACGCAAGAACGCCCGCCCTGGCCGGATCTCCGGTCAAGGCGGGCGGTTTTTTGCTAATCGGGCAGGTCGCGCCGGCATCCCGCCGGCTGGTATAAATTGTCGGGGCGCGAACGCCTCCCTTGCCTAAAGGGAGGTGGCCGAGGAGCCGCTTGCGGCGACGAGGTCGGAGGGATAGT
>JBMNVL010000029.1:0-18544 GCA_050946775.1 Acutalibacteraceae bacterium
GCCCTGCTTGTACGGCGTGGTTTTCCGCGCCAAACCCGGCAACAACCGCGGCATTTGGGAAATTTACGACGGCGACACGCTGCTGAATACGGTGGATATGTACGACGGACGTCCCTGGCAGGAGGTGAGCGTCGGCGAATACGCCCTGGGCAATATCGCGTTTTCCTCCACCTCCCACGCCATCGACCTGGTCTGGATCGGCAACAACCCGGCGATCACCAATACCACGGTGCACAACCTGGTGGCGGACAACTTCGTTCTGACGCCGGTGCAGCTGTGGCAATCGAGCCGGATCGAGGCGGAAAACGTGTCCTCTAATCCGACCTGCGACAGCGGTCACGGGATAATCAACCTGGAAAACCGCAAAAATTCTGCCGGCTGGAGCAACAACGGCTTCACCTTCGTCAATATGAAGAATACCGGCAGCGCCTCCAACATCCCCCACGTGGTGGTTACCTCCACTTTGTCGGTGGCGGATGCCGGCGTCTACGGGCTGGCGCTCACCGCCAAAAACGGCACCACTCGCGGCGTGTGGGACGTCTACTTTGACGGCACCCTGCTGGGTCAGATCGATACCTACGGTACCAGCAACAGCATGATCGATTTCAACCTGGGCGACGTCACCTTCAAATCCACCTCCGGCACGGTGACGCTGGTCAGCGTGGGGATGAACCCCGCCGCCACCAGCTTCCAGTTCGGTCTGGCGCTGGATTATTACACCCTGACCTCCAAGACGATCTTCACCTCCACCAAGTTTGAAGCGGAAAACGTCCACGTCAGCGGCACAGACGTAAAGACCGGCCGCACCGACGGGTCGAGCAACGGCGGGCTGTGCCTGATCACCGGCGGGGATAAGATCGGCAGCACGGCGGTCTTCCGGCTGACCGGCCTGGCGGCGGGAACCTACACCCTGGCTGCCACCACCAAAAACGACGGCAACCGCGGCATTTACACCGTTTCTGCCAACGGCGAAACGGTGGGGGATCTGGATATGTACGGCTCCAACGGCTTCGTATCGAGCACCGTCGGCACCTTTACCACCGACGGCGGCGACGTGGAGCTGACCATGGTCTGCACCGGCAGAAATTCGGGGAACACCACCAACAACCCCGCCCGCTACACCTTTGCGCTGGACTATCTCACCGTTACCCCTGAAGTGGCGACCGACGCCGACCGGGTGGGTCAAATCTCGACGGACGGGCGCGGAATGATCGATATTGCCATCACTGGCGGCAGCGCCACCTTGACGCCCACCGCGGCGACCTACGGCCAAAATCCCTGGTTCGCCGGCTGGATGGTCGACGGCAAGTGGCGTGCCGACGCGGCGCTGACCCTGACCGCCGACGGCAGCCATACCGTTACCGCCTATTTCCCCGATGAGAGCGAAGACGTCATGGCGTTCTTTGGCCAGTACAACGAGACGATCGCCGTCAAGAAGGTGACCTCGGCCGCCGAGGTGACCGCCGCGCTGCAGAATACCATTGCTCCGGCGCTGGGCGGCTACGGCTTCACCGGCTGGGATCTGCCCGAGGATCAGGCCCAGGCTCAGTTTGAAGCCGGCACCACCATTACCGCCACCGCGGTATACGAGCAAACAGCCTCTGCCACCGGCTATCACCTGACCGTCGGCGCCGGCGTAACGGCTGTGGACGGCATGGGAGACGCCGTGGACGGCACGACCGATCTCAGCTTCGATCAGCGGATCACCGTCACCGCCGAAGGCGACGTCGCCTACTGGGTGCTGGACGGCGCCAAGGTGGGCTTTGGCAAGAGCAGTTACACCTTCTACGTCAGCGGCGACAACGATATCGCCGTGGTGTTGACCGCCGACGCCGAACCGATTGCTCCCGCCGTGGTGCTGCAAAAAGCGACGCTTGCCCCCGGCAGCGAAAAATCCACCTTGACGGTGATCGCCCAGACCTCCATCCCAAGCGGCAACAGCGTGAGCGAATACGGCGTGATCTTCGCTTCCAAAGCCGCTACTCTGACGGCGATCAAAAACGGCGAGAGCGTCTCTGCCTCAGCCGCTTTGACGGTGAAATCCAGCAAGACCGCTGCCAATCAGCAGTACATGGCGCACCTGGTCAACGTCAAGCCGAACAAGACCCGTTACGCCATGGCCTACGCCGTGGTGGACGGTGAGACCATTTACAGCGTCGGCACGGCTCACTTCGTTACCGACGGTGTGACGCAGCCGGTGATCGAGTAAGGAGGCGTTCGACTTGAAGCATCTTTATGAACAACCCAAGCTGGATCTCATCCGCTTTTCCGCTTGCGATATCCTGACGACGTCGGGACTTGGCAGCGGCGACGGCGCGGAAGATACTTTGGACGACTGATAAACCGGCGGCGTTCTTCTTCGGAAGGACGCCGCCGCGTTTTTTGTAACCGTAAAAAATTTTTAAGACGTTTTTAAGGTTTTGTGGTATACTGGGGAGCGTAGGAGGTGAGCGGTCGTGCAGATCTTGCTGGTAGAAGACGACAAATTGCTCTCCAACGCGGTCAAAAAGATATTGGAGCAGCAGGGCCATTTCGTCGACGCGGTCTACGACGGCGTCTCGGCGGTGGATTACGCCGACGGCGCGGATTACGACCTGATCATTCTGGACGGGATGCTGCCCAAAATGGACGGGTTTGAGGTGGTGCGCTCCCTGCGGCAGAAAAAGCTGGCCGTGCCGGTGCTGATGCTGACGGCGCGCGCCGCAACCGCCGACAAGGTGACCGGGCTCAACAGCGGCGCCGACGATTATATGACCAAGCCCTTTGAGACCGAGGAGCTGCTCGCGCGGGTCAACGCGCTGACCCGCCGCAAGGGCGAGGTGGTGGTCGACCGGGTGCAGGTCGGCGATCTGTCGCTGGACGTCCGCGCGGCAACGCTCTACCGCGGCGCCGAGTCGGTGCGGCTCAGCCACAAGGAATTCGAGGTGCTCAAAGCCTTTTTTTACAACCCCACCATGACCATGACCAAGGAGACCCTGATCAACAAAGCCTGGGGAATGGATTCCGACGCCACCGACAACAACGTGGAGGTCTACGTCTCCTTTTTGCGTAAAAAGCTGAAATACCTCGGCTCGACCGTGACTATCCGCAATCTGCAGAAGATCGGTTACCGACTGGAGGTGGAGGGATGCTGAAACGGTATCGTCGCCGGTTCGTCGTCTCCACCATGGCGCTGATCGGCGCGGTGCTGCTGGCGGTTTTCGGCACGTTGGGCGTATACATCGTGCGCAACGACGAGGCGGCGCTGCGCAGCACGCTGCGCCATATGCTGGAGCCCTGGGATACGCCCGGAGACAGCTTCCGGCCCTTGCGGGACGTCGGCCAGCCGCCGGGAGATATGGAGGACGAACGGCCCGGCCGTTTTGACGGCGAGCGGGACGATATGCGGGACGCGATGGAGGACGAGCAGCTCGTCACGGTGTTTTACGACCGGTCGACCGACGAGGTGTCGATCAGCCGCTGGGACGAGGATTCGGATGCCGATTCAAGCAGCGAGCGGATCGCCGACGCCGCGCGGGCGATTGCCGCGCGGGAGGAGCCTTACGGCCGGGCGGAAGGGTATCTGTATTACAAAGAAGCCTCCGGCGATCAGTTCAAGATCGCCCTGGCCGCCAACGAGTATCTGGTCAGCCGTCATCTGCGGACCGGATTGTGGGTCGGCTCGCTCTTCATCGGGGCAATGGGACTGTTCTTTTTGATCAGCCTGTGGCTGGCCCGTCTGGCGGCGCGCCCGATGGAGCAGGCGATCGAGATGGAACGCCAGTTCGTGGCGGACATCTCCCACGATCTGAAAACCCCCATCACGGTGGTGCTGGCCAACAACAGCATTCTGCGCGCCAGTCCCGACGCCACGGTGGCCGAGCAGACCCAATGGATCGATAGCACCGAATCCGCCGCCCGGGATATGATGAACATGGTGCAGGAAATGTTGACGCTTTCCCAATTGGATTCGGTGGGGCGAGCGGTTGAAAAGCGGCCGGTCAGCCTGTCGATGGCGGTGCAAAAGGCCGCGCTGCAGATGGAGTCGGTGGCGTACGACCGGGGTATCACGCTGGAGGAGTCAATCGCCGACGGCGTTACGGTGGCGGCTACGCCGGAATACGCCGAGCGGATCTGCAACAGTCTGATCGAAAACGCGCTCAAGTATGAGCCGGACGGCGGTCGGGTGGAGGTTTCTCTGACGCTCGTTCGCAAAAAAGCGGTCCTGTCGGTTCGCAACGCCGGCAGCGTGATCGCGCCGGAGGATCTGCCCCACGTGTTCGAGCGGTTCTACCGTTCCGACAAGGCGCGCACCTCCCGGAGCGGACACGGCCTTGGACTGCCCATCCTCAAGCAGATCACCGATCTGCTGGGCGCGGCGATCGAGGTGAAAAGCGATCCCGATACCGGCACCGTCTTCACCGTGACCTTTGAGGAAACATCCGAAAACGAATAAATGAACGGCGGCGTTTGGTTTTCCAAACGCCGCCGGTTTTTATGTTTGTATCGGCCGGGTGATCCGCACCACATGGTGATCGTGCGGGATTTTCTGCCCCATATACCGGCGGACAAGGCCTTTTTTTCAAAAAAGTACTTGACTTGTTCATAGGTGGACAGGTTATAATACGTATAGAATAAATCGATTGTCGACCGATTCACCAAAGGAGGATCGCCATGAGAAAGATCGTTTGCCGATGGGGCGTTTGTCTGCTGGCGGCGGTGCTGCTGATCGGCGCCGTGCCGATGACGGGAGTGGCGCAGGGATCGTCCGATCTGCTGTTTGAGGATGATTTTTCCGACCCGGCCCGCAGCGCGGTGATCTGGGCGCCCTACAACGGCACCTGGGCGTTCGAACGGGGCGTCTACGCCGAAACAGCCGACGCCTCCTCAGGCGCGATGACGTACGCCGGCGACGCCGAATGGGACGACTACGAGCTGTCGGCCACCGTGACCCCGCTGGACGGGGAACGCTGGGTGATGCTCAGCGGCCGGGTGACCGACGTCAAGAACCGGTACGTAGGCGCGCTCACGTCCACCCAGCTGCAGATCGACCGGCGGGTGAACGGCGTGTCTACCATTCTGGCGCACAAAAGCTACTCCGCGCAGGCCAACCGGACTTACATCATGAAAATGACCTTTGAGGGAGATCGCATCCGGCTGTATATCGACGGTACGCTGGAGCTGGAAGCGACCGATACCGCCCATTCCGCCGGCTCGATCGGGCTGGCGACCTTCAAAACGCGGGTGGATTTTGATAACGTGACGGTGCGGCGGATCGCGGCGCAGGAGGAGACGGTGACGATGGAGAGTGATTTGGCCAACTATCAGGTGATCCAGCGGGATCCGCAAACCGAAAGTGCCCTCGTTGCCATCCGAGGCCAGGCGGACTCGACCGTTGCCAGGGCGCAGGCCGCCGTTTTCGCCTATGGCAGCGAGAGCGATCCGGTGGTAGACTGGACCGATCTGTCCTTGATCGACGGCCGGTTCGACCAAACGCTGGAGGTGCCGCAGGGCGGCTGGTATCAATGGCGGATCCGCACCCTGGACGAAAACGAACAGGTGCTGCAAACGGCAGCGGACGAGCGCAAATGGGGCGTCGGGATCCTGATTTTGTGCATCGGTCAGTCCAACATGGTGGGGCAGGGTAGGGATACCGCCACCGTCGCCGACGACCGGGTCGCCAACTTCAAGGGCGGCTTTTGGCAGCATCTGGCCGATCCCTACGACGGGGCGGGAACATCGCTGGTGCCCGCTATGGCCAATGATCTGGTGGCGGCGCTGGATTTGCCGGTCGGCGTGATCCCCGCCGCTGACTCGGGTTCGGGACTGGCCGGACTCAATCCGGCGATGAGCCAGCCCTCGCCCAACTGGTACTGGAGTTATTACGACGAAAACGATCCCGAAAATCCCGCCACCCTGTTCGGCCGGGCGGTTACCCGCGCCAAGGCGGCCGGAGGCGCGGAACTGGCGGTGTGGAACCAAGGGGAGACCGACGGCTACATTGGTACCCCCAAGCAAACGTATATGACGCAGATGGTACAGCTGCTGGAACGGCTTCGTTCTCATCTGGGAAACGACGCGCTGCCGATATTCCTGTGCCAGTACGGGCCACACGTTCTCAAGACCGGCTTTACCGACGACGCCTATTCCGCCGTGCGATCCGCCTTGAGCGAACTGGACGACGGCGAGAACTTCTTTTTGGCGGCCACCGAAATGGATATTCCCCAAAACGCCGACGGGATCCATTACACCACGGCGGGGCTGAACACCATTGGCCACCGGGTGGCCAACGGCATCTTGTATTATTACAGAAAATCCGCCTATTACCGCGGCCCGTCCATTGCGGCGGCCGCCTTTGGCGATGAGGAGCGCCGCACCGTCAACGTCACCGTCGCCCATCGGGGCGGCGGCGACATCACGCCGGCGGACGGCATCACCGGCTTTACCGTGATCGACGGCGAGACGACGGTGGCCGTCACCGCCGCGCGCAAAACCGCTCGGGACACCCTGCGGCTGATTTTGGCGTCCCCGGTATCCGAAAACGCCGCGGTGCGGTATTTGTACGGCGTACGGCCCGACGGCGGCAACGTGGTTTTGGACGACACGGCGCTGCGGCTGCCGCTGGAGCCGACGGTGCGCGACGTTTCGATCGCCCCCTACGATCCGGCGGTCGACCCCCGGCAAAACGGGGAATACGATATCGTCGTCTACGGCGGCAACGCCTCGGGGATCGTCGCGGCCATCCAGGCGGCCAAAATGGGCAAGACCGTCGCCGTGGTGGAGCCCAATCCCTACCGCATCGGCGGCCTGACCACCGGCGGGCTGAGCGATACCGACATCGGCAACGCCGGGGTGATCGGCGGCCTGGCGCTGGAATTTTACCAGCGGGTGGGCCAAAAATACGGCAAAGCCACCGATTTCACCTTTGAGCCAAAAGTGGCGCTGCAGGTGCTGCAGGAATGGGTCGCCGAATATCCCGATCAGATCGATATTTTTCTCCATGAGCGGCTGGATCTCGCCGACGGGGTAAAAATGGACGGCAACCGCATTTGCTCCATCACCACCGAATCGGGCAAGGTCTTCAAAGCACGAGTTTTTCTCGATTGCACCTACGAGGGCGATCTGATGGCGCTGGCGGGCGTGAGCTACACCGTCGGCCGGGAGGCCAACGCGGTCTACGGCGAAACCCTCAACGGCCTGACGGCGGCGCCCAACAACCACAATCCGCTGCCGGGCGGCATCAGCCCCTACATCGTGCCGGGCGATCCTGACAGCGGCCTGTTGCCCCGAGTCAATCCCGATCTGGGCGGCACGCCCGGCCAGGGCGACGACAAGGTGCAAGCCTACAATTTCCGCTGGACGCTGACCAACGTCGCCACCAACCGGGTGGCGGTGGAAAAGCCGGACAACTACGATCCGCTGCAGTACGAGCTGCTGATCCGCGCTTTTGAGGCCGATCCCAACTGGTCGGTGCTGTTAACCTTCAAGACCAACCGATGGCTGAAAAACGGCAAGGTGGATGCCAACAACAATTCCGGCATTTCCACCGATTTCATCGGCGAAAACTACGCCTATCCCGAGGCGGATTACCAGACCCGCGAGCGGATTGTCAAGGCCCACGAGGACTATCAGCGGGGGCTGTTGTGGACGCTGCAAAACGACGAGCGGATCCCCGAACATATCCGCGCCGAAGCCCAAAAATGGGGCCTGGCAGCCGACGAATTCCCTGAAAACGATAACTGGCCCACCCAGCTTTACGTCCGGGAAGCTCGGCGGATGATTGGCGACTTCGTCATGACCGAGCAGGTGTGCAAGCGCGGCTCGACCGTCTACGTTCCCGATTCGGTCGGGATGGGCAGTTACAGCATGGATTCCCACCACATCCAGTACGTGGTCAAAAACGGCCAGGTGGTGCCGGAAGGGGATTACTACGCGGCGACCGATCCCTACGCCATCAGTTACCGTTCTATCGTCCCCAAGGCTGGCGAATGCGCGAATCTTTTGGTGCCGGTCTGCGTCTCGGCGTCCCACGCCGCCTACGGTTCGATCCGGATGGAACCGGTCTTTATGGTGCTGGGTCAATCGGCGGCGACCGCCGCGGCGCTGGCGATCGACGAGGACGTGGCGGTGCAAAATGTCAGTTACGCCCTGCTTAAAGAACGGCTGACCGCCGACAAGCAGGTGCTGCAGATCAAACAACCCGCCGTCGATCAACCCGGTGTGGACGAAACGGTCTACCCGGTGGAGGAGCTGGTCACCCGTACCGGCCCGACCGATTTGGAAAACGGGCTGTTCGCCGCAGCCTACGCCAAATCCACCCGGTACAACCGGGTGAAAACGGCAGCCGTGGGGGATTACATCGAGTTTGAGGTGCCGGTGGAAAAAGCGGGCACCTACACCGTCAGCACCCAGACCTACAGCCATTCTTCCCGCGGTACCTACCGGCTGTATTTGCCCGACGAAAACCGGGCGCTGGGCGGCACCTTCGACCAGTGCGGCACCGATTACGATTCCCCCGAGCGGGTCAGCACCGATACCTTCGGGGAGATCACCGTGGAGGAGCCGACCACTCTGCGGCTGCGGTTTGAGGTGACCGCGCCCGGCGCCAAGGGCGGCTACACCCTGGCGTTTTGCAACGTGATCCTCAGCACCCCGGCCGAGCAGACCGTCTTCTTTGACACCAACGGCGGCGACCCTCTTGCGTGTGGGAAACCGGTCGATGGCGCACTCGTCCGCCCGGCGGATCCGGTACGCGCCGGGTACGTCTTCGCCGGGTGGTACAAGGACGCCGCCTTGCGGCAGGAATGGGATTTTGACGCCGACCGGATGAGCGGCAATTTGCTGACGCTCTACGCCAAATGGATCCCGGCGCCGGCCGAAACGTATACCGTGTCCTTCAAGAGCAACTACGGCGACGGCGGCAGTACCGTCAGCGCCCAGCGGATTGCGGTCGACGGCGACCGGCTGATCGCCGCCCCCAAAACGCCTAACCGGACAGGCTTCACCTTCGCCGGATGGTATGCCGACGCGGCGTATACCGACCCGTGGGATTTTGCCGCCGACGCCGTGTCGGCCGATACCGTTCTTTACGCCAAATGGGAGCCGGAGGAAGAACCGCCGGTCCCGGTGATCCTGTACGGTGACGTGGACGACAGCGGTGAGATCACCGCCGCCGACGCGCTGATGGCGCTGCAGGCGGCCACCGGCAAGATTGCGCTGGACGACGGGCAGACGCTTCGCGCCGACGTGGACGGCGCTCCAGGCGTCACCGCCGCCGACGCCCTGCTGATCTTGCAGCGCGCGACCGGTAAGATCGTGGAATTCTGATCCATTCAAAAACGGCAGGGAAAGCCTCGCTTTCCCTGCCGTTTTTCTGTTTTCTCACGCCTTGCGCCGGATACCCGTCGGCGATTCCCCGTATTGCTTGAGATAGGCCTTGTAAAAGGAGGAGTAGGTGGGGAACCCGCATTCTTCCGCCGCCTGTCGCGCGGGGACGCCGGCGTGGATTTGAAACCGGGCGGCCGCCAGGCGCTTTATGAGGATATAGCCGTATACCGACGTGCCCATCTGTTCGCGAAACACCTTGGACAGCTGGGACGAGCTGATGAAGGCATGGCGGGTGATCGCCTCCATCGTCAGCGGTTCAAACAGATGGGCGTGGATGTATTCCAATGCCGGTTGAATGACCTTGCGCTTGCGTTTTTGGGTTTGATCCTCGCCGCCGGCGGCAACGAAGGCGGCGTAGATGGCGCACAGCAGCGCCAGCGTCTGCCCCACGGCGAAGATCCGCACCTCCTGCGGGGCGGCGGCTTTCGGCTGGTTTTGGATCACCTGCGGCATCGGCCCGAGCACCGCGTCGGTATAGTGGTTGCGTTCGCCCGCCGGGCGGTCGTAAAAGGGTTTGAGCAACACGCCGGACGGATCCAGCGCCTGAATTTGCTCGATTTTGAAAATGAACACCATCCGCTCGTAGGTCACGCCGGGATCGAGCCGGATGCGGTGGCGTTCGCCCGCCCGGGCAATGAAGATCGAGCCGGGCTGCGCAGGGTATTCGCCGCCCTCGGCATAGTAGCGGCCGCTGCCGCGGATAACGTACAATATTTCGCATTGGGTAGCCCCGTGGGTATGCCAGTCGTAGGCCGTGCCGGCGCGGTCGGCGTCGGTCATCGCCTCGTCCAGACTGTGATGATAAACCATATCGTTGTCGGAATAGAGCTGCAAAAAGGCCATACCGTTTCCTCCTGAAAATCGGCGGATTTGAAATATAAAGGGAGAGGATGGGCTATTTTCTTTCGCCGTCTTTATAATATACTGAAGGCAGCGAAAACGCAAGTGAATTTGAAAAGAAAGAAGGAAAAGTGATGAAACCGGTCTTTCGAGTCAAGCGGTGGACGGCGATCCTGCTGGCGGCGGCCATGCTGGCATCGGCGGCGCCGTTTGCCGCAGCGCAGGAGGAATCCGCGCTGCTGACCGCTCTTCCCGGCATCAGCGCCGCCGCGACGTTTACCCAGGATCTGCTTGATCCGTATGAGGCGATCGACGGGGACGCGTCCACCCGGTGGTCGTCCTACGGCGGCGGACAATCGCTGCCGCAGGCGCTGCAGATCGATCTGGGAAGCGAATACGCGGTGGATCGGGTGGAGAGCGACTGGTACAAGGACGACCGCACCTACACCTATGATCTGATCCTGTCCAAAGAACCGGCGGTGGTCGACGGGGCGTTTGCGCTGCCGACGGGCGCCTACCGCCAAGCGGGGCTGACGGGCACCGGATCGGGCGAGATCACCGGCAGCGGCCGGGGCACCGTGGTGCGCGCCGGCAGCCTTGCCTCGACGGTAACGCTGCCCCGGCCGGTCAACGCCCGGTACGTGACCGTTTTGTGTACGGCGGCCAGTGCCGGTACGTCCGCCGCCATCTGGGAAGTCCGGGCCTACGGCGGCTAACCGGAAACAACGGGGACGCCAACCGAACCGGCCGCCATCACCGGGCGGACGCGCGAGTCGCTCAACGACGGATGGCGGTTTTATAAGGGTTCGGCCGCCGGCGCGTCCCAAACGGATTTCAACGATGCCGCCTGGGAAAGGGTGGATCTGCCCCACACCTGGAACGCGCAGGACGGCCAGGACAGCGGCGGGTATTATCGGGCCGACGGCTGGTATCGCCGTCGACTGCCCTGGCAGGAAGAATATGCCGGCAAACGCCTGATCCTGGAATTCCTCGGCGCCAACACCCAGACCGACGTGTACGTCAACGGCCAAAAGGCCGGATCCCACCGGGGCGGGTATACCGCCTTCCGGGTGGATATCACCCCGTACGTAACGCCGGGTGAGGCGGCGACGATCGCCGTCAAGGTCAACAACGCCTACACGCCGGAGGTTGCGCCGCTGGTGGCGGACTTCACCTTCTTCGGCGGACTCTACCGGGGAGTGTCGCTGCTGGCGCTGGAACCGGCGGGTCACGTGGATATGCTGGACAGCGGCTCCAAGGGGCTGTATTTGACCGCCCAAAACGTGTCGGAACAAAACGCGGATCTGACCATAAAGGCGGGGATCGTCAACGATTCCGCCGCCGCCAAAACGCTGACGGTGACGGCGCAGCTGCGCCATCCCGACCCCGGCAGCGTCGATTGGATCGACGAATGGCTGCCCCGGGAATGGCTGCCCTTTGATCCCGACGATATGACCCCCGGCGGACAGGTGGCACAGGTGAGCGAAACCCTGACGCTGGCAGCGGGTCAGAGCGCGACGTTTGAAAAAACCATAGCCGTGGATCATCCCCGGCTGTGGAACGGCAAAACCGATCCTTACCGCTATCAGGTGGAGCTGACCGTGCGAAACGAGAGCGGCGCCGTGCTCGATCAGGTGTCGGATTTCGTCGGCTTCCGGTATGACGAGGTGGACGCCGACCGTGGCTTTTTCCTCAACGGCCGTTCCTATCCTCTGCGGGGTGTCAGCCGCCACCAGGATCGCAAGGATATGGGCTGGGCGATCACCGAAAAGGAGCACGCCGAGGATTTTGCCATGATCTACGAACTGGGTGCCAACAGCATCCGGCTGGCGCACTATCCCCACGCCGATTGGTTTTACGAGCTGTGCGATATGTACGGCATCGTGGTCTGGGCGGAGATCCCGCTGGTGGACGAGATCGGCGGATCGGGCAGCTACGATCAGCCAAACGCCACCCGCGCCGCCTTCTTTGACACCACCCGCGCCCAGTTGACCGAGCTGATTCGTCAGCAGTACAACCGGCCGTCCATCGTCTGCTGGGGACTGCAAAACGAGATCCGCAGGGGCAGCTTTGAAGGGGTGGCGCAGCCGCTGCTGCAGGAGTTGAACGATCTGGCGCATCGGGAAGACCCCACCCGGTTTACCACCCAGGCGTTTTACAACGCCACCACCTCCGCCACCAAAACCTGGCCGAGCGACGCGGTCGCGTGGAATTTGTACCCCGGCTGGTATTATTCGTCGGCGGCGGGAATGGGGCAGGATCTGGATAGCCGCCGCGCCAAGGATCCCACCCGGCCGATGGGCCTGTCGGAATACGGCTACGGCGCCAACGTCACCCATCACGAGGAAAACCCCGCCAAACCGGCGGTCAGCACCCACGCCGCCATCCAGTCGGAGGAATACCAGGCGCTGGCGCACGAACAGGCGTGGGCGGCCATCGAGGCGCGTCCGTGGCTGTGGTCGGCGTACGTGTGGAATATGTTTGATTTCGCGGTGGACGGCCGCGACGAGGCGTACGAGCCGGGCAAAAACAACAAGGGGCTGGTTACCCACGACCGGCAGATCAAAAAGGACGCGTTTTACTTTTACAAAGCCAACTGGTCGGACCTGCCGGTGGTGCATCTCAACGCCCGCCGCTTTACCGAGCGGCAGCAGCAGACCGTCAACGTCAAGGGCTATTCCAACGGCTCTTGGGCGGAGCTGGTGGTCAACGGGGTCAATCTGGGACGGTTGACCCAGGACGATCTGGCGCAAAAGACGGTTTTCGTCTGGAGCGGCGTCACCCTGCAGCCGGGCGAAAACGTCGCCGTGATGCGGGGCGAAGTGGACGGAGTGGTCTACGAGGACACCGTTACCTGGATCTTCGACGGCCAGCCGGTGGAATACGACAATCTCGCCACCGGCAAACCCGCCACGGCCAGCTCCTATCACCAGGCCGAAAACAGTCCCGCGTCGCTGGCGGTGGACGGCCGCGCCGACACCCGCTGGACGGCGCAGGTGGCCGGCACCAACAACGCGGCTCATTATCCCGAATGGATCACGGTGGATCTGCGGGACGTCTACGCGCTGGACGAGGTGCAGATCGACTGGTTTATGGATACCCGTTCGTATTATTACACCGTGGGCGTCAGCGAGGACGGGGAGACCTTTACCACCGTCGTTGACCGCACCGCCAACGCCGACGCCGGATCGATCACCGACGCCATGGACGGCGCCAAGGGACGGTATCTGCGGATCACCGTGACCGGCAACAGCGATTATCCCGCCAAGATCTCGGCGCTGGCGAGCATTTACGAGATCCGGGCCTACGGCGCCAAGTCTGAGGACGATCCGCCGGTGCCGGAGGTCATGCCCGGCGACGTCGATCAAAACGGCCAGGTGACCGCCGCCGACGCTCTGATGGCGCTGCAGACGGCCACCGGCAAGATCGTGTTGACCGCGAGGGAGCAAAAAGCCGCCGACGTCGACGGCAGGCCCGGCGTGTCTGCATCCGACGCTCTGATCATTCTGCAATACACGACCGGCAAGATCACGGCGTTTAATTGATTTCCCCTTTTCTTTCTCCCCGGCGACTGCCCGTTCCGGCAGCCGCCGGGGCTTTGCGTTTGGCGAATAATCTATACGAATTTTATATATCCTATAATTTATATAAATAATCGCTTGCTTTTTGTATAAATAATATCTAAAATACAAGCGATTTTGTGCGATTGTGGACAACAAGGAGGCGCTAAGATGAAAAAACGTTATGATCCTCCCAAAAGCCAGTGGAAGACCATCGAGTTTGAGGACGTGTTGGCCACCAGCGGTTTGGGCACTGGAAACGCCGGCATGGATAACAGCAACGAGCCCGGTGAAGACTGGAACGATTAAAACTTGATCGTTTGGGATTTCCAAACCCCGGCGACCTTTGCGTCCGCCGGGGTTTGGTGTATGTTGGGTCGGGTTTTATAGAAATGGTGTTCGCCGTTGGTACGGGTTACCGGAATCCTCAGACGTTTTTCAAAAAAAGTGGCTCAGTTTGTGAGAATTGTGTATTGCAAAACCGGGGAAACAGGTGTATGATAGGAAATATGTATGGCAATCTGCCATTCGAACAAGAAATGAATCGGGTTTTCTGGATTATGAAGAAGAAAAACACACCAATTTCATCGGCGGGTCGATCGACCGGTCACGGGATCCGGCTGCGGATCCTGAACGCGGTGATGATCGTGACCACCATCGTGTTTTCCCTGCTGATGCTTTTCGCGGGGTATCAAACCATGCAAAGCTATACCGATATGCACCAGGCGACCGAGGTGTTTATCGCCTGCCAGCAGACGGCACACGATATGCAGACCGGGTCGGATTTTCTGACCGAGCAGGTGCGCCAGTTCGTGATCACCGGCGATCCGTCCTGTGTCGATCGGTATTTTGAGGAGGTCGAAGTGACACGCCGGCGGGACGTTGCCTTGGAGCGGATCCGGCAGTATTTGAACGAGCAGGAGGCGGTGCGGTATTTGTCCGAGGCGCTGGAGGTTTCCAACGCACTGACGTCGCGGGAATACTACGCCATGCGGCTGTCGATCGCCGCGCGAGGATACGACGTGGCGGATTATCATCCGTCCCTGCGCGCCGTCGAATTGTTGGCTGCCGATAAGGCGATGAGCGCCTCCGAACAGCAGGCGCGCGCTCAAGAGATGGTGTTCGATGATTTCTATCAGGAGCACAAGGATCTTATCCGGCAAAACGTGTCCGCCTGTCTGGATCAGCTGATGGGGGATACCCGGGCGCATCAAATGCGTTCCACCGAGGAGTTGTCCGGCCTTTTGCGCCAGCAGGAGGCGATGATCGCCTTGCTGCTGACCATCATGCTGACCATCGTGCTTATGACGGCGTTTTTGGTCATCCGGCCGCTGAAGCGCAGCATCGAAAAAATCCGGAACAACGAGCATATGCCGGTGGGCGGAGCGTATGAGATGCGGTTTTTGGCGCAAACGTACAACCGGATGTTTGACGAAAACAACCGTCGGCGCCGGCGGCTGAGCTACGAGGCGTCCCACGACGGGCTGACCGGGTTGTACAACCGGGGCGATTATGAAAAACGCCGTATGCAGGCGGAGTGGGGACAGGTGGCGATGCTGCTTGTCGATGTGGATCATTTCAAGACGATCAACGATACCTATGGCCACGCCGCCGGGGACGCGATCCTGAAAAAAGTGGCGCAGGTGCTGCGGGGAAGCTTCCGTACCGACGATTACATCTTCCGCAGCGGCGGCGATGAATTCGCCGTTGTGATGATTGGCGCGGACGATAAGCTGAAAGATCTCATTTCCAAAAAGATCCAGACGGCCAACCAAAAGATGAAGGAAACGGCCGACGGTCTCCCGAAGGCGACGCTGAGCGTCGGCGTGGCGTTCGGCGACTGGCAGCAGGAAAGCGAACGTGTCACTCTGCAGGCGGACGAGGCGCTGTACCGGGTCAAAAAGGCCGGCGGCGAGGGATGCGCGTTTTATGAGTAAGCCGGCTGTGCTGGTTTTGTTGAGCATATGTGAAAAGCGTTCGGACTCGTCCGGACGCTTTTGCTTTTTTGCAAAAATTGGCTGGTTTTCGACATTATTTCTGTAGTGTATGACTGGACATACCCCGCCGCGATATGGTATAATCCATTTGGCAAGTTTTCGTTTGTAAGAAAAGGAGGAACCCGCATGAAAATGACTCGATGGGGGAAACGCGCTCTGTCGCTGGCGGCCGCGGCCGTGCTGGCGCTGGGATGCGTGCTGATTCCCCTTCCGGCGACGCAGGCGCAGCCGGAGGAAACGCTGCCCTACATGGACATCACCCGCTCGTTTGAGGAACGCGCGGCGGATCTGGTGTCCCGAATGACGCTGGAGCAGAAGATCGCCCATTTGGGCAACCGCTCCACCACCGCCGTGCCGGAACTGGGCGTCGTGCGGTACGATTTCTGGACCGAGGGTCTGCACGGCGTCGCCCGCTTGGGCAAGGCCACCTCGTTCCCGTATTCCATCGCCATGGCGGCGACCTGGGATCCGGCGCTGATCGAGCGGATCACCACCGCCGTGTCGGACGAAGCCCGCGCCTACGACAACCGGGGCGTGGACGGCTTCAAACGGCTGGTCTACTGGTCGCCCACCATCAATATGGCGCGCGATCCCCGCTGGGGACGCAACCATGAGTCGTACGGTGAGGACCCGTTTCTGACCACCCAGATCGGCTCGGCGTTCGTCACCGGTATGCAGGGACACGACGAGAAATACTACAAGGTTATTTCCACCATCAAGCACTACGCGGCCAACAACAGCGAGTACAACCGCCACACCGGCGATTCCCAGATGGACGACCGCACCCTGCGGGAGTATTATACCCGCGCGTTCAAGGGGATCGTCCGCCAGACCAACGTCGGCGGCGCGATGAGCTCCTACAACCGGGTCAACGGCGTGCCGGCTTCGGCCAGCGTCTATCTGCTGGATACCCTGCTGCGGCGCACCTTCGGGTTTGACGGTTACGTCACCTCCGACTGCGGCGCGATCCAGGATATCACCGAACAGCACAAGTGGGTTCCCGAAGGGTTTGACCGGGTGGTCACCAAAGAGGAATCGGTTTATTTCGGCCTGCTGGCCGGCTGCGATATCGATTGCGGCAGCATCTATCCCAATTACGCGATGAACGCCGTCAAGACCGGCGTCCTCAGCGAGGACCTGATCGATCTGGCGCTGCTCAACAGCTTTACCGCCCGGATGCGCACCGGTGAGTTCGATCCCGACGAGCTGGTGGTCTATCGCTCCGACGACTATTCCTTCGTCAATCAGGTGGAGAGCGACGCCCATAAGCAGCTGGCGGAGGATTCCGCCAACGATGCCATCGTGCTGCTCAAAAACGACGGCGTGCTGCCGCTGGATCTCACGACGAAAAAGAACGTCGTGATGATCGGCGAAGTGGCCGACAAGGTGGATCTGAGCAACTATTCCGGTTCGCCTTCCGAGGAGAATATGTCCACCCCGATCCAGGGCATGACCGCCATGGGCGCCAACGTCACCTACATCAAGGGCGGCACCTCGGCGACGGGCACCGGTTCGTATCTGTGCAATCTCAAAAACATCACCATCAACAAGGCTGACGGCAAATCGGTGGTGCTTACGCCCAAGCAGGCGCTGCAGCTCAACGGCTGCCGGTATGAGGAAAACAGCGGCAACATCGGCTACATTGAGGCGGGCGCGACCCTGATGTTCAAAGACGTCGATATCAAGGACGCGGTATCGGTCTCCTTCCAGTTGGCGGGCGACAACTCCGTACCGCCTGCCGCCGTTACCATGACGATGGATTCCGTCAACGGGATGCAGGTGGCGCAGGTCAGCAACGTCAAGACCGGCGGCTGGCAGACCTACCAGACGGTCACCTCCGAGGTGGGCGATCTGGGCGGCTACGAGAAGAAGGATCTGTACGTCACCTTCAAACTGGAACTGCAGGACGTCACCTTCTCCGCGGCGGATACGCAGGCGATCCAAAACGCGGACGCGGTCATCGTTTGCCTGGAGGGCAACGGCTCGGGCGAAGGCACCGACCGCTCCACCATCGCCATGCCGGCCTACCAGACCTCGCTGGCCAAGACCGTGGCGACGCTCAACGACAACGTTATCGTCTACATCCAGTCGGTCGGCGTGGTTGAAATCGAGGATTTCAAAGACGACGTGGACGCCATCCTGTGGACCAGCTTTAACGGTCAGGCGCAGGGCAACGCCATGGCGCGGGTGATCAGCGGCGCGGTCAATCCCTCCGCCAAGATGCCCGAGACCTGGTACGCCCGCAACAGCGAGCTGGCTACCATCAACGATTACAACATCCGCGGCGAGGACGGTTTCCCCGGCTGGTCGTATCAGTACTACACCGGCCCGGTCACCTATCCCTTCGGCTACGGCTTGAGCTATTCCACCTTCGAGTATTCCAATCTGCAAATCGACAAGACGACCGTGACCCCCGACGACGTGCTGACCGCGACGGTGGACGTGAAGAACACCTCCGCCGTCGACGGCAAGGAGATCGTGGAGCTGTACGTCGCCGTGCCGGACAACGATGGGGTCGAGCGTCCCTTCAAGCAGCTCAAGGCGTTTGACAAGGTGGCCATCGCCGCCGGTCAGACCGAAAAAGTCACCCTCAAGCTGGATTTGAGCGACTGCTACTTCTGGGACGAAGAGGCCGGCCGCAACGTCTACGATCAGGGGCAGTACACCCTGTTCGTCGGCCCGTCCAGCGACGAAGCGACGGCGCTGAAGACCACCTTTACCATGGACGGCGAGCTGACGCCGGCGATCGCGGTGGTCACCGCCACCGCGCCGGGTATCAAG
>JBMNVL010000030.1:0-18075 GCA_050946775.1 Acutalibacteraceae bacterium
CACCTCGTCGGGCGCGGCGGTGCCCTCCACCCCCATCGAATTGGTCAGCAGGCTGACCGCGCAGGAGGTGACTCCCGGCAGGGCCGATACCGCTTTTTCCACCCGGGCCGAGCAGGCGGCGCAGCTCATGCCGGTGACGTTGTATTGTTCCATACGATCTCCTTCTTGTCGGTGCGCATGTGTTTGCGCGGTGGTCGCGTTATCTCTCTCCCCGGCCACGGCCGGCGCGCCGGGGGTTTGCTACCCAGAGAGAGAGAGCCAAGGCTCCCACCGGTCAGCGCATCAGCTTTTGCAGGGTGGCGACCAGTTCGTCGATGACGGCGTCGTCGCCCTCCCGGACGTGGTCGACCACGCAGGTGCGGATATGGCTGGCCAGCAGCACCTTGTTGAAGCTGCACAGCGCCGCGTTGACGGCGCTGACCTGGGTCAGCACGTCGGTGCAGTAGGCGTCCTGCTCGATCATCTTTTTCACGCCCCGCACCTGTCCCTCGATCCGGCTGAGCCGGTTGGTCAGATCCCGGATCTCCCCCGGCGTGCGCTGCTTATGCTTGGCGCAATGGGGACACGTTTTTTCGCTCACAGATACCCCTCCCCGGTATTTTTCAACCGCATTATATACCCCCACGGGGTATTTGTCAACCCCCTGACGCGCAAAAAAGGCTTGAACCCCATTCAAGCCTTTTTTCTTATTCTGCCAGCGATCCCAGCACTTTATACAGCAGGGTGTACATCTGCACCGCCTCGTCGGGACTCAGGCGGATGCACTGTCCCACCCGCACCGGCACCTCCAGCGCCCGTTCCCGCAGCGCCATTCCCTCTTCGGTGACCGATACGATCAGACTGCGCTCGTCCTCGGCGCAGCGGCGGCGGGTCAGGTAGCCCTTGCTCTCCAGCTTCTTGATCACCGGCGTCAGCGTGCCGGAATCGAGAAACAGCCGCTCGCCCAGCTCCTTGACCGACCGCTCGCGGTACTCCCACATCACCATCATCACCAGATACTGGGTGTAGGTGAGATCCATCGCCTCGAGCAGCGGGGTATACCGGCGGATGATCTCCTTGGAGCAGGCGTACAGCGGAAAGCAAAGCTGGTTGCCGAGCTTCAGCCCGTCGTACCGGGCGTCGTTATCCGGCGTCAAAACCGGATCACCCGCGGCGGCGCGGTGAAGGAGCAGATACGCGCCTCGCCCCGGCACAGCCGGAAGACGGCGGTATTGCCGTCGCCGGGGGTATACATCCCCCGCAGCTCGGGATAGGCCGCCAGCATATGCTCCTGCGCCTCGATCCGCTCGTCCGGCTCCACCTCGGCGGACAGACGGATCCATTCCCCGTCGGCCATGCCGCTGATCTCCACCTTGGGATGGGCCAGCATCTGCCGGGCGACCGCCTTGCTCAGCCCGGTCTGGATGGTCAGATGCCCGTCAAACAGGTCCACCGTCCCGAACGGCCGCACCCGGGGCTGATCGCCCTCGAGAGTCGCCAAATAATAGGTGCCGCATTTTTTGAGAAACTCGTAAATTTCGTTCATCGTCTTTGCCTCCGTTCAGCCGACGGCCTTTTGCGCTTCGTACGCTTCCCGCACCGCCTTGGCCAACTGATCGCTGCAGGAAGTCGGCCGACGGCCGCAGGTCACGCCCGACAGCTTTTCCTCGATCTGCTCCACCGTCATCCCGTCCACCAGGATCGGAATGGCCTTGAGATTGCCGTTGCACCCGCCGGTGAACACCACGTTGCGCACCACGTCGCCGTCGATGTCCAGTTGGATCTGGGTGGAACAGGTGTCCTTGGTCTTGTAAACGTAGGTCATCGTCCCCACGCTCCTTTCCTTTTCCATTATACACGCGTTTTCGCGCTTTTCAAGCGTTTTACAGCAGCGCCTTGACTTTTTCGTCGATGCTTTCGGGGGTGGTGGTCGGCGCGAACCGCTCCACCACGTTGCCCTGCCGGTCCACCAGGAATTTGGTGAAATTCCATTTGATGTTTTTGCTGCCCATCATCCCTTTTTTCTGGCTCTTGAGGAAGGTGTACAGCGGCGCCTCATTCTCGCCGTTGACCTCGATCTTGGCAAACTGCCTGAAGGTGACGCCGTAGCGGGACTGGCAAAAATCGACGATCTCCTCTTCGGTGCCGGGCGCCTGGTTGCCGAACTGGTTGCAGGGGAAATCCAGAATCTCCAGCCCCTGCTCCTGATATTTTTCGTACAGATCCTGCAGCCCGTCGTATTGCGGAGTAAAGCCGCAGCCGGTCGCGGTGTTGACCACCAGCAGCACCTTGCCCTCGTAGTCCTTCAGACAAACGTCGTTGCCCTGCGCGTCCTTGACGGTAAAATCGTAAATGCTCATAACGACCGCTCCTTTTTGATTTTGTAAAATTAGATTGCGTACAATCTAATTGCATTATAGCAGCTGCTCCGCGGTTTGTCAAGGGTGTTTTTGAAGGAATATTGCGGCAATTTTGCCGGCGGGATAATCCGCGCGTTGCCGCGCATTTCTGCGTCATCCCGCGGGCGGATGGTATCCGCCCCTACGGTGCAACCAATTCGCGGGGTACGCAAGCCTCCCTCTGACGGGTAGCGTTTGCGGTGCCCGGCTGAGGTGTGGCGCTATCGCGCTCACCGGTCGCCGACCGCGGCGCCAGCTTTTTGTTCGCTGTATCCGCCACTGGCGGCGCTCGCAAACGCTACCCGTCAGAGGGAGCCATGTTTGCCCGCCGGAAGTTTGCGCAAATTCGCCGGGGTTGAAAATCTTAGCAAAACAGAGTATAATGGGGCGTGTGGGCCGGGCAGCGGCCACTCTACCGGCAGTAGAGTGGCTCTCTACCGCTTGTTTTGGCCCGTCCCCTTCCGGTTTACCCGGCTGACCAGCCGGTAGGTTGAGTGCCCCGGCTGTTTGCGGTATACTGAAACTGCCAAATTTCAGGGCGCAACCGACGCCCACATTTACAGAACAGGAGATGCCCGCTATGAATCCCTACGTGATCCTGGTCGATTCGGCCTGTGACGTCACCCCCGACAACCTCGACAAATGGGGACTGAAGTACACCCAACTGTCCTATTCGTTCACCGATTCCGAACGCACCTACGCCAACTACGAAATGCCCTATCCCGAATTCTATCAGAAAATGCGGGACGGCGGCGTCGCCAAAACGGCGGCGGTCAACGTGGAGACCTTCAAGGATCTGTTCAAAGCCGAGCTGGAGCTGGGGCAGGACGTTTTGTATCTCGCGTTTTCCAGCGGATTGAGCACCACCTGCAATTCGGGACGGATCGCCGCCGAGGAGCTGCGGGAAGCCTATCCCGACCGCCGGATCATCGTGATCGATTCGCTGGCGGCGTCGGCGGGCTACGGTCTGCTGGCGTATCTGGCCGCCGTCAAGCGGGACGAAGGCGCTTCCATCGACGAAGTCGCCGCCCTGCTCACCGACAGCGTTCCCCACTTGTGCCATTGGTTCACGGTGGACGATCTGGTCTATCTCAAGCGGGGCGGCCGGGTCAGTCCCACGGTGGCGCTGGTGGGCGGCATTCTCGGCATCAAGCCGGTGCTGCACGTCGACGACGAGGGGCATCTGATCAATATGTCCAAGGTGCGCGGCCGCAAAAAAGCCATTGAGGCGCTGGCCGACAAATACGACGAGCTGGCGCTGACTCCGGACGAGGGCACCGTTTTCATCTCCCACGGCGACTGTCTGGACGACGCGACCGCGTTGGCCGACATCCTGCGGCAGCGCCACGGGGTGGAGGTCAAGCTGATCACCTACGTCGGTCCGGTGATTGGCGCCCATTCCGGCCCGGGTACGCTGGCGCTGTTTTTCCTGGGCAAGCACAAATAATCCGCACGCAGCCATCCCGCCGCGCGGCGGCAAGGACGTATTCTGCGTCGTTTCTGAAAGGAGACCGGGCAGATGGAACATCAACCGCATATCCTGATCCTGAGCTGTTCCACCGGCGAGGGTCACAACAGCGCCGCCTGGGCGCTGCACGAGGCGTTTGAACGCCGCGGCGCGGCGGTCGAGGTGGTGGACCCCGTCGGGCTGAAAAGCCAAAAAGCCGGCCGCACGGTGGCCGCGCTGTACAACAACACCATCAAAAAAGCGCCCCTCGCTTTCGGGGCGGTCTATCATCTGGGCGCGGCGTACAGCGCCACCCGCATCCCCTCTCCCGTCTACTGGGCCAACGCCAAATGCGCCCCGGTGCTGCGGGATCACATCCGGGAAAACGGGATCGACGCGGTGGTCTGCACCCATCTGTACGGAATGGAGGCAATGGCCGCCGCCCGCAAGCGGCTGGGCGTCACCACCCCCTGGTACAGCGTGATGACCGATTACACCTGCATCCCCTTTACCACCGAGCCCAAAGCCGACGCGCTGTTCTCGCCCCATCCGGCGCTGACCGCCGAGATCATCCGCAAGGGCGGCGATCCCGACAGGATCATCCCCTACGGCATTCCGGTGTCCGCCCGGTTTTCCCAGCCGATCGACAAGGCCGACGCCCGTCGGCAGCTGGACATCCCGCCTGACAAACCGGTGTATTTGATCATGTCGGGCGGCGTGGGCTGCGAAAACATCCTGCGGCTGTGCGACGCGATGAACGCGGAATCGCGGGGCTATCTGTGCTACGTGCTGACCGGTCACAACGACGATCTGCTCCAAAAGCTGGAGCGGCGGTACGGCGAGGGCGGCAAGATCCGCCCGGTCGGGTTTACCCGGCAGGTGCATCTGTATATGAAGGCCGCCGACGTGATGATCTCCAAATCCGGCGGTCTGTCCAGCACCGAGGCGGCCGTCGCGGGAGTGCCGCTGATCCATTTCAAGCCCATTCCCGGCTGCGAGAGCAAAAACCGGGATTTCTTCCGCGCCCACGGCATGGCGCTGAGCGTGAAAAACAACGCCGACGCGGTCAAAATGGCGGGCTATCTCGCCCGGCACACCGACCGGGCGGCGCAGATGCTGGCGGCGCAAAAAGCCACCTTGAATCCGCACGCGGCGGACGATATCGTCCGGCACGTGCTGCAGGGGGTGACGTCGTGACGGTGTGGTATTACCTGCTGTACGCGGCGATCGGCTATCTCAGCGGCAGCGTGCTGTATTGCCAGATTTTGCCGCAATGGCTGGCCGGCAAAAACATCGCCGCCCTGTCGGACGATCACAATCCCGGTGCCTTCAACGTGTTTACCCATTGCGGAATACCGCTGGGCTCGCTGTGTCTGGCGCTGGAGCTGGCCAAGGGGCTGATCCCGGTGCTGATCGCCGTCGGGCGGTTGGATCCGCGCCATTTCCTGTTCGCGCCGGTGATCGCGGCGCCGGTGCTGGGTCACGCGTTTTCGGCGTGGCACCGGTTTGACGGGGGCAAAGGGATCGCCGTCGGCTTCGGGGTGATGCTGGGGATGTTCCCCTTCACCCTGTCGGGGCTGATCCTGGCGGGGATCTTCGTCTTCTTTTCCACCATCCACAAGATCCAGCCCCATCGCCGGCGGAGCATCGTCACCTACCTGCTCTTCGCGGTCATTGCCACGCCGCTGCTGCTGTGGCAGCAAAAGGCCGCCGTGGCGGTCGGGTATCTGCTGATCGACGCCGTCATCATCATCAAGCACCTGATGGGCACCGGCGTTTCGACCGAGGAAGACGAGGCGATCCGCCGCCGGGACGGATAAGCATAGAAAAGCGGCTTCCCTGAAACGGGTTTCAGGGAAGCCGTTTTTTGCGTCTGGCGGCGTTTACGGACGCGTTGCGTCCTGCAATCCCCCGCCGCCGGGGTGGTACGGCGACAGGGGAAGCCCCTCCCCTACGGTGCCGACACAAGTTTGTACGTTTTTGCGGGAAGCGTCTTGCCTCCCTTGTGTAAAGGGAGGTGGATTGCCGAGCGCCTTGCGCCCGCCGGTGGTTTACACCTATGCGCGGGCGCGTCTTGCGTCTTTCTGCGGACCGGTCACATCAGCCAGGGGGGTGTCGGGACGGGCGTGTCGTCCCGCCACTCACCCGGCCACTCGCTTTCGCGGGGAACGACGGGTTCAAACGCCTTGTGATCGGCCAGATACTTCTCAAAGGCGTCGTACGCCCGCTGGCGGGAGACGCCGAACTGGCTGATTTTGGGGCAGCGTTTCGCCCCTTGCTTGTCGTAATAATTCCAGTACGTCCACCGCAACCCGTTGGCGGCTTCGCGGGCGATATCCTTGTTCTCGTCCTCGGTCAAGGCGACCAGATACGGGACTCCTTCGTCGCCCAGCTCGGCGAGGTAGTTCACATCCAGCTCCTCCAGCCGGCCGTCGGCGTAGGCTTCGACGTTGTAGCGGGCGATGACGTCGTTGACGTTGCCCACGCCCAGCGTCAGCAGTACCAGCGCCGCCGCGATCAGCGCGGTATGCAGCACCCGCACCCGGCGGAAATACAGCCGCAGGATCAGGGCGGCAAAGACGACCGCCGCCACGATCATGGCCGCACTGGTGCCGACGCGATCCACCGTCAGCCCGAAGTTGAGGATATACATCACCATCTTCGACAGCGCCGTGCCGATCAGCACCAGGGTGAACAGCCCGAGGAAGGTGCCCAGCGCCTTGAGCGGCGCCGGCAGGCGATCCTCCCGTTTGCGGGACAAAAACAGGACAAGCAGCAGCAGCGCCAGATTGATCCCGGCGATAGCCGACATCTCAAAGAAGCCCCGGCGGGCGTATTCGGCGTAGGTGAAGTGATAGCCCTCCGGCAAGAACCCGGCAAACGCGCTGAAAAAGTAGGCCAGCTGAGAGACGAGATACAGCGCGTAGATGACCGCCACCACCCCGAGAAAAACCGACAAAATCAGGGTGTCCACTCCCTTGAAGGTGGACGGAACCGCCGGTTTTTGCTCCTCCTTTTTCAGCCACAGGGCGAAGGAGATCACGAAGGGCGCCAGCAGCGCCGTGACGATCAGCTGTCCCACCACGGTGCCTATATCGCCGAAGAGATTTTGGGAAAACCCTTCAAACGCCTCGTCGGAGCGGATCAGCAGCGGCACCACCACCAGCACCACCGGCACCGCGCAGGCCAGTCCCAGCATCACCTTGCCGAAGGCCATGCCCCGGGATTTATTGGCGGCGGTCAACGAACGCATCCCGCGGGGCATATGCCCCGCCGCGCCGCCGATCATGCTGGCCAGATGCCGCACCAGCCCGCCTTCGCCCGCCGGGATCCGGTATCCCGCCAGACCGGCGTACCACACCATGGAGGTACATCCCAGCGCGATCACCGAAAAGAAGCGGACGGTGGGATTGGACGTGACCACGAACACCCCCGGCAGCGCCAGGCTCAACAGCCCGCACACCGCCGCGAAGGGATCGGCGAAATGCCCTTTGCGCTTGAGATAGATGCTCAGCGCGACGAAGGTGGCGTCAAACGCCGCCGCAAAGCCGGCGTGGAAGCCGCCCCACAGCCCGGCGACCACCCCGATTAGGGTCAGCGCCAGCAGGAGCATCGCCATCGCGCCGTCGGCTTTGCCCATCGGATAGACCGGCTTGGGCGCCGGCGGCGTCCAGCCGACCGGCCGGGGCGGATAAGGCGGCTGCGCCATATAGGGCGGCCGGCCGTACGGTTGTCCCGGCATCGGCTGCGGCGCCGGTTGAGGCGCCGGCTGCGGTACCGGTTGAGGCGCCGGTTGGGGCACCGGTTGAGGCGCCGGTTGCGGCGCCGGTTGGGGTGCCGGTTGAGGCGCCGGTTGGGGTGCGTTGGGTCGGTTATCCATCGTTTTCGTCCTCCTTATAACCCAGAATATCGCCCGGCTGGCAATCCAGCGCCCGGCAGATCGCTTCCAGAGTGGAAAAGCGGATCGCCCGTGCCCGGCCGGTCTTGAGAATCGACAGGTTGGCGGGGGTGATCCCCACCAGCGCCGCCAGCTCTCCCGACGACATTTTGCGCCGGGCCAGCATCACGTCCAGATTGACTTCGATCATGGTCTTCTCACGCTCCACTCAAATCGTCAGATCGTTGTCTTCCCGCAGGCCGACGGCGACCTTCCAGCTGCTTTTGACCGCCTGCAGCAGGGTTCCGACCACTCCCATCGCCACCGCGACGGCGAACAGCGGAAAATACTGCATTCCCTGCACGCAGCAGACGACGAACACCGCGAAACAACACCACGACAGCCACCGCAGCAGCAACACGTTGCCGGGGACGAACACCCGTCCCCGCAGCAGATTCATCAGCAGCTTGATCAGCATGCCCAGCGCCGCCAGCGCAAAAGGCAGGCAGGCGTAAAAGGCGATGGTCACCGCCCGGCCGACGTAGGCGACATCCTCCGCCGACAGCCGTCCCCGGTGAACGGCGGTATACAGTTTTTCAAACAAAAACGGGAAGGTGAACGCCCACACCGCCAGCACCGCGCCCAAAATCACGCACAGCACCAGCGACAGGATCACCGACGGTTTTCGCTTCATCCAACCAGTCCTTTCCTTCAATTGCACCCACACTATACCACCACAATTATCGTTTGTCAATAATTATTTTTCATTTTTCGATATTCCTGCCATTTTTCGGTCCCAAAACGGACTATTGCCAACGCCGCGGGATTGTGATAAAATAAGCGGGAATGATAACCAACGGAGTGAAAAACGTCTATGAACATCATCGAAAATCAAAATTTCCCGTCGGAGCGGGATCTGTACGGATCCGACGGCGTCTGGCTGAAGGGGTGCACCTTTCAGGGCGAAGAGGACGGCGAGTCGGCGCTCAAGGAATCGCGGCACATCCGGCTGGACGACTGCTATATGGATCTGCGGTATCCCCTGTGGCACGATACCGACGTGGAGCTCAACCGGGTCACCACCACCGCCAACTGCCGGGCGGCGCTGTGGTATACCGCCGGCGTGCGGATCACCGACTGCACCCTGGGCGGCATCAAGGCGCTGCGGGAATGTCAGGATATCACGATGGACAACGTGCGGGTGACCTCCCCCGAATTCGGCTGGAAATGCCGGGGAATCACCGTCAAGGGCAGCGAGATCGAGGGGGAATATCCCTTTTTCCTGTCGCGGGATCTGCGGCTGAACGACGTGCGGCTCAAGGGCAAATACTCCTTTCAGTACGTGGAAAACATGGTGATCGAAAACAGCGTGTTCGATACCAAGGACGCCTTTTGGCATTCCAAAAACGTCACCGTGCGAGACAGCGTGATCAAGGGCGAATACCTCGCCTGGTACGCCGAGGGACTGACGCTGGAGCGCTGCCGGATCATCGGCACCCAGCCGCTTTGCTACTGCCGGGATCTCAAGCTGATCGACTGCGAAATGGTCGACGCCGATCTGGCGTTTGAGTACTCCGACGTCGAGGCCACCCTGCGCGGCGAGGTGGTTTCGGTGAAAAATCCCCGGTCGGGGCACATCACCGTCGACCGGATCGGGGAGATCCTTCTCACCCCCGACAGCGTCTATCCCTGCGATTGCGTGATTGAGCAGACCGGCCGGTAAAAAACACGAAAAACGGACAGCCGTGCGGCTGTCCGTTTTTTTGTAGGTCCGTCAAGATGCGGCCGTCACGCCTCCACGGGCGGGCATGGCGGCTGGCCGGCCGTTTCCGGCGAGTCGAAGGCGCCTTCTTTCGCCAGCTGGAGGAACGCCTCCACCACCCGGGCGCTGAGTTGGGTGCCGGCGCACCGCTCGATCTCCGCCACCACCTTCTCCAGCGGCAGCTGCTTGCGGTAGGGACGGGTGGAATACATCGCGTCGAAGGTATCGGCCACGGCGATGATCTGCGCCACCTCGGGGATCTCGTCCCCTTTGAGTCCGCTGGGATAACCCTTGCCGTCGATCCGCTCGTGATGATACCCGGCGCCCAGCGCCAGATCGGGCGCGATGGTGATGTCCTTCAGGATCTCCTGCCCTTTGGGGGAATGGGTCTTCATCACGGCGAACTCGTCGTCGTCCAGACGGCCGGGCTTGTTGAGGATCTCGTTGGGAATGCTGATCTTGCCGATGTCGTGCAGCAGGGCGATGTTGTAGATCTCTTCGACCTCTTCCTCGCTTTTGCCCAGCTGGCGGGCGAGCATGGCGGTGTATTTGGCCACCCGGAAGGAATGGCCGTTGGTGTAGGCGTCCTTGATATCGATGCATTTGGCGAAGGCCGACGCCATTTCGTTGATCATCTGCTTGTGCTCTTTTTGCTTGCGCAGCAGCGCCTGGGTCTTGCGCCGGGCGATCGCCCAAAACACCAGCCCCACCAGTGCCAGCGCCAGGATCACCACCGCGGCGCGAAACCACCAAAACTCATAAAACGCCTTGTCCTTGACCAGGGTGACCGACAGACTGCGGCTGGCCCGGCCGGTCATGGTGTCGATCACCGACAGCCGGAACCGGTAGGTGCCGCCGTCGAGGTTGGTGTAGCTGATCTCCCCCATATCCCGCTTGGTCAGGGTGACCGGCGTCTGGTCGAAGCCCTCCAGGCAATACTCCAGATGGGGATTGTTCAGCGAATAGGTGAAGGCGTAGGCGTTGATGGTCAGCCGGCGGCAGTCGGCGGGGATATGCACCTCTCCCGTCGACGGGACGGGGATATACCGGTCGTCCGCCATCAGGAAGGGCACCGCCAGCCGCACGTCGGCGCCGCTGTCGGTATCGGCGTTGACGTTGACGCTGCTCACCCCCGCGGTAGAAGCGATATACAGCGTGCCGTCGGGATCGAGATGGCTGAAGGAGTTGGCGGTCGCCACGCAGGGCAGTCCGCAGGAGGTATCAAACAGGGTGTAGTCGATCGTCCCGCCGCCCAGCACCGCTTCCCGTTTGGCCACGTAGACGCCGTTGCTGCTGAGCACCCACATCCGCTCGTGGGCGTCGAAAAACAGATCGAAGTTGTTGGAATAAGGGAAGTTGCGCACCGTGGTGACCTTTTCGTTTCGCATATACGCCAGCGCGTTGCTGGTGATGATCCAAAACAGATCCTCCTCGACGGGATCCTTGACCATCCGCAAAATGACCTCCGACGGCAGGCCGTCCTCCTGCCCGATCCGGGAGACCTTCTGCCCGTCCACCACGTAGATGCCGTCGCCGTCGCTGCCCAGATACAGCCGGCCGTCGGCCGCCTGCTCCAGACACAGGATCTCCAGATTGCTGATTCCCTGACGGGTGCCGTAGGTGGCGGCCACCCGGCCGTCCCGGATCAGATTGAGTCCGGCGTTGGTGGCGACCGCCATGGTGCCGTCGGCCAGCTCCATGACCGTCCGCACCCGGTTGGCGGTCATCCCTTTTTCGGTGTCAAAACGGGTGATGGCGTCGGTTTTCACGTCGTAGCAAACCAGTGCGTTGTCGCTGTAGGTACACAGCCAGACCCGGCCGGCCGCGTCCTGCCGGATGCACCGGATGCGCACCCCTTCCAATTGCCGGGTAAGCGCCGTCTGCCTGGGCTTGGAATGCTCGTCCAGCACCAGCAGACCGGTGTCGGTGCCGATATACAGATCCCCGCCGACCTTGCAGGTGGTGTTGACCACCAGCGGGTCGAGCTTGGCCTGTTCGAAAACGTCGGTAAAGCGGTTTTCGACGATCTTCATCACGCCCTGCCGGGAGGAGCAAAACCACAGGTTTTCCTCGTGGTCGACCAGCATCCGGTCGATCGAGTTGGTCATCGGCAGATTCTGCAGCGCCACGCACTTGCCGTCGTTGAGGAAGCCGATGCCGTTATCGGCGCAAAGCCATACCCGCCCGCCGTAGCAGCGGATGTTGTTGACGTTAAACAGCGGCGAGATATCTATTCGCTCGCCGCCGGCCATATTCGCCCCCAGATTGCCGTGGTAGACCTCGCTTTCCTGGGTGCCCAAAAAGACGTATCCCTCCCGGTCGGGATCGGGGTAAACGGCGTTGACGCTTCCCATCCCCATATCCTCCGGCTGGTAGTAGCCGGTGACCCGCCGGTTCTCCACCGTGAAAACCCCGCCGCTGTTGGTAACGCCGTAAATGACGCCGTTGCTGCCGGCCACCAGCTCACAGATGTACTCGGCGTCGATCTGAGGGTCGTTGATCGGATGCGCGCCGCCGTTTCGGTCGATATAGCCCAGCCCCATGGTGGTGCCGATCAGGATATTGCCCGCGGCGTCCTCGGTGATCGCCCGCACCGACAGCGAACGCAGTCCGGCGTCCCGGTCGTAGAAGGTGAAATCCTCCCCCTCCAGCATCGCCGCGCCGCTGTCGTTGGTGCCCACCCACAGGCGATTGCGGGAATCCACGTACAGACACATCACGCTGGCCACCCCGGTGGAAGAGGGATAGCGGTAAAAGGTGTTGCCGTCGTACCGGATCAAGCCGCTGTAATTGCCGATCCAGATAAAGCCCTCTTCCGATTGCACGATGGCGTTGGCCTCCGACGTCGGCAATCCGCCGGTGCTGTCGTACAGCACGGCGGTATAACCGGTGCCTCTCCCGGTCAGATCGACGGCCTTTTCCGCCACCGCCGCCGGCGTCAGCGCCGCCAACGCCGCCAAAGCCGCCGCCAGCACCGCCGCAAGTATCCGTTTCATCCCGACACCCCCGCAAATGGATGGGTTTTGTCCCTATCACGGATCCGCCTTTACGCAAAAACGTAAAGGTTTCTTTACAAAATATAGCACACCGGATATAATGGTGTCAAGCAAACACGAAAAAGAAGGGATCCTTTATGACACAAGCGCAGCGCCGGCGATATTTGATCGACGCCCTGCTGGCCGAACGGCGGGGATACCCGCCCATTGCCGTCCCCGAAGACGAAAACGACCGGCGGGAGCTTTTGCGCGCGCTGATGAACGTTCGCCCGGCGGCGCCGGCCGACGAGGCGTTTTTGGCGGTGCAGGACGCCTATCTGCGGCAGGCGATCGCCGAAAACGGGATCACCGATTTCGCCGCGCTCACCCCGATCCGGGACGATTTGTATCTTTGGCGGGGCGACATCACCACCCTGCGGTGCGACGCCATCGTCAACGCCGCCAACGCCGGGTTGACCGGCTGTTACCGCCCGGGACACCGGTGCGTCGACAACTGCATCCACACCTTCGCCGGGATCCAACTGCGGCAATTCTGCGCCGGGCTGATGGAGGCGCAGGGTCACGAGGAGCCGACCGGCGGCGCCAAGATCACCCCGGCCTTCAATCTGCCCTGCCGGTACGTTATCCATACCGTCGGCCCGATCGTCGGCGGCCCGCTGACCGACCGCCATCGGGCGCAGCTGCGCTCCTGCTACGACGCCTGTCTCAGGCTGGCGGACGAAAACGGGTGCGCCTGCGTCGCCTTTTGCTGCATCTCCACCGGGGTGTTCGGCTTCCCCCAAAAGGAAGCGGCGGCCATCGCCGTCGACACGGTGAGCGCCTACAAAACCCGGACCGGCAGCCCGATCAAGGTGATCTTCAACGTCTTTTTGGAGGAGGACGAGGCGCTCTACCGGGCGCTGCTGGCATAAAAAAGGATCCCGCCCCTTGGGGCGGGATCCTTTTTCTGTTTTCGATCAGCCCTTGCCCTCCTGCAAAACGCAGGAAACGGTGATGGTTTCCACCTGGCGGGTACGGGTGTTGACGTGCAGCAGCGTTAGGGTGACGGTATCGCCCACCCCGTGGGTCGACAGCTGGGAACGCAGCTCGGCGTAGGTGGTCACCCGCACGCCGTCGACGTGGGTGACGATATCGCCCACCTCCACGGCGGTGTTCATCAAAGAGGAGTTCTTGTCGATTGAACGGATCTGGAAGCCGTTGTAGTTAGAGTTGGTGGAGGTGTAGGTGTTGCCCCGGATCCCCAGCGATACCCGGCCCTTGGCGTAGCCGTATTTGATCAGATCGTCGATGATGGTTTTGGCCTCGTTGATCGGGATGGAGAAGCCGAGACTTTCGTATCCCTCGGCCACGATCTTGGCCGAATTGATCCCCACCACCTGGCCCACGGCGTTGATCAGCGGGCCGCCGGAGTTGCCGGGGTTGATGGTGGCGTCGGTCTGCAGGCATTTGATGGAATAGCCGGTGTCGTCGTACACGTCCCGCGCCAGACCGGAGATGATGCCCTGGGTGGGCGTCCATTCCAGTCCGCCCGCGCTTCCCAGCGCGATCACCCTGTCGCCCAGCGTCAGCTGAGCGGAATCGCCGAATTCGGCCGGCGTCAGCCCGGTGGCCTCCACCTTGATGACCGCCAGATCGGTGTCGGCGTCGGTGCCCACGACGGTCGCCTCCTGATAGGTCGTGCCGTCGTGAGTCTTGACGTCGATGCGGGCATACTGAATGCCGGTGTTTTCGTTGATGACGCAATGCTGGTTGGTGATGATATAGCCGTCGGCGGTCATCACGATGCCGGTCGAGGTGCTGGCCTTGACCAGGTCGTCGTCCGAGGTGGACTGGTTGAACCCGAAGGGATCGAACTGGCTGTTGCGCTCGTAAGTGGTGATCACCACGGTGCTGTCGAGATTTTTCTGGATGATCGCCTGGGTGGACAGGGCGTCGGTGTCCTCGATCTCCCGGATCTCCAGCGTCGGCGCGTTTTCGTTGACCGGCGCGTCGTCAGCGGAATCGGCGGTCGACGTCCCGCCGCCGTTGCTTACCGGCAGACGGTCCCGCCGGTCGATCGCCAGCGCCAGCATCACCGACAGGGCGACGATGGCCGCCACGCAGATACACGCCAACGCCGCCATCAGCGCCGAGACACCGCTTTTCTTCTTTTTGGGCGCCGGCGCCGGGGTGGCCGGCTGCTGCCAGCCGTAGGGATCGTAAGGCCGCCCGGCGGTATAGTGATAGGTCGGCGGCGTCCAGGCCGGCCGCTCCACCGTCGGCTCGACCGGCTGAGGCGCCGGCTGCTCGACCGGCTGTTCGCTTGGCTGTTCCGCCGTCGGCTCGACCGGCTGCGGTGCCGGTTGTTCGTCCGGCTGCGGTATCGGTTGTTCGTTCACCGGCGGTTCGGCCGGCTGCTGGGGATCAAAAGGATACATAAAGGTCACACCTTTCGGGATTGGTTACGGGTATAGTATAGCCGCCATTTGTGACGATTTTTTGAAGGAAATGCGGATTTTTCTTAAATTCAGGCGTCCGGCAGCCAAAATTCGAACTCGGTGTATTCGTTTTCCGCCGAACGCACCGTGATCTCGCCGTGGTGCTGGTTGATGACGCTTTTGACGATGTACAGCCCCAGACCCACGCCGGATTTGTCCAGACCGCGGGACTTGTCGCTTTTATAAAACCGCTCGAAGATATGGAGCATCTCCTGGTGGGGAATGCCGGCGCCGGTGTTGCGCACCGCATAGTAGATCCGCCCGTCCTGCCGGCGGAACCGGATGGCAATGGTGCCGCCCTCATCGGTGAATTTCACCGCGTTTTCGATCAGGTTGTAGATCACCTGGCCGATCAGATCGAAGTCCGCCCGCACCGTCAGATTGTCGCAATCCTCCAGTCCGGTGACGTTGATATGCTTTTCCTCCAGCCGCTGCTCAAAGGACAACAGCGTCGAGCAGGTGATCTCCATCAGATCGAACCGCACCCGGTTGATCCGCAGCTCACCGGCGTCGATGCGGGACAGATCCAGCATCGAGCGCACCAGCCGGGACAGCCGCTTGACCTCGTCGGAAATGATCTTGAGGTATTTGTCCTGCTGGTCGGGCGGGATGGTGCCGTCGAGGATGCCGTCGATAAAGCCGGCGATGGTGGTCATCGGGGTCTTCAGCTCGTGGGAGACGTTGGCGACGAAGCTGCGGCGCATATCCTCCACCCCCGACAGGGAGATGGCCATGTTGTTGAGCGCCGTCGCCAGCTCGGCCACCTCGTCCCGGCCCTTGACCGGGATGCGGGCGGAAAAATCGCCCTCGCCGAACCGCCGGGTCGCCACCGCCATCTGCCGCAGCGGCCGCACCAGCCGGTAGGTCATGGCGTAGACCACCACGAAGGTCAGCGCCAGCACCCCCAGCGCCGACAGGGAAAAGACCCGCAGGTTGTTGACGATATAATCCCCCAGGCTGTCCGCCGGGATGGACACGAACACGTAGCCGATCTGCACCTGGCCGTCGCCCACCGTGACCCGCCGGGCGGACACGTACTGGGGCGTGCTGTACACCCCCTGCAGCGTGCCGACCCGGAAAAAGTTATCCTCCTCCGGGGACTGCACCTTTTCCAGCACCGAGGGCGGGATGGTGATCTGGGAATAGGCCACCTCCGGCCCGTCCGAGCCGATGACGGTCACTCCCTGGTTATCGGTGACCAGCACCCGGGCGTTGTCGATCTCGGTCAGAGGGCGCAGCAGCGGCGACAGGGCATTGGCGGAGATGACGTACTGGTTGGTGCCCGCGTCGTACACCGTCCGCTCGCTGGTCAGACTGGCCACGTTGGCGGCGGCGCGTTCCATCCATTCCTGCTTGTCGCTCAGCCAAAAGCGGGTGAACAGGATCGACTGCACCGCGCCCATGGCGGTAAAGCTGATCAGGATGATGACGGACAAAACGGTGAGATACTTGGAAAAAATGCTCTTGAACATCAGGCATCCTTGTCCTTCACTTCAAACTTGTATCCCACGCCCCAGACGGTCTTGAGCGTCCATTGATCGCTGACGCCGTCCAGCTTTTCCCGCAGGCGCTTGACGTGGACGTCCACCGTGCGGCTGTCGCCGTAATACTCGAATCCCCATACCTCGTCGAGCAGCTGGTCACGGGTGTAGACCCGGTTGGGATTGCTGGCCAGATGGAAGATCAGCTCCATCTCCTTGGGCGGCGCGTCCACCTGCTTGCCGTCCACCCGCAGCTCGTAGTTTTCCATATTGATATACAGCTTGTCGAACTTGACTTCCCGCTTTTTCTGCCCTTCGCTGACGCCGCTGCGGCGCAGCACCGCCTTGATCCGGGCGATGACCTCCTTGGCGTCGAAGGGCTTGACGACGTAGTCGTCGGCACCCAGCTCCAGCCCGAGGATCCGGTCGAACACCTCGCCCTTGGCGGTCAGCATGATGATGGGGCACGTCGAGGTCTTGCGGATCTCCCGGCAGACCTGCCATCCGTCCAGCTCGGGCATCATCACGTCCAGCAGCAGCAGATCCGGCTCGCTTTGGCGAAACAGCTCCAGCGCCTGCTTGCCGTTGTGGGCCAAAAGCGGCTGGTAGCCTTCCTTTTCCAGATACAGGCGCAGCAGCTCGCATATGTTTTTGTCGTCGTCGACGACCATGATCTTCAAAGGTGCCATTGTCCTCTCACTCCTCACGTGGTTGCTTTCAGTTTACCAGAAAGCGGCAGCGGTGTATGAACGAATTTTGAAGGAATTGTCAAAAAATTTCCGGCAGGGCGGTCAGGGCGGTTGAAAACCGGCCGCGTTCATGCTACAATATCCGCAAACGGAGGCGATGACAATGCGTTTTGCAGCCAGACTCTGCCGCGTCGGGATGTGGATCACCATGCTGGCCGGCGGCTTTTTCCAATGGGCGGGGATCGTGGGGATCGCCATCAACAACGCCCGCTCCGACCGGCCGTATACCGTTTGGCCGCTGGCGGCGGCCACCGTGGTGCTGATGGCGGCGGTGATCTGGTTCGCCGCGGCGCCGCGGCACCGTCTGCCGGGGGTGATCGCCGCCGGGCTGGCGTCGATCGTCATCGGCGCCTGCGCGCTGGATCTGTGGCAGACGTTTGAGGTCAGCGCCGTCGTGGTGGGCGGGCTGACGCTTGGCACCCTGATCTGGCGGCATCTGAGCGTAACGCTGGCGTTTTTCTTTATGCTGGCCGCCTATCTGCTGGAAAACACGGCGCCGGCGCCCGAACGGGAGGACGACGGATCGTCCACCATCCTCGGTTAACCCTCCGGCGGCGTCGACAGCTCCATCAAATACGCGAGCGCCTTTTGCTGGTCGGCCAGATCCATCTGGCGGAACAGCACCAGCATCTGGCGTTCGTTTTGCTCCCGCTGGGAGAGCCCGAAGGCGTCCTTGTACCCCTCCGGCAGGGTGCCGGTCCGCTGGCCGACCGCCGGCGCGCCGAACAGCCCGGCGTCGGGATCGATCAAATGGTCGGCGGTCAGGTTGTAAATGCGCGCCAGCCGCAAAAGCAGCGCCAGATCGGGATAGCTTTTGCCGCTTTCGTAAAAAGCGTAGGTACACCGCTCGATATGCAGCATATCCGCCAGCTGCTGCTGGGTAAGATCGCTGGCCTTGCGCAGCATTT
>JBMNVL010000031.1:0-17981 GCA_050946775.1 Acutalibacteraceae bacterium
CCGATCCCCTGCGGGCGGACGTGCCGGGCATCGACTCGACCGGGGAAGGGGTCGTCAGCCTGACCCGCCGCGTGACCGCGCCGCACCTGTGGTCGGACGAGGATCCGTATCTGTACACCCTGGTGATTTCGCTGTACGACAAACAAAGCGGCAAGCATTTTGAAAGCATCGCCCAGCAGCTGGGCTTCCGCGAAATCACCTTTACCCCCACCGAGGTGGACGAAAACTACAACAAGATCACCGCCCATTACGACACCATCCTGCTCAACGGCAAGCCGATGGTTTTCCGGGGCGTCAACCGGCACGACATCTGCCCCGATACCGGGCGGTACGTCTCCCACGAGCTGTACGAGACCGATCTGCAGCTGCTCAAGCAAAACAGCTGCAACGCTCTGCGTACCTCCCACTATCCCGACGACAACTATCTGTACTATCTGTGCGACAAGTACGGCATTCTGGTGATGGCCGAGGCCAACATGGAAAGCCATTCGCTGGAAGGGGACGTCAAGCAGCTGGAAAATTCTCCCAGCGACGTGATGGCCAGAGAGATGGAGACCGTCTTCTTTGACCGTCTGCGGGCCAACATGAAGGCGCAGATGAACCGCGCCTGCGTGGTGATGTGGTCGCTGGGAAACGAATGCGGCATCACGCCCCAGAGCAAGCTGCTGCAGCGCTCCATCCCCGAGGTCGTTCGCCCGCTGGATACCACCCGGCCGGTCAACTACGAGCGGCTGCACGGTGAAGGCGGCGTGGACGTTTACTGCGATATGTATCCCGGTCCGGAAAGCATCGCCGCCAAGGGGAGCTTGCCCGACCATATGCCCTATTTCCCCATCGAGTACAGCCACGCCCGGGGCAACGCCTCGGGATGGTTCAAGGAGTACTGGGATTCCACCCGTACCGCCGACAACATCATGGGCGGCTTTATCTGGGACTACATCGACCAGTCGCTGATCACCGAGCTGCCCACTCCCGAGCCGGTTTACAACGTCTCCGGCGACAAGAGCCAGAACGGCTTTACCGGCGTGATCGACGGCCAGATCAAGACCGACGACGGCAAGACCTTCCTGTCGGGCACGGTGGTCATCCCCTCGGCCCAGGACGAGGACGGGCTGATCAACGAAGCGCTGTCGGGACAGAATTCCTATTCGTTTGAGATGTATCTGCGGCCCAACGACGGATCGACCACCTCCGACCCGGGCATCTATCAGGTGCTGATGAAAAAGGGCGACAACCAGACCGGTATCCGGGCGTATAACAACAACCGCATCGACTTTATGTCCCGGATGACCACCAACGGCTCCAACACCGTGCAAAACACCACCCAGCAGTTCCGCCGTCCCTCCGGCTGGGCGGGCAACTGGCACCATCTGCTGGTCACCTACGACGGGGTCAGCCACGTGTCCACCGCCTACGTCGACGGGGAGAAGCTGGCGACCAACAACACCGTCGGGCCAATCCCCGACGAGGCGTACGTCGTCAAGAGCAAGTACGATTTTGCCATCAACTACTGCACCGAAAAGGGCCGCATCGGCAACAACGACGTCGCCATGGCCCGGGTGTACCGCAAGGCGCTGACCGAGGAGGAGATGAACGCCCAGCGCAACGCCTATCTCAACGGCGGAGACTACGCCATCGCCGCGAACAGCGACGATGTGCTGATGTGGTTCGATTTTGCCGACGCGCAGGTGAAGCTGGACGCCAGCGCCCGGGTGTGGGATTACTACGCCGAGCAGGGCAACGAAAAGTGGGCGGGCAAATACCTCGCCTACGGCGGCGACTGGGGCGACGTCATCAACCAGGGCTCCAACTGCCAGAACGGTCTGCTGTCGCCCGACCGTACGCCGCAGCCCGAGATGCAGGAGGTCAAATACGTTCACCAGCCGCTGCAGTTCACCGCCGAACAGCGGCAGCTGGCGGCCGGACAGGTCAATCTGTACAACGATTACCGCTTCATCGACACCTCCCGCTGCACCATCAAGTGGGAACTGGTGGAGGACGGCGCCGTGATCGACAGCGGCGAAACCAAAGCCGCCGTGGCGGCGGGGGATACCGCGCCGGTGGCCATCCCCTTCGCCCTGCCCGAGGAGCTGAAGGCCGACGGGGAATATTTCCTCAACCTTTACGCGACGCTGACCGAGGCGACCGACTGGGCGCCGGCCGGCCACGTGATCGCTTACGAGCAATTGCCGGTCGCGGCGGATATCGTCGCCGCCGAGCCGGTCGACGCGGCGGCCATGCCGGCGCTGACGGTGGACGAGAGCGAGAGCGCCGTCACCTTCACCGGCGAAACCTTCACCCTGACGCTGGATAAGACCACCGGTCTGCTGGGCACCTACACCGTGGGCGGCGAGACCCTCTTTACCCAGGGCCCGCGTCCCAACTACTGGCGGCCGATGACCGAAAGCGACAAGTTCACCAACGAATGGGCGTCCGCCCGGCGCAAGCTCGCGGTGGAATCGCTGACCGTCGAGCCGGCGGCCGACGGCAAGAGCTGCACCGTTACCGTCAACTGGAACCTGCCCCTGGCCAAGGATTCCAAACAGACGATGGTCTACACCGTTTACGGTTCGGGCGCCGTCGGGGTGCGTTCCACCCTGACGCCGGCGGCCGGCCTGGGCGAACTGCTCAAGGTGGGCGCCGAGATCACCCTGCCGGCGGGATTTGAGCAACTCACCTGGTACGGCGACGGTCCGCAGGAGACGCTGATCGACCGCCGTCAGGGCGCGCTGGTGGGGATCTACGATACCACCGTCAGCGACGAGTTCTATCCCTATATGCTGCCCCAGTTGTCGGGCAACCACACCGGCGTGCGGTATATGGCACTCGCCGATCCCGCCAAAACCACCGGTCTGCTGGTGGTGGGCGAAAAACCGCTGGAAGCCAGCGCCCTGCATTTCGGGGTGGACGATTACGGCGCGGCGCATCCCTATCAGATGCCCGCGACCGATTACACCATCCTCAACGTCGATATGATCTCCCGCGGGGTGGGTCAGGAATCCCACGGCCCGGGCATGCTCGGGATGTATAAACTGCGGGCCGAAGGGGTCTTCGACTACGGCTACACCATCCTGCCCTACGATACCGCCACCGCCGATCTGATGGCGATGAGCAAGCCCTGGCGGGACGTTGAGCCGACCTACACCGGCCCGTCGGGACTCGAGCAGCAGGTGATCGCCCGCTTCAGCGACATCGAGGGCACCTACACCGCCAGCAAAGACACCTGGCTCAAGCAGCTGTACGCCGACTGGAAGGCGCTTGACGGCAACAAGCCGGTCGATCTGACCGCCTACGATCCGCAAAATCTGCGGCTGCGGCTGACGGTGAACATCGCCTCCACCAACGAGTCGACGCCGGTGTCCGCCCAGCTGTCGGGCGGCTGGATCAAGCTGCGTTCGCCCAACGTGCTCGCCAAACCCGGCGACAGCAATCCCACCAACGACGAGCACAACTTCGGCTGGAACGTCAACAACAGTTGGGGACTGCAATGGGGCGAAAACCACTTTGACATCCCGCTGACCGACGCGCTGGGCGGGGAGTTCAAGCAGGATACCGGCGTCATCTACGGCGACAACAACCGTCGGGGATTGATGGACTGGACCCAGGTCTACCGGTTGATCTGCGTGCTCAACGCTTCCCAGCTGAACAACCCCGAAAGCCCCTATTACAACGAAACGCTGACCATGGTGGTCACCGACGCGGTGATCGTCGACGCCACCTATGAGGTCAAGCTGGCCGAGCTTAAAGAGGTACTGGCCGATCCCCGTGAGCAGGGGACCGCCTCCGACGCGGTCTATGCCGCCTATCAGGCGGCGCTGGCCCGCGGTCAAAAGGCGGCCGACGATCCCCGCTCCACGCTGGAGCAGGTAAACGACGCGCTGGCGCAGATCGCCGCCGCCGAGGGCGAATGGGACGCCGACGTGGTCAAGACGTACCTGCGCATGGCGATCGCCGACGGCGAGGCCGTCGATACCGCCTACTGGCCGCAGGAAAAGGCCGATACTCTGGCCGCCGCCCTGACCGCCGCCCGGGCGGTGCTGGACGATACCGCCGCCGATCAGGCGACGGTGGACGCGGCGACCGATACCCTGCGTCGGACGCTGGAGGCGCTCAAGACCGGCGCAGAGCTGCCGCCTCAGCCGACCGTCATCCCCGGCGACGTGGATGAAAACGGCACCGTGACCGCCGCCGACGCCCTGATGGCGCTGCAGGCGGCCACCGGCAAGATCGCCCTGACCGCGGCCCAGCAACAGGCCGCCGACGTGGACGGCTCGGGTGACGTGACCGCCGCCGACGCGCTTGCGATCCTTCAGTTCGCCACCGGCAAGATCACGGCGTTCTGAACGCAACACGAAAAAAAGCACCTGCCGCCGGCAGGTGCTTTTTTATGTCTGGCTATGGCAAAAACCGATGGCGAGTCTTTGATTTTCCCTCTGGGAGAGGCAAGACGCACCCCGCAAAATGGCGCAAGTAGGGGCGGGCAAAACATGGCCCCCTTGCCTAAAGGGGGCTGGATCGACGGACGCGAAGACGGCCGTCGAGACTGGGGGATAACGCCGCTTGTGCGGCGTGTCGCCCGACGGGCGACTATCCCTCCGACCTCGTCGCCGCAAGCGGCTCCTCGGCCACCTCCCTTTAGGCAAGGGAGGCGTGCGCTCGCCGCGGGTTCGCTCTAACTTCCGGCGGGATCGCAGGGGAGGGGAAACCCCTCTCCTGCGTATTTGCTGCAAAATTGCAAAAAAGATCCTTCGCTTTGCTCAGGATGACAACGCGTCCGTTTCCTTCGGCGAGTCGGGCCGGGTGACCAAAAGGGAGTCGATCCGGTTGTCGGTCACCGATTCCACCGTTACCAAAAGCCCGTCCGATTCAAACCGGTCGCCGGGATCGGGGATCTTGTCCAGCCGGGCCATCGCCCAGCCGCCCACGGTGGCGGTCTCCTCGTCGTCCTCGTCGGGAAGGATCCCCACTTCCTCGTAAAACTCCTCCAGATCGGCGCCGCCCTGTACCCGCCAGGTGCGTTCGTCCAGCCGGTGGATCTCCTCGACGGCGTCCTCGTGCTCGTCCCAAATCTCGCCCACCAGCTCCTCGAGGATGTCCTCGATGGTGATCAGCCCCATCGTGCCGCCGAATTCATCGCAGAGGATGGCCATATGCGCCTTGTTCTTTTGCAGCATCCGCAGCAGATCGTCCACCTTCATCGACTTGGTGATGAACACCGCCGGCTTGACGATGGAGGCGATGCCCTTTTCGCCGGCGGGCAGGGCGAGAAAATCCCGCTGGTGGAGGATGCCGACGATATGGTCGATGGTCTCCCGGTAGACCGGCAGACGGGAAAAGCCGCTTTCGGCGAATACCCGGGCGGCGGTCTCGCGGTCGGCGTCCTCGGGCAGGGCGACGACGTCCACCCGCGGGGTGAAGATATCGGCGGCCTGTACGTCGCCGAAGGCGATGGCGTTGCTGATCAGCTCGCTTTCCTGCTCGTCGATGGCGCCGCCCTGTTCGGCTTCCTCCACCATCGTCAGCAGCTCCCGCTCGGTGATGGCGTCGTCCGGCGGGGTCTTAAACAGCCGGGAAAGCAGCTTTTTCCATTGCTTGAACAAAAAATTGACCGGGGTGAGGATCACCGTCAGCGCCCGCAAAAAGGGCGCGGCGAACTTGGCGAAGGCCTCGGGCGATTCCTTGGCGAGGCTTTTGGGGGAGATCTCCCCGAAGATCAGCACCACCACGGTGGTCACCAGCGTGGCGAGGGTGGTGCCGGCCGATTGGAAATACCGCACGAACAGCACCGTCGCCACCGCCGTCATCAGGATGTTGACGATGTTGTTGCCCACCAGAATGGTGGACAGCAGCCGGTCAAAATCCTCCGCCAGCCGCAGCGCCCGGGCGGCGCGTTTGTCGCCGTCGTCGGCCTGCGCCTTCATCCGGATGCCGTTCATGCTGGAAAAGGCGGTCTCCGACGCCGAGAAAAACCCCGACAGGATCACGCAGATCACCATGATCAATATGGAAATACCGTCGCTGTCCATAGAAAAACGCATAGCTCCTTTTCGTTGATCGTATATATAGCGTAGCACAATCCGCCCAAAAAGTCCAGCGAACGGTTGACAAAACCACCCCCGACGGGGTAAGATGAAGACAAATCCATGGGAAAGGTGGACTTATTATGAGCCGTTTTCGCGCGATCCCTCCCGAGGAATGGGAGCCAAATCCCTTTGAGGCCATTGGCCGGCAGTGGATGCTGATCACCGCCGGGGATGAAGCCGCCTGCAACACCATGACCGCCAGCTGGGGCGGCGTGGGGGTGTTGTGGGGCGCGCCGGTCAGCTTTATCTTCGTGCGCCATTCCCGCCACACCTTCGGGTTCGTGGAAAAGGGAGAGTATTATTCCCTGTGCTTTTTCCCGCAGGAATACCGCCCGGCGCTGGCGCTGTGCGGCAGGGTGTCCGGCCGGGATACCGACAAGATCGCCGACGCCGGCCTGACCCCGGTCTTCGACCGCGAGGCGCCTTATTTCGCCGAAGCGTCGACGGTGATCGTCTGCCGCAAGCAGTACGCCGACGATATCCGGCCGGAGGCCTTCGCCGATCCGTCCATCGCCCGGCATTACGCCGACGAGGATTATCACCGGATGTACGTCGGCGAGATCGTCGAGGTGCTGGTCAAGGAGGATTGAGCCGTTTGGGCGCTATGACCCGCCGTCCCCGTTCGGGGACGGCGGTTTTTGCGCCATTTGGCGGCGCTTGCAAACGCTGCCCGTCAGAGGGAGCCATGGGCTGTCTGCGGATGGCTCCGGTTTCCATATCTTGTGGGGCGCCGCAAGGGAAAACACGACATTTTGAAGCGGAAAACGGCCCTCGTAAAAATCCATAAAAAAGCCGAAAAAACTTTTTGCATTCCTACGAAATTTTTTTGAAAAAACGCTTGCATTTTGAAAAACCGTATGGTATGATATCCCAGCGTGATTGTGGGTAATGGGGCCATTCTGCGCTTTTTTACCCCGTCACAGACTGCACGATATGCGATGAAGCGGGAGGTTGCGGCCGCTTGGCTGGCCGGTTTTTCCGTGGAGTATGTCCGATTTCAAACCGGGCGACACAAATACCGCGTGCAGGCAGACTGCGGGGCTTTTGCCCCGTGGAGTTGCGAGGTTTGCCCTCACGCGGTAACAGACGCCAGATTTGTACCCGGAACTCGCAGACCCAGCAGTTTCGGTTTTTTCTCCGGGGGCCGGGGAACACCCGGCGGGGATGTACAAATCCGGCATCGTTCGCCAACGAAAATTACAAGGAGGCGTTTCAAAGTGGCAGTCAAAGAAAAAATCCGTATTCGCATCAAGGGGTATGACCACCAGCTGGTCGATCAGTCGGCGGAAAAGATTGTCGAAACCGCGCGCCGTACCGGCGCCCGGGTGTCGGGTCCCGTTCCGCTGCCCACCCAGAAGGAGATCGTCACCATCCTGCGTGCGGTGCACAAGTACAAGGACTCGCGCGAGCAGTTCGAGATGCGCACCCACAAACGGCTGATCGACATCCTTCGTCCTTCCAACAAGACGGTCGAGGCTCTGATGGGCCTTGAACTCCCCGCCGGCGTGGAAATCGAAATCAAACTGTAATATATAGGGTTTTATAATCCTTATATAACACGGTTTGGCAGCCACGCTGCGAGGTCACGTTGAAGACCGGTCGCCGCCGTTCTTCAACCAATAACCAAGGAGGTAACAGACTATGCAAAAAGGCATCATCGGCAAGAAGGTCGGCATGACGCAGATCTTCGACGAAAAGGGCAATGTCGTTCCGGTGACCGTCATCGAAGCCGGTCCCTGCGTCGTTGTCCAGAAGAAAACCGTCGAAAACGACGGGTACAACGCCGTTCAGTTCGGCTTTGGCGACGTGTCCGCGAAGCACGTGACCAAGCCCCTGAAAGGGCATTTCGACAAAGCGGACGTCGCGCCCAAGAAGACCCTGCGGGAATTCCGGTTCGACGACTGCGACGCTTTCAACGTGGGCGATCTGGTCAAGGCGGACGCGTTTGCGGCCGGCGACCGGGTGGACGTGGTCGGCACCAGCAAGGGTAAGGGCTACGCCGGCGCCATCAAGCGCTGGAACTTCCATCGCCTCAAAGAGTCCCACGGCAGCGGTCCCGTGGCCCGTCACGCCGGTTCCCTGGGCGCCTGCTCCTCTCCCTCCCGTGTGTTCAAGGGGATGAAGGGCGCCGGCCATCTGGGAAGCGAGCGGGTCACCGTGCAGAATCTGACCGTCGCCAAGGTGGACGCGGAGAACAACCTGATCGCGGTGCGCGGGGCGGTTCCCGGCGCGCGCGGCAGCATCGTGGTTCTCTCGGACTCGGTTAAGAAAGCGTAAGGGAAGGAGGAGATCACATGCCTACTGTTTCGATTTATGACATGACCGGCAAGCAGACCGGCACCATGGAGCTGGCCGATTCCGTTTTCGGCGTCGAGCCCAACACCGCCGTGATGCACGCCGCGGTCGTCAATTATCTGGCCAACCAGCGTCAAGGCACCCAGTCGACCCTCACCCGTTCCGAGGTGCGCGGCGGCGGCAAGAAGCCCTGGCGCCAGAAGGGGACCGGTCACGCCCGGCAGGGCTCCATCCGCGCTCCCCAGTGGACCCACGGCGGCATCGCGCTGGGTCCCAAGCCCCGCAGCTATCGCTACGTTCTCAACAAGAAGGTGCGCCGTCTGGCGCTGAAATCCGCCCTGTCCGCGAAGGTCGCGGCGGACGAGATGAAGGTGCTGGAAAGCCTGACCCTCGAGGAGATCAAGACCAAGACCATGGCCGAGGCCTTCAAGGCGCTCGAAACCGGCAAAAAGGTGCTGCTGGTGCTGCCCGAGAAGAACGAGACCGTTCTCAAATCGGTGCGCAACATCCCCGGCGCCAAGGTGGCTCTGGTCAACACCCTGAACACCTACGACGTCCTCAACAGCGATTCCTTCATCGTGGTCAAGGACGCGGTGGCGCAGATCGAGGAGGTATATAAATAATGGATGCTCGTGACGTGATTCTGGCTCCGGTCATCAGCGAAAAAGCGGTGTCCGTCCTGCCCGAAAAGAAATATACCTTCAAGGTGGCCAAATCCGCCAACAAGATCGAGATCGCCAAAGCGGCGGAGGAGATCTTCGGCGTCAAGGTCGCGAAGGTCAACACCATCAGCATGAAGGGTCAAAAACGCCGGATGGGCCGCTACGAGGGCTACACTTCCGATTGGAAAAAAGCCGTCGTCACCCTGACGGAGGACTCCAAGACCATCGAGTTCTTCGACGGTATGTTCTGATTGAGACCGACATTTTTTAACGATCCAAAGGATCGGGCGAGGTATGGGAACTTCAGGCGGTTCCCGCAAAGCCAAACGTATAGGAGTGTGAAACACAATGCCTACCATTACCTATAAGCCGACGACCCCCGGTCGCCGCGGTATGTCGGTCATCGACTACAGTGGTCTGTCCAAGGTCGCTCCGGAAAAGAGCCTGCTGGCTCCGATGAACAAAAAGTCCGGCCGCAACAGCTACGGCCGCATCACCATCCGCCATCGCGGCGGCGGCAACCGCCGCAAATACCGCATCATCGACTTCAAGCGCAACAAGCTGGATATGGAAGCCACCGTGCTGACGCTGGAGTACGATCCCAACCGCAGCGCCCACATCGCGCTGGTGCAGTATGAAGACGGCGAGAAACGCTACATCGTGGCGCCCGTCGGCCTGAAGGTCGGCGACACCGTCGTCAGCGGCGCGTCGGCCGACATCAAGCCGGGCAACGCCCTGCCGCTGGCCAGCATCCCGACCGGTACCTTCATCCACAACGTGGAGCTGTATCCCGGCAAGGGCGCGCAGCTGGCCCGCAGCGCCGGCACCATGGCCCAGCTGATGGGCAAGGAAAACAACATGGCGCTGGTCCGTCTGCCCTCCGGCGAGATGCGCAACGTCCCGCTCAACTGCATGGCCACCATCGGCCAGGTCGGCAATCTCGAGCACGAGAACGTCAAGATCGGCAAAGCCGGCCGCAAACGCCACATGGGCTGGCGTCCCACCGTTCGCGGTTCGGTCATGAACCCCTGCGATCACCCCCACGGCGGCGGTGAGGGCAAGAGCCCGATCGGCCGTCCGGGCCCGGTCACCCCGTGGGGCAAACCGGCGCTGGGCTACAAGACCCGCAAGAACCACAAGGCGTCCGATAAATTCATCGTCAAGCGCCGCAACGGCAAGTAAACGAAAGGAGATCGTTATTTATGGGTAGAAGCGTAAAGAAGGGTCCTTTCGTACAGCCCGTGCTGCTCAAGAGGATCCAAGAAATGAATCAGTCTGGCGAGAAACGCATCCTGAAGACCTGGAGCCGTTCCTCGACCATTTTCCCGGATTTCGTCGGCCACACCATCGCGGTGCACGACGGTCGCAAACACGTGCCGGTATACGTTACCGAGGATATGGTGGGCCACAAGCTCGGCGAGTTTGCTCCCACCCGCACCTTCCGCGGTCACGTCGGCTCCAAGAGCTCGAAATAAGCGGTTGAAAGGAGAGAATCACCATGGAAGCAAGGGCGCAAGTCAAATACGTCCGCATTTCCCCTCGCAAAGTCAAGATCGTTCTCGACCTCATCCGCAACAAACCGGTTGATGTCGCTCTGGCCATCGTGCGCAACACCCCCAAGGCCGCCTGTGAGCCGCTGGAGAAGCTGCTCAAATCGGCTCTGGCCAATGCGGAGAACAACGCCAACATGGATCGCGGCAGCCTCTACGTTGCCGAAGCGATCGTCGGCCCCGGCCCCATCCTGAAGCGGATCCGTCCGCGCGCGCAGGGCCGTGCCTACCGCATCGAGAAGAGAACATCCCACATTTCCCTTGTTCTCAAGGAAAAAGAGTAAGCGAAGGAGGAGGACGATTATGGGACAGAAAGTCAATCCCACCGGTCTGCGTATCGGCGTGATCAAGGATTGGAATTCCCGCTGGTTCGTCAAGGACAACGCCTTTGGCGACACCATCGCGTCGGATTACAACCTGCGCAAATACCTGAAGAAATCGCTGTACGCCGCCGGTATTGCGAAAATTGAGATCGAGCGCGACGCGTCCCGCGTGCGCGTGCACATCCATTGTGCCAAGCCCGGCCTGGTCATCGGCAAGGGCGGCACCGAGATCGAAAAACTGCGCGCCACCTGTGAGAAGATGCTGGGCAAGCCCACGCTGATCAACATCGTGGAGGTCCGCAACCCCGATCTGAACGCCCAGCTGGTCGCCGAGAACATCGCGCAGCAGCTGGAGAAACGCATCTCCTTCCGTCGCGCCATGAAGCAGGCCATCGGCCGCGCCATGAAGATGAACGCGAAGGGCATCAAAATTCAGGTTTCCGGCCGTCTGGGCGGCGCGGAGATCGCCCGTACCGAGCATTATCACGAGGGCACCATTCCGCTGCAGACCCTGCGCGCGGACATCGATTACGGGTTTGCCGAGGCCGGCACCACCTACGGTCGCATCGGCGTCAAGACCTGGATCTACCGCGGCGAGGTGCTGGCGGGTGCCGCCAAGCCCCGCGAGGAGCGCCGGGACGACCGTAGTGACCGCCGCGACCGCCGCGACCGCGGTGAGCGCAAGGAAGGGGGCCGCAAATAATGCTGTTGCCTAAGAGAGTGAAATACCGTCGCGTGCACAGAGGCCGTCTGACCGGCAAGGCGCTGCGCGGCAACACCGTGACCTACGGCGATTACGGCCTGCAGGCTCTCGAGCCGGCCTGGATCTCCTCCAACCAGATCGAGGCCGCCCGTGTCGCCATGACCCGTTACATCAAGCGCGGCGGTAAGGTCTGGATCAAGATCTTCCCCGACAAGCCCATCACCGAAAAACCTGCCGAGACCCGCATGGGCTCCGGTAAAGGTTCGCCGGAGTACTGGGTGGCCGTGGTCAAGCCCGGCCGTGTGATGTTTGAGATCGCCGGCGTTCCGGAAGAGACCGCCCGCGAGGCTCTGAGACTTGCAGCCAACAAGCTGCCCATCAAATGCAAATTCGTTTGCAAGGAAGAAACGGATGGTGAGCAGGCATGAAAGCGACTGAACTTGCAAAGATCCGCGACATGAGCGAAGCGGAACAGAACAAACGGCTCGCAGACCTCAAGCAGGAGCTGTTCAATCTGCGTTTTCAACACGCGATCAACCAGCTGGACAATCCGATGCGCCTGAAGGCCGTCAAGAAAGAGATCGCCGTGATCAAAACGATCATGCGCGAGAACGAACTCAAAAGCGGCGCCGAGGCGTAACGGAAGGAGGAGTAAACTGTGAGCGAACGCAATTTGAGAAAGACCCGTACCGGGCTGGTCGTCAGCGACAAAATGGACAAGACCATCGTCGTGGCGATCGAGGACAATGTTCGTCATCCGCTCTATAAGAAGATCGTCAAACGTACCGTGAAGCTCAAGGCGCACGACGAGAACAACGAGGCCGGCCGCGGCGACCGCGTGCTGGTGATGGAAACTCGTCCGCTGTCCCGCGACAAACGGTGGCGGTTGGTTCAGATCATCGAGAAAGCGAAATAAGTCGGTAAGTTTTGAAAGGAGGAACACCCTGTGGTTCAACAACAGACCTACCTCAAAGTTGCCGACAACACCGGTGCGAAGGAGCTTATGTGCATCCGCGTGCTGGGTGGTTCCGGCAGAAGGTACGCGAACATCGGCGACGTGGTGGTGGCTTCGGTTAAAAAAGCGCCACCCGGCGGCGTTGTGAAAAAAGGCGAAGTGGTCAAGGCGGTCGTCGTGCGCACCGCCAAGGGCCTGCGCCGCGAAGACGGCACCTACATTCGTTTCGACGAAAACGCGGCCGTCATCATCCGTGACGACAAAAACCCCAGAGGCACCCGCATCTTTGGGCCGGTCGCCAGAGAGCTCAGAGACAAGGATTACCTCAAGATCCTGAGCCTGGCTCCCGAAGTGCTGTGATGGGAGGAACAGACATGAGTATGAAACTGCATATCAAAAAAGGCGACACCGTGATGGTCATCAACGGTGACGACAAGGGCAAGAAGGGCAAAGTCCTGGAAGTCAGCCCCAAAGAGGGCAAGGTCATCGTCGAAGGCCTGAACATGGTCAAAAAGCACGTCAAGCCCCGCAAAATGGGCGATCCCGGCGGCATCATCGAGGCCGAGGGCGCGCTGTACGCCAGCAAAGTCATGGTCGTCTGCCCCCATTGCAACAAACCCACCCGTGTGGGCCACAAGATCCTTGCCGACGGCACCAAAGAACGCGTTTGCCGCCACAAGGATTGCGGCGAGACGCTGTAAGGAGGGATAAGACATGGCAAGATTGAAGGATTACTACAAAGAGACCGTAGCCCCGGCGCTGAACAGCAAATTCGGCTACAAGAGTGTCATGCAGATCCCGAAACTGGACAAGATCGTGATCAACGTCGGCTGCGGCGAAGCCCGCGACAACCCGAAGGTCATCGAGGCCATCGTCGCCGATCTGTCGGCGATCACCGGCCAGCGTCCGATCGTCTGCAAGGCCCGCAAATCCGTCGCCAACTTCAAGCTGCGCGAAGGCATGAACATCGGCGCCAAGGTCACCCTGCGGGGCGAGCGGATGTACGAGTTCATGGATCGCCTGTTCAACGTGGCGCTGCCCCGCGTACGCGACTTCCGCGGCATCAACCCCAACTCGTTCGACGGCCGCGGCAACTACAGCATGGGGCTTAAAGAGCAGCTGATCTTCCCCGAGATCGACTACGACAAGATCGACAAGGTCCGGGGTATGGACATCTGCTTCGTTACGACGGCCAACACCGACGAGGAAGCGCGTGAGCTGCTCAATCTGATGGGCGCTCCGTTTGCCAGATAAGGAGGGGAATACTGTGGCGAAAACATCGATGAAAATCAAACAGCAGCGTCCGGCGAAGTACTCGACCCAGGCGTATAACCGCTGCAAGATCTGCGGTCGTCCCCACGCGTATCTGCGCAAATACGGCGTGTGCCGTATCTGCTTCAGGGAGCTGGCCTACAAAGGCGAGATCCCCGGCGTGCGCAAGGCCAGTTGGTAATAGCTAAAAGGAGGTTGACGGAATGCAAATCACCGATACGATTGCCGATATGCTCACGCGGATTCGCAACGCGAACTCGGCGAAGCACGATTCGGTCGATATCCCCGCTTCCAAGATGAAAAAGGCTATTGCCCAGATTCTTGTGGACGAGGGATACGTCAAAAATTATCAAGTCATTGAAGATGGCAAGCAGGGCATCATCCGCATCACCCTGAAGTACCAGGGGGCGAGCAAGTCGCCGGTACTGCTGGGTCTGCGCCGCGTGTCCAAGCCCGGCCTGCGCATCTATTCGAGCAGCGAGGATATGCCGAAGGTCATGAAGGGCATCGGCACCGCCATCGTCTCCACGTCGAAGGGCGTTATGACGGACAAACAGGCCCGTCAGGAGCACGTCGGCGGCGAAGTCCTGGCGTTCGTGTGGTAAGGAGGTAGGAAGATATGTCGAGAATCGGACGTAAGCCCATCGCGCTTCCTGCCGGCGTGGACGTCAAAATGGAAAACGGCGTCCTGACCGTCAAGGGCCCGAAGGGTACTTTGACCCAGAAGATCCATCCGAACATGGAAGTATCCGTCGAGGGCGCCGAGATCACCGTCAAGCGCCCCAACGATGAAAAGGAAAACCGTTCTCTGCACGGTCTGACCCGCACCCTGATCGCCAACATGGTCGAGGGCGTCACCAAGGGCTTCACCAAGGAGCTGGACGTCAACGGCGTCGGCTACCGCGTGCAGAAGCAGGGCAAGGATCTCGTGATGAACCTGGGCTTCAGCCATCAGGTCACCGTTTCCGAGATCCCGGGCATCACCATCGACGCTCCCAGCCCGAACAAGATCGTCATCTCCGGCCCCGACAAGCAGCTGGTCGGCCAGTTTGCCGCCGAGGTCCGCGAGAAACACCCGCCTGAGCCGTACAAGGGCAAGGGCATCAAGTACGCCGACGAGGTCATCCGCCGCAAGGAAGGCAAGACCGGCGCTAAGAAGTAAGGGAGGAGTGAATCGTTATGGTGAGCAAAAAAGACAGCAACGCCGCCCGTCTGCACCGGCATAAACGGGTGCGCGGCAAAATCTCCGGAACGGCTGATTGCCCCCGCCTGAATGTGTTCCGCTCCCTCAACCACATCTACGCGCAGGTGATCGACGATGTGGCGGGCGTGACCCTGGCGGCGGCCTCCAGCACCGAAAAGGATTTCGGCGCTTCGGGCGGCAACAAGGAAGGCGCGAAAAAGGTCGGCGAGCTGATCGCCAAGCGCGCCGCCGAAAAGGGCATCGAGACCGTGGTCTTCGACCGCGGAGGGTACGAATATCACGGCCGCGTCAAAGAGCTGGCCGAAGGCGCCCGCGAGGGCGGCCTCAAGTTCTAAGGAAAGGGAGGATCAACATTGGCCAGATTTGACGCTAAACGCGAACAGGAATCCGAGTACAAGGAAAACGTGGTTGCCATCAACCGCGTCAGCAAAACGGTCAAGGGCGGCCGGATCTTCAAGTTCGCCGCGCTGGTCGTCGTGGGCGACGGCAAGGGCACCGTGGGCTTCGGCCTGGGCAAGGCCGGCGAGGTTCCGGACGCGATCCGCAAGGGTATCGAGGATGCCAAGAAGCACCTGGTGAAGATTTCGCTGAAGGGCACCACCATCCCGCATGAGGTCATTGGCAAATTCGGCGCCGGCGAAGTGCTGCTCAAGCCCGCCGCTCCCGGTACCGGCGTTATCGCCGGCGGCGCGGTGCGTGCCGTGGTGGAAGCGGCCGGCATCGGCGATATCCGCGCCAAGGCTCTGCGTTCCAACAACCCCTGCAACGTCGTCAGCGCGACGATGGAAGGTCTCAAGCAGCTGCGCACGGCCGACGAAGCGGCCGCCATGCGGGGCAAGACCGCCAAAGAGATTTTAGGTTAAGGGGAGGATGGTTAACATGGCGAAGGAAAACAAGGTGCAGATCAAATTGGTCCGCAGCCTGATCGGTCGTAAAAAAGACCAGATCGCCACCGCTGAATCCCTGGGTCTGCGCAAGATCGGGGACGTCACCTGTCAGCCCGACAACGCGGCGACGCAGGGCAAGGTGGCCAAGATTATCCACCTCATCGAGGTAACCGAAGCGTAAACGATCGACAAGGAGGTGCGAATACCATGAAACTGCATGAACTGTCTCCGGCCGCCGGCTCGACCCGCGAGGTCAAGCGGATCGGCCGCGGTCACGGCTCCGGCCAGGGCAAAACCGCCGGCAAGGGCCACAAAGGACAGAAGGCCCGTTCGGGCGGCGGCGTGCGGCCGGGCTTTGAAGGCGGCCAGATGCCGCTGCAGCGTCGGCTTCCCAAAAGAGGCTTCAACAACATTTTTGCTACCCGGTACGCCAGCGTGAACGTGGCGGCTCTCAACAAGTTTGAGGACGGCGCCACCGTCGATGCGGCGGCGCTCAAGGCGGCCGGCCTGATCAAAAAGGAATTTGACGGCGTCAAGATCCTGGGCAATGGCAAGGTGGAGAAAAAGCTGACGGTCAAGGCTACCGCTTTTTCCGAGGCTGCCAAGGCGAAGATCGAAGCAGCCGGCGGAAAGGCAGAGGTGATCTGACATGTTTCGTGTTCTGCGAAACGCGTGGGCGATCGCGGATCTGCGCAAAAAGATCCTGTTCACCCTGTTCATCATTCTGATCTTCCGTCTGGGCGCCGCCATCTCGGTCCCGTTTGTGAACGTGGCCGTGCTGAAGGAAGCGGTGACCAGCAATCAGAACGACTTTATGAACATCCTGACGATGCTGTCGGGCGGCGGTTTTTCGGACGCGAGTATCTTCGCGCTGTCCATCACCCCCTACATCAACGCCAGCATCATCATCCAGCTGCTGACCGTGGCGATCCCTCCGCTGGAGCGGATGGCCAAGGAAGGCGAGGCCGGGCGGAAGAAGCTCGGCCAGATCACCCGGTTCGTCACCGTGGCGCTCGGCCTGCTGCTGGGCGTGGCCTATTACTTCATGGTGAAGAACAAGTACGGCGCGCTGGTCAGCGAAGCCCGCAGCGGCTTCGGTCTGTGGTTTGCCGCCATCGTGATCATCCTCTGCTTCACCGCCGGCGCGTCGCTGATGATGTGGCTGGGTGAGCAGATCAACGAAAAGGGCATCGGCAACGGCATCTCGATTCTGCTGTTCGCCGGCATCCTGTCCCGTGCTCCCACCGGTATCATGTATCTGTGGCAGCTGTTCTACGACGGCGGCATTCAGCAGCTGTCCGTCGACGGCGCCGCTGCCGCGAAATACCTGGTTCTGGTCCCGATCGTCATCGTGATCTTCCTGGCGATGGTCGGCCTGATCGTCTTCATGGGCGACGCCGAACGCCGCATCCCGGTGCAGTACGCCAAACGGGTGGTGGGACGCAAGATGTACGGCGGCCAGAACACCTTCATCCCGATCAAGGTCAATATGTCGGGCGTTATGCCCATCATCCTGGCCTCGTCGATCGTGTCGGTGCCGAGCATCATTTTCAACTTTACCGGAACGCCCACCGAGGGCTTCTGGGCGGGTGTGGCCCGGATCTTCAACCAGACCCACCCGGTCTATCTGGTGCTGCTGTTCGTGCTGATCATCGCGTTTGCCTTCTTCTACGTGACGATCCAGTACGATCCGCTGGAAATGGCCAACAACCTGCGTAAAAATTCCGGCGCCATCCCGGGCTACCGTCCCGGCAAGCCCACGGTGGATTACATCCGCCGGGTCATCTCCAAGGTGACTCTGATCGGCGCCCTGTTCCTCGGCGTTATCGCCATCTTCCCCGGTGTGTTCGGTGCCATCAGCGGCATCTACGGCCTGACCCTCGGCGGTACCTCGCTGATGATCGTGGTCGGCGTGGCGCTGGAGACCACCCAGCAGATCGAAAGCCAGATGATGATGCGTCACTACAAAGGTTTCCTGGAGTAATTTCTGTACGTTTACCACCGGCGTCGGGGGGGCGGCCCCCGCGCGGGGCACGCCCCCCGACGC
>JBMNVL010000032.1:0-17954 GCA_050946775.1 Acutalibacteraceae bacterium
ACTTTCACCTCATCATCCATAGGAAGGATGTTTTCATAAAGATATTTGGCGAACTCGCAGCTGGAATACGCCGCGAAGCGCTGGTAATCGTCCGATTTGGCGTTGTCCGCGAAATCGCAGACGCTTTTGACGATGATCGGAATGGGCTTGGGATCCGCGGCGTGGTTGGCGGCGTACACGACCGCGTAGGATTCCATATCCAGCCCGGCGGTGTGCTGATACTGGGAGTAGACCTGCTTTTCCAAAAGCTCCCGGCTGGCCACCACCGTGCTGCCGCAGGCCATCGGCCCGATGAAGACGTGGCAGGGATTGTCCTCGGACTCCGCCGCTTTTTGCAGATACGGCAGAATCTCCTCGGGAATGGACTCCGATGTGGAACGGGGCAAAAAGCCGAGATTCCCATAGACGATCTTCGCTTTGTCCGGGCTGACGAATTTTCCGGCGGAATAATTCCACACAATGTCCGGCACGATGACGTCCCCGTACATCTGCTCTTCCAGCTCGGTCTTCGCCACACCCGCCGCGATGCCCACCATGATCAAATACCGCGGGCGAAAGGTGTAGATCATTTTCATGGCGGTGGCCGCCGCCGCGGTCATCCCCATTTCGCTGATCTTGGCGTGGACCAGCGAGCGGGTCTTTCCGTTTCGTTCAAAAGAGGCCACGTCGTAAATCTGCTCGTCGCCGGGAAAGGTTTTGGCCTTCCAGTCGTGGAAGTGGGTCACCGCCCGAAACTCGGTCGTCGTGACCGACAGCAGCGCCACGTCGGTGTCGTACGTCTTTTTCATATTCGCCTCTATTCTGTTTCATTTTATGCTATTCATCCCGCTAAAATGCAGTATTATAGTATAGTATAGCGTATAGTCGTGGCGCAGTCAAGTGGATAAGACGGATTTGTCGGCTCTGCGGCGGATCTTATAACCGCGCTTAAACCCGGTGCGCCGGATGGTTGCGGGCGGCATAACCCGGTCGGCAGGGAACGGCTCCTGCCGATCCATATTTGGAATCGGCACGACCTCCCGGGCCGTTTGTAAATAAATTGTGAAATCTGAAAAAAAGTCCCGTTTTCCTCTTGATTTTTCCAGATTTTGGGGTACAATAAGGAACGTGTTAGCACTCCGACGCTTCGAGTGCTAAATCCTACACTACATTTCAGGAGGAATCGGATATGACTATCAAACCTCTGGCGGACCGTGTGGTCATCAAGCTGGTCGAGGCGGAAGAAACCACCAAAAGCGGCATCATCCTGGCCGGCTCAGCCAAGGAAAAACCCCAGGTGGCCGAAGTGATCGCCGTCGGCCCGGGCGGCAACGTGGACGGCAAGGAGATCACCATGTACCTGCACGTGGGCGACAAGGTGATCGCCAGCAAATATTCCGGCACCGAAGTCAAGCTGGACGGCGAGGAATACACCATCCTGCGCCAAAACGACATTCTCGCCATCGTAGAGTAACCGTTAAGGAGGAATAGATCATGGCAAAAGAGATTCTGTACGGGGAAGAAGCCCGTAAAGCGCTGCAGCGCGGCGTCGACCAGCTGGCCGACACCGTCAAGATCACCCTCGGCCCGAAGGGCCGCAACGTGGTGCTGGACAAAAAGTTCGGCGCGCCGCTGATCACCAACGACGGCGTGACCATCGCCAAAGAGATCGAGCTGGACGACCCGTTTGAGAACATGGGTGCCCAGCTGGTCAAGGAAGTGTCCACCAAGACCAACGACGTGGCCGGCGACGGTACCACCACCGCGACCCTGTTGGCACAGGCGCTCATCCGCGAGGGGATGAAGAACGTCGCCGCCGGGGCCAACCCGATGGGGGTCAAACGGGGCATTCAAAAGGCGGTCGACACCGTGGTCGCCGCCGTGGTCGCCAACTCCAAGAAGGTCAGCGGCACCGACGATATCGCCAGCGCCGCCACCATTTCCGCCGGCGACGCCGAGATCGGCAAGCTGATCGCCGAGGCGATGGAGAAGGTCTCCGCCGACGGGGTCATCACCGTGGAGGAGTCCAAGACCGCCGAAACCTATTCCGAAGTGGTCGAGGGGATGCAGTTCGACCGCGGGTACATCACCCCGTATATGGTCACCGATACCGACAAGATGGAAGCCGTCATCGACGACGCGCTGCTGCTGATCACCGATAAAAAGATCTCCAACGTGCAGGACATCCTGCCGCTGCTCGAGCAGATCCTGCAGGCCGGCAAGAAGCTGGTCATCATCGCCGAGGACGTCGAGGGCGAGGCGCTGTCCACTCTGATCGTCAACAAACTGCGCGGCACCTTCACCTGCGTCGCCGTCAAAGCCCCCGGCTTCGGCGACCGCCGCAAGGAAATGCTGCAGGATATCGCCATCCTGACCGGCGGTCAGGTGATCTCCGACGAGCTGGGTCTGGATCTGAAGGAGACCACCATGGACCAGCTGGGCCGTGCCCGTCAGGTCAAGGTGCAAAAGGAGAACACCATCATCGTCGACGGCGCCGGCGACACCGACGCCATCCAGGCGCGGGAGCATCAGATCCGCGCCCAGATCGAGACCACGACCTCCGATTTTGACCGCGAGAAGCTGCAGGAGCGGCTGGCCAAGCTGGCCGGCGGCGTGGCGGTGATCAAGGTCGGCGCGGCCACCGAGATCGAGATGAAGGAAAAGAAGCTGCGCATCGAAGACGCCCTGTCCGCCACCAAAGCGGCGGTGGAAGAGGGTCTGGTCGCCGGCGGCGGCGTGGCGCTGATCAACGCCATGGCCTCCCTGAAGCCGCTGATCGACGAGGCGTCCGGCGATGAGAAGACCGGTCTGCAGATCGTCTACAAAGCGCTGGAGGAGCCGGTGCGGCAGATCGCTCTTAACGCCGGTCTGGAGGGCAGCGTCATCATCGACAAGATCCTGAACGCCAAGCAGACCAACTACGGCTTTGATTTTGCCGCCGAGCAGTACGGCGATATGTTCGCCGCCGGCATCGTCGATCCCACCAAGGTGACCCGTTCGGCGCTGCAAAACGCCGCCTCGGTCGCGGCGATGGTGCTGACCACCGAGTCGCTGGTCGCCGACAAGAAAGAGCCGGTCGCCGCGGCGCCCGCCGCACCCGCCGGTATGGACGGGATGTATTGATCCCTTGCAACTGAAAAACGGCCGGTACACCGCTCGGTGTACCGGCCGTTTCGTATTGCGGTTTACCGGTTGTTCAACAGCGACTGATACGCCGTATCCAGAGTGGCGAACTGCTCATCGAAGAAGGCGACGCGATCCCGCAGCCATTTGATCACCAGTTCCCCGTCGTACTCGTAGGTGGTGGGAATGTTCCACAGCTCGTGATCGGCCTTGGCGTCGTTGTAGAGATCGACGTACCATTCTTCCGCCTGGGCGGCCAGACCGACGAAGAAGTCGTGGTTCTCCCAGTAGCGGTTGTAAAGCTTCTCCACGAAGGTGCGGTCGCGGTAAAGCTCCTTGTACCACTTGCCCTGGTGGGTGGCGACCCACTTATCGGCCGGGGCTTGCAGCGAGTGGTCGAGATAGTTGCCGGCGGAGCTGTCGAAATCCCATACCGGACCCATGTGCATCTTGTCGCCGCCGATGTCCTTGTACATATAGGTGCTCGACCAGCTGCCCGAGTCAAGGTTGGCCATGAACTCGCAGGTCAGCCAGTAGTTGACCAGACTGTCCACGTCGAACAGCTCGCTGTAATGCTGTCCCTTGGCGTTGGTGAAGTTTTCGGCGTACACCGCATCCTCGAAATCCTGGACGTAGTCGATGGCGTACTGGAACAACTCGTCGCCGGTGTAGAGATATTCCGGCTCCTTGACGGTGATCTTCACCCCGTGATCGGTGGTGAATTTGCTGACCTCGTCGTAATAGCCGTTGATCTCCAGAATGAAGCCGCCGGTGGTATCAAACCCGTTTTCGGCCGTGATGGAGGACAGATCGGTCTCGTCCTCCACGTCGTCGGTCCAGTCGTGGATGTTGACGCGGGTCTTGCCCACCCGGATCTGCTCGCACAGCTCATACACGCCGACGTACCGCCCGTTGAGGATCACGTTGACCCAGATCGACTGCGGGGTGGGAAGCCCCAGCTGCTCGGACACGGCAAAGGCGAGATGGGTGCGCTGGAAGGAGCGGTCGCGGTAGTTGGCCAGCAGTACCCAGTGCTTGTTGGAGCCCATCCCGAAGAGATCGGCTTTTTTGGCCAGCTTCACCTTGTAGGGCTTCTTGGGATAGCCCCAGGTGGCGTTGCCGCGCCCACGGATCTCGATGTCGCCGTCGTACAGTTGCCCCGCGTCCACGCCGTCGGCGGCGATGGTCATGGTCGCGGCGAGATACTCCTCTTTGGAGGTGATGGGAGCGCCCTCGGCGGTGTTGATGGTGACGGTCGGCAGGGGATCGGTCATGGCCGTAAAGGAGCCGCTGGTGTGGATGTAATAGGTTTTGCCGTCGATCAGCAGGGTCGGCCAGACGTGGACGTCGCCCATCATTACCAGCTGCAGTCCGGACGGCGCGTAAACGCTGGCGGTTTTGCTCAGCGTGCCGCCGGCCAGCCAGACGTAGCTTTGCAGTTCCCCGGCGGTCTGCAGACCGGTGATCGTCAGCGGCAGCGGCACACCCGTCTGGGCCTTGTCGTCGGTGAAGGCGGCGGTGATGATGCGCTGTGCCGGCAGATCGTCCGGGCCGTTTTCGGCCAGCCAGATCAGACCGAACCAGTCAAAGTTCAGGCCGTTTTTGGATTGCTTGAAGACGAGAGTGTGATCCCCGGCGGTCAGATAGACCGGCTCGCTCGGGCAATTGGTGGCGTAAACGCCCCAATCGTTGGTGAAATAGGCGACCTGATCGTACGCCGGCTGTCCGTCCACGGTCAGGGTAACGTGGATATCCTCCACCGTGACCGACATGGTGTAGGGGATCAGATAATAGCCGCTCTTGGAAAGAGACACGGTATAGGTGTATTCGTTATCTTTGGAGGTGTAGCCGACCGACGTGCCGCGGGAATGGTTGACCAGCTGACAGGAATCGGGATACCGGCCGCTTTCGGCCTCGACCTTCTTCATCCCCAGCGGCAAAATCTCCACGCCGGTGACCGGGTCGGTGTACCCCTGATAGACGGCCTTGATGGCCACGCCCCGCACCGAGATGGTGGCGCCGCGGTTGCCCTGGGTCATATCCGCCGGCCGGCCGGGCGCGTTGTGCAGATCGTTGTACATGAAGATGTCCCAGCCGGAGATCACGCCCTCGCTGAGGATGAATTCCGGAACCGGCACCTCCACCGAAACGTATTCGCCCACCTTGGCGTTTTGCAGCAGATTGCCGTTTGCGCCGCAGCTCATCTTGTATGTGGCGTCTTTTTCGCCGATCGACCACTTGTGGGCCGATTCAGGCGCGGTGCCGTACAGGATCGCCGAGCCGTTGACGATGTAGCGGATCCATTCCTCGTCGCTCATCCCCGCGAATTCGGGGCAATCGTTTGCGGTGCGGTTGATCCGGATATCGTAGACGACGCTCAGATCGTAATCGGCGTATGCCGACAGATCGACGGGACTCTTGGCCAATACGCCGGGTTCGTCGGCAAATCCGCGCACCGAGCCGACACCGCCCAGATAGTGGCCTTCTCCCGAGGTGATCTCCACGTCAGCGCCGGCCTCGCCGTTGGCGTTGGGCAGATAGATGTAAATATCTTCCTTGCCCGGCTGCGGCTCGACGGGGATCTCGACCAGCCCGTCGATGGCGGCGGTCAGCGCCGCGGTGGCGGCGTCCACGTTCTCCTGGGTCGCGGCGGCGTCCTCGTCGACCTGTACGGCGGCGACCAGCGCCGCGGCCAGCGCGTCGAAGGATGCCTGGGTGTACAGATCGGGGGCGTTGACCGGCTCCTGCGCCGCTTCGATGGCGGCTTCGAGCGCGGTTTTATCGACCGGCGGAGCGGGCGGCTTTTCCGCCAGACCCTCGATGGCGGCGGTCAGCGCCGCCGTCGCCTGGTCGACCTGCTCCTGTGTCGCGTCGACGTCCGCCGCCACCTGCGTGGCGGCATTCATCGCCGCGGTCAGCGCGTCAACGCTTTCCTGGGTGTACGGATCGGGCGCGTTGAGTGGCTCCCGCGCCGCCTCGATGGCGGCTTCGAGCGCGGCTTTATCGACCGGCGGAGCGGGCGGCTTGTCGGTCAAGCCCTCGATGGCGGCGATCAGCGCCGCCGCGGCGTCGTCGACCTGCTGCTGGGTCGCGTCGGGATCCAGCGCGACGGCCTTGGCCTCGTCCAGCGCGGTCTGCAGCGCCTGCAGGCTTTCGTCGGTGCGGTTGGCGGTATCCGCCAGCGTAGCCGCGCCGATGGCCGCCAGCAGCGGCGTTTTCTCAGCCGGCTGCGGCTCGTTAGGCACCGGGAAAGCGTCGATTTTCGCGGTGGCGAACTGCAGGATCATCAGCGCGTCCTCGGCGCTGACCTCTCCGTCGCCGTTGATGTCGCCGGCGGTTTCCTGCTCGGGCGACAGCGCGATCTTGCCGGTGGCGGCCTGCAGCGCCATCAGCGCGTCCTCGGCGCTGACCTCTCCGTCACCGTTGACGTCGCCGGGCATATAGGCGACGCCCGGTTCGGCGGCAACGCCGGAAAGCGGCGCGCAGAGCAGACAGAACACCAGCAGTATGCTCCAAAAACGTTTCATGGAATCCCTCCTGCATCGTTGTGAATTCGCACAAATTATTATACTGCTTGCGTGTAAAATTGTCAATTATTATTTATCGTTCAAAACGGTTGCGCCGGCGTCGATTCTTTGATAAAATAACGGAAAGCGAAAGGAGCGCGATCCCAATGCGACTGGACAAATATCTGAAGGTATCCCGGCTGATCAAGCGGCGCACCGTCGCCAATGAGGCGTGCGACGCCGGAAAGGTGCTGGTAAACGGCAAACCGGCGCGGGCGTCTTACGACGTGAAGATCGGCGACGAAATCGCCCTGACGCTGGGCGCGCGGCAGATCGCCGTCGAGGTCACCGACTTGCAGGAAACGGTCGGCAAGGCCGACGCGTCGCTGCTGTACAAGCTGAAATAAACATATTCGCCCCTGTTGGCTCATACAGATGAACCGACAGGGGGAGATGGCTTTGAGCGATGAGAAAAAGATCCCGGCGATGCCTCATCAGGTAATGCTGGAGGACCGGCAGCGGCTGTCGGTGTCGGGCGTGGCGGACGTGGACAGCTTTGACGAGACGACCATCGTGGTCTATACCGATCTGGGCGAGTTGACCGTCAAAGGGGAGAGCCTGCACATCAGCCGGCTGAACGTGGAAACCGGCGATCTGCGGGTCGAGGGAACCGTCCAGTCGCTGACCTACGCCGAGCCGACGGGCAAAAGCGGCTTTTTCGGCCGCCTGTTCAGGTAGGCCGGGCGATGGAGGGGTTTACCAACGGCGGTCAGCTGCACGAGCTGTTTTTAAGCGCCGGCGCCGGCTTTTTGCTGGCGGCGGCCTACGATCTGGTGCGCATCCTGCGGCGGATCTGGCCCTGCGGGCGGACGGCGGCCTTTTTTCAGGACGTGGGATTTTGCCTGCTGGGCGGGATCACTTTGTTTTTGTTCGATCTGGCGCTGACCGGCGGCCGGCTGCGGTTTTATCTGTTCGTCGGCGCGGCGCTGGGCGGCGGCGTGTATTTCGCGGCGATCAGCCGGTGGGTGATTCGCCTGGCGATGAGGATCGCCGCCGTTCTCGAAACGGTCGCCGGCGCGATGGCGCGGGTGATTTGCCTGCCGTTTGGGTGGCTTGGACGGCTTTTGCGGCCGCTGGCGGCCGTTTTTGCCGAAAAAAGCCGTATTTTTTTGAAAAAAGGCCGACTTTTTTTCAAAAAAGGCTTGCAACGCGGCCGGAAGTTGTTGTATAATCACAATCGTAAAAGTGTCTACGAAACGCAAACGGCGGAAGGGAGCGACGGCCATGAAGGTGATCAGCGGCACGAAAAAACGCCGCAGCATCGTGCTGCGGGTGGCCGTTCTGATCTTTTCGGCGTATATGCTGGTGATGCTGGCGCAGCTGCGCATGGAGATCGACGAGCGGCAAAAGCAGCTCGACGAGATCGAGGACAGCATCCGCTACCAGCAGCAGCAAAACGAAGACATGGTCAGCAAAATCGAGAATTATGAAGTGTATCTGGAGCAGCACGCCCGCGAACAGGGCATGGCGGTTCCCGGCGAAAGCATTTACCAGGAGGCTCAGGGAGCCAATTAGCGCCGCGCGTGACCGCGCAGGGGAGGAAATCGGTTTTTTATGCAGCTGGAAGTTGGATCGGTGTTTGAGGGAAAGGTGACCGGGATCACCAAATTCGGCGCGTTCGTGGAATTGCCCGACGGACGCAACGGGATGGTGCACATCTCCGAGGTCGCCTCCACGTACGTCAAGGAAATCAGCGATCACGTCAGCGTCGGGCAGACGGTCAAGGTCAAGGTCCTCAACGTTGGGGAGGACGGCAAGGTCAGTCTGTCGATGAAAAAGGCGCAGCCTCCGGTCAGGCGGGAACCTCGTCCCCGGGCGGAGCAGGCGCATCGTCCCGGCGGATTCGAGTGGCAGCCCTCCAGCAACTCCGGCAGCTTTGAAGACATGATGAGCAAATTCAAGCAGCAAAGCGACGAGAAGATCTCGGATCTCAAGCGGTCGATGGACGGCAAGCACGGCGGCTTTTCCCGCCGCGGATCCAAAGGATAAATGACGGCAAAGGGGCGGAGCGATTGGCTCCGCCTTTTTTTGAGAAGAAAAGGAGCAACGGTATGCGAAACGTTGACGTAAGCGCGATCGAACAAACGGTGCGGGATCTGTGCATCCGCGCCAACCAGCGTCTGCCAAAGGATATTGCCCGGGCGGTGGATCAGGCCGCCAAACGGGAAACCCGCCCTCTGGCGCGGGACATCATGGGCGATCTGACCGCCAACCTGCGGGCGGCGGACGAGATGGGACTGCCCATCTGCCAGGACACCGGCATGGCGGTGGTCTTCGTCCGGCTGGGGCAGGAGGTGCACTTGACCGGCGGTCTGCTGGAGGATGCCGTCAACCGGGGAGTGTCCCGCGGGTATACCGAAGGCCGGCTGCGCTGCTCGGTGGTCGGCGATCCGCTGCGCCGGGTCAATACCGACGACAACACCCCCGCCGTGCTGCATCTGACGCTGACCGAGGGCGATCAGATCGAGATCACGGTGGCGCCCAAGGGCTTTGGCAGCGAAAACATGAGCCGGCTGCGGATGTTCACCCCGGCGGCCGACCGGCGGGATATTCTGGATTTTATCGTGGAGACCGCCCGTCTGGCGGGAAGCAATCCCTGCCCGCCGATGGTGCTGGGCGTCGGAATCGGCGGCGATTTTGAAAAGTGCGCTCTGCTGGCCAAGCAGGCGCTTTGCCGGGGGCTGGACACCGGCCATCCCGATCCGTTTTATGCCCAAATGGAGCGGGACGCGCTGGCGGCGGTCAACGCGCTGGGGATCGGCCCGCAGGGCTTCGGAGGGGTGACCACCGCGCTGGGCGTGGCGATCGAAACCTATCCCACCCATATCGCCGGACTGCCGGTGGCGGTCAACGTGGGCTGCCACGTGACCCGTCACGCCACGGCGGTGATCTGAGGTGGCGGCGATGGAGGATTTGACGTTTTGCGCGCCCTGTCTGTTCGGCATCGAGGGGATCTTGGGGGACGAGCTCAAGCGGATGGACGCCCGTGACGTGCGGGTGGAAAACGGCCGGGTGTTTTTTGGCGGCGGCGCGGATATGCTGGCGAGAGCCAACGTGAATTCCCGGTACGCCGAGCGGATCGGGCTGGTGATGGGGATCTTTCCCGCCCGCACCTTCGACGAGTTGTTCGAGGGTGTCAAGGCGCTGCCCTGGGAAAACTGGATCGGGCAAAAGGACGCTTTTCCGGTCAAGGGCTGGTCGCTGGACTCCAAGCTCCACAGCGTGCCCGATTGCCAGTCGATCATCAAAAAAGCCATCGTGGAACGGCTCAAAAGCCGGTATCACGTCGGATGGTTCGAGGAGACCGGTGTCACCTATCAGGTGCAGTTTACCCTGCGCAAGGATGAGGCGACGCTGATGATCGATACCTCCGGCGCCGGGCTGCACAAGCGGGGCTACCGCGCCAACGCCGGCGGCGCGCCCATCAAGGAAACGCTGGCGGCGGCGATGGTCGATCTGACCAGAGCCCGCAACGCGAGACGGGTGCTGGATCCCTGCTGCGGCTCCGGCACCCTGCTGATCGAAGCGGCGCTGGCCGCCAAACGGATCGCGCCGGGCATCCGGCGGCGGTTCGCCTTTATGGACTGGCCGGGGATATCCGACGGGATCTGGCGGGCCGAGCGGCAGGCGGCGATGGAGCGCGAGCAGCCCGACCGGGAATTTGCCGCCTTTGGCGGGGATATCGATCCCGCCTGCGTTTCGCTGACTATGGAAAACGCCGCCAAAGCCAAGGTGGGTGATTGCCTGAAGGCGACGGTGGCGGATCTGCGGCAGTTCCGCCCCGAGGGGGATTCCGGCGTGGTGCTGTGCAATCCGCCTTACGGCGAACGGCTGCTCGATGTGCGACAAGCTCAAGACCTTTACAGGGTGATGGGGCGGGTGTTCGTTCCCAAACCCGGATGGAGCTATGCCGTCATCAGTCCGCACGAGCGGTTTGAGGAATTGTTCGGCCGCAAAGCCGACAAACGGCGCAAGCTGTATAACGGCATGCTCAAGTGTCAATTGTATATGTATTTTCGTTAGGAGAAATTTCCCGTCGGCTCTTTACAGAGAGCGGCAAATAGTGTAGAATAGATGTCAAACAGACGTCGAAAGGGGAGTGGTTGCCATGCAGCCCAAGTACAAGCGCATCCTTTTGAAATTGAGCGGCGAAGCCATGGCGGGAGATCAGAAAAGCGGTTTGGATTTCGATACGGTCCTGAAGGTGTGCGCCGCCGTCAAGGAGTGCGCGCAGGCCGGCGTGGAGATCGCCATCGTCGTGGGCGGCGGCAATTTCTGGAGAGGACGCACCGGCGGCGGTATGGACCGTACCCGCGCCGATCATATGGGGATGCTGGCGACCACCATCAACGCCCTGGCGCTGGCCGACGCGCTCGAGCAGCTGGACTGCCCGGTGCGGGTGCAGACCGCCATCGCCATGAATCAGATCGCCGAGCCGTATATCCGCAATCGCGCCATCCGTCATCTGGAAAAGGGACGGGTCGTGGTCTTCGGCTGCGGCACCGGCAACCCGTTTTTCTCCACCGACACCGCTGCGGCGCTGCGGGCGGCGGAGATCGAGGCGGACATCATTTTCAAGGCCAGCATGGTCGACGGGATCTACGATATGGATCCCAAGGGCCATCCCGAGGCGGTCAAGTTCGACACGCTGAGCTATCTCGACGTGCTCAACAAGGATCTCAAGGTGATGGATTCCACCGCCGCGACGCTGTGTATGGACAATCATATCCCGATTCTGGTTTTCAACCTCAACGATCCGCAGAACATCGTGCGGGCGGTCGCCGGGGAAAACATCGGCACCGTGGTGCACTGACGATCTCAAAACAGGAGGGCATCGAGCATGAAACAGGTTTTTCAATCCGCGGAAGAGAAAATGAACAAAACGGTATCGGCGCTGGAAAACGAGTATACCGCTATCCGCGCCGGACGCGCCAACCCGGCGGTGCTCAACAAGCTGACGGTGGATTATTACGGCGCGCCGACGCCGGTCAACCAGCTGGCCAGCATTTCCGTTCCCGAGCCCCGTACCCTGATGGTCACCCCGTACGACAAATCGGTGCTCAAGGAGATCGAGAAGGCCATCCAGACCTCCGACGTGGGCATCAACCCCCAAAACGACGGCAGCACCCTGCGGCTGATCTTTCCGCCGCTGACCGAGGAGCGCCGTAAAGAGCTGGGCAAAACGGTGCAAAAATACGCCGAGGAAGCCAAGGTGTCCATCCGCACCGTCCGGCGGGACGCGATGGACCGGTTGAAGGATCTCAAGAAAAAATCCGAGATCACCGAGGACGATCTCAAGGACGCCGAAAAAAAGGTGCAGGATCTGACCGACAAGTTCTGCAAGGAGATCGACGGCATCGCCGCCAAAAAAGAAAAAGAGATCATGGAGATCTGATCGTTCGGATCGGGAAAAGAGGCCGTAGCGCGCTATGGCCTCTTTGTCCGGTTTTTGGACGTGACGGCCGTGAAAAAAGGATGACGAGCCATGCGTTTGTTCAAGAAAAAGCCGGCGGATCCGCCGGTGGAGATCCATGTTCCCGCCCATATCGGCATTATTATGGACGGCAACGGCCGCTGGGCGAAAAAGCGGGGCTTGCCCCGCCAGGCGGGTCACGCCGCCGGCGCCCGGGTCTTTCGCACCATCACCAAGGAGTGCGAAAAGCGCGGCGTGCAGGTGCTGACGGTCTACGCCTTTTCCACCGAAAACTGGCGCCGGCCGGCCGAAGAAGTCAACGCCATCATGGATCTGCTGCGGGACTATCTCAAGGAATCCCTGCGGGATTTCAAAAAGGAAAACATCCGCACCCGGTTCATCGGGGATCTGGCGCCGCTGGCGGAGGATATCCGCGCGCTGATCGACGAAGCGGAGGCTTCCACCGCCCACAAGACCGGCATGGTGCTCAACATCGCCATCAATTACGGCGGCCGGCAGGAGATCACCCAGGCGGCGCGGCGGTTGGCGGAGGATGTAAAGGCTGGCGCCTTGTCGCCGGAAGAGGTGACTGAGGACGCCCTTTCCTCCCGTTTGTACACCGCGGGACTGCCCGATCCCGATCTCATCCTGCGGCCGAGCGGCGAGTACCGGTCGTCCAATTTCCTGATCTGGCAGTCGGCGTACGCGGAATACGTGTTTATGGACGATATTTTGTGGCCGGACTTCAAGGCGGCGGATCTTGACCGCGCCATCGCGGAGTATTCCCGGCGTCAGCGACGCTTCGGAGGTGTTTGACAAATGAAAACGAGGGTATTGACCGGTTTGATCGGTACGGTCGTGATGCTGGCGGCGCTGGCGCTGCCGCCCATCTTTTTTTGCGTGTTGATGGCGCTTGCCGCGGCGGCGGCCGTGGTGGAGCTGGCGCGGGTGATCCAGATCCGGTATCGTTTCACCGTCGTGCTGACGGCGATCTACGCCGCGAGCGCTCCCTTCTGGCAGCTTTTCAAAACCGACGTCCCGTTTTTGGTGCCTTTTCTGGTTACAATAGGATTTACCGTCCTGTTCGTGACGGCGCAGCTGATCGCCTATCCCAGGCTGCCTACCGCGCGGATGGGCCTGTACTATATGATGACGCTGCTCTCGACGCTGGCGCTGGCGAGTCTCGCGTTTTTGCGGGGGATGGCGTACGGGCTTTTCTACGCCATCGTCGCCATGATGATCGCCTGGCTGTGCGACGCCGGGGCGTATTTTGCCGGCACTCTGTTCGGACGGCACAAGCTCTGCCCGGCCATCAGCCCCAAAAAGACGGTGGAAGGGCTGATCGGCGGCCTGCTGACCGGGATTTTGCTCAGCCTGCTGGCCGGCGGCATCTGCGCGCTGATCGTCAAGCCGGTGCCGGTGCATTTCGGCCGGCTGGCATTGATGGCGCTGATCTGCTCGCTGCTCAGCGTGGTGGGCGATCTGTTCGCCTCGGTCGTCAAGCGACGGTTTGACGTGAAGGATTACGGCCGCGTTCTGCCGGGGCACGGCGGAGTGATGGACCGTTTCGACAGTCTGCTGTTCATCGCGCCGCTGTTCTTCGTGGTGATGACGGCGTGGCCTTTGGTGGGTTAAGATGAAAACGACGAGTATGCCTCGCAAGCGGCTGGCGGTGCTGGGATCGACCGGATCCATCGGCACCCAGACGCTTGAGATTGCCGACCATTTGGGATTTCCGGTGGCGGCGCTGGCGGCGGGACGCAGCGTTTCGGAACTGGAAGAGCAGATCCGCCGGTATCGCCCGGCGGTGGCGGCGCTGTACGACGAGCAGGCGGCGGCCGATCTGCGCGTCCAGGTGGCGGATACCCCGACCCGGGTGCTTTCGGGGATGGAGGGGCTTTGTGCCGTGGCGGCGATGGCCGATCTGCCCGACTGCCCGGATGCCGACGATATGGTGGTCAACGCCGTGGTGGGCATGGTGGGACTGCGTCCCACGCTGACCGCCGTCGACGCCGGCAAGGACGTGGCGCTGGCCAACAAGGAAACGCTGGTCGCCGGCGGCGAGCTGGTGATGAAACAGATCCGGCAAAAGGGGATCCGTCTGCTGCCGGTGGACAGCGAGCATTCCGCGATTTTCCAGTGCCTGCAGGGCGCGCCGCCCGACCGGGCGATCCGCCGGCTGATCCTGACCGCATCGGGCGGGCCGTTTTTCGGCCGCACCGCCGCCGAGCTGGAGCAGGTCACGCTGGAACAGGCGCTGCGCCATCCCAACTGGAGCATGGGCGCCAAGATCACCATCGACTCGGCGACCATGATGAACAAGGGTCTCGAGATCATCGAGGCACGCTGGCTGTTTGATATGCCCGAAGAGCGCATCGACGTGGTGATCCACCGCCAAAGCGTGGTCCATTCGCTGGTGGAATACGACGACCGCTCGGTGCTGGCGCAGATGGGGCAGGCGGATATGCGCATCCCCATCCAGTACGCGCTGACCTGGCCCTACCGGACGGTATCGCCGGTGGCGCCGCTGGATCTGGCGGCGTGGGGCACGCTGACCTTTTTCGATCCGGACGACAAGGCGTTCCCGGCCATGGGGATCTGCCGCGAGGCGCTGCGCCGGGGCGGCGTGGCGACGGCGGCGGTCAACGCCGCCAACGAGCAGGCGGTGGCGCTGTTCCGGCAGGGGGCAATCGGCTTTGCCGATATTTCCCGGCGGGTAGCGTCGGTGCTGGAGCGGGACTGGCCGCGTGAAGCAACACTGGAAACCATTTTGGCGGCGGATGAGGAAGCCCGCCGGCACGTTTTGGAAGGGAACGGGTGACGAATTGGGCGTTTTGATCGTCATTTTGAAAATACTGATCGCCGTGCTGGTGTTCGGGATCATCATTTTCGTCCACGAGCTGGGCCATTTTCTGATGGCGCGGGCGATGGGCGTCAAGGTCAACGAATTTGCCATCGGCATGGGGCCGACACTGCTGCGTTTCGGCAAAAAGGAGACCCGCTATTCTCTGCGCGCCTTTCCCATCGGCGGTTTTTGCGCTATGGAAGGGGAGGACGACGACAGCTCCGATCAGCGGGCCTTCGGCAACAAACGGGTCTGGCGGCGGATTTTGATCGTGGTCGCCGGGGTGCTGATGAATATGATCCTCGGCTACGTGTTGCTGCTGGTGGACTGCGCGGTGTATACCCGGCCGGCGCCGGGACAGGACACCGCCCTGTACGCCACCATGACCATCGCCCAGATGCCCGAGACCTCGCCCGCCTACCGCACCGGACTGCGGGCGAGGGACAAGATGCTCAAGGTCAACGGCAAGCGGGTGGTCACCTATATGGATCTGTCGGCCATCATGCAAAACGATGAGGACGGCAAATTCGATATGCTCATCGAGCGAAACGGGGAAACCCTTGCCCTGTCCGACGTGGAATTTACCCTGAACACCGACGAGAAGACCGGCGCGCGGTATCTCGTTTACGATTTCAAATTGCTGGGCACCCCCAAAACGGTTTGGTCGACGCTGGCCTACGCCGGGAAGATGGAGTATTCCATCGGGGTGATGATCTGGCGCAATCTCGGGGATATCGTCACCGGCCGGTACGGGCTCAACGATCTGTCCGGCCCGGTCGGGGTGGTGGACGCCATCGGCGACGCCGCCATCCGCACCGATGACGAGGGCAATATGAGCGCCGATATCGAGTCGCTGTTGCTGCTGGCGGCGATGATTACCGTCAACGTCGGCATCTTCAATCTGCTGCCTCTGCCGGCACTGGACGGCGGACGGCTGCTGTTCTTGATCATCGAAGGGATTACCCGTCGCAAGGTGCCCGCCAAATACGAGGGGATCGTCCATCTGATCGGGATGCTGCTGCTCTTCGGTCTGATGATCGCGGTCACCTACAACGACATCGTCCGTCTGGTGACGGGCGGGTAACAAGCCTAAAAGCAGGCAAAATAGTCTCCCTCTGACAAGGGAGGCTAACGCGCTTTGCTGATTCAAACAGGTCAATGACGGGATAACACTTGAGCAGGGAGGAATCGATATGAACAGACGCGTCAGCCGGCAGGTGACCGCCGGGGGTACCGCCATCGGCGGCGGTGCGCCCGTTACCGTTCAGTCGATGCTCAACGTGCCGGCGCACGACGCGGCCGGCAACGTCGCTCAGGCGCGCCGTCTGCGGGACGCCGGATGTGAGATCCTGCGGGTGGCGGTGCCGGACAAAGAGGCGGTGCCCACCGTCGCCGCCATCAAGGAGGCGGTGGATCTGCCGCTGGTGGCGGATATCCATTTCGACTACCGGCTGGCGCTGGAAGCGGCGGCCGCCGGCGCCGACAAGATCCGCATCAACCCCGGCAACATCGGGGGTGACGACCGGATCAAGGCGGTGGCGGACGAATGCCGCCGCCGGGGGATCCCGATCCGCGTCGGCGTCAACGCCGGATCGCTGGAAAAGGAGATTTTGCAAAAATACGGCCATCCCACACCCGAGGCGCTGCGGGACAGCGCGCTGTACCACGCGTCGCTGCTGGAAAAATTCGACTTTACCGATATCGTGCTGTCGCTGAAATCCTCCGACGTGCCCACCATGGTACGGGCTTACCAACTGACCGCCGAGGCGTGCGATTATCCGCTGCATCTCGGGGTCACCGAGGCCGGAACCATTCACACCGGGCTGATCAAATCGGCGGCGGGGATCGGGTCGCTGCTGCTGCAGGGGATCGGCGATACCGTGCGGGTATCGCTGACCGCCGATCCGGTCGAGGAGGTCCGGGCGGCGCGCACCTTGCTGCAAAGCCTCGGCCTGCGCCGGCAGACGGCGACGGTGGTGTCCTGTCCCACCTGCGGACGGACGGCCATCGATCTGATCGGGATGGCGCAGGAGGTGGAGCGCCGGCTGGAATCGGTGCAAAAGCCGCTGACGGTGGCGGTGATGGGCTGCGTGGTCAACGGACCCGGCGAGGCGAAGGAAGCCGACATCGGGCTGGCCGGCGGCAAAGGGCGCGCCGTGATCTTCAAAAAAGGGGAGATCCTGCGCACGGTGGACGAAGCCGCCGCGGTGGACGCGCTGATGGAGGAAATCGAAAAACTGTGACCCGAAAAGGACGGACGTTATGAACACCCTGCAAGAGGTTTTTCAGGAGTATCTCACGACGGAGCTCCCGCAAGAAGTGGGAGGCGCCGTCGTTGACCATATCGAAATGGACAAAAACCGCCGCCGGCTGACGGTGCGGCTGCGGTTGAACGGCTTTGTCGCTTTTTCGCCGCTGGAGCAGGTGCAAAACGCCCTTTTGGAAGGGATGCGCGCCCTGTCGATCGAGCGGGTGGAGCTGATCCCGCGGTATCCGGCGGACAGCTTGAGCGGCGACGCCTTTGAAACCGTCGCGTTGTTTTTGAGCCGTCGCCACCGGGTGATCAACGGCACCTTGCGGGACGCCGGGGCCGCGCTGGACGGGGATACCCTGACCGTTTCCCTGCGCCACGGCGGGCTGGATTTGCTGCGGGACAACCGCGCCGACCAACTGCTGAGCGAGTTGATCGAGGAATTGTTCGCCCGGCGGGTAACCGTCGTTTTCGACGGGATGACCGAATTGAGCCAGGACGACGAGGCGTATCTGAACGCCCAGCGTCAAGAGGATGAAAAAGCGGCGCAGCGGATCCGGGAGCAGGCGGCCGCGCGAGCCGCCGCCGCGCCCAAAGCGGAGGAAAAGGCCGCTCTTCCCAAAGCGATCAAGCCGGCCGATCCCGCCTCCCGTCCGTCGGACGGACTGCCGATCTATCTGGAGACCATGCAGCCACTTTTCGGCGCGCCTATCCGGGAGCGGCCGGTGCCGATGAAGGATCTGGAGGCCGACGGCGGTCAGGTGACGGTGTGGGGCG
>JBMNVL010000033.1:0-17940 GCA_050946775.1 Acutalibacteraceae bacterium
CTGAGCGATTCGCTCAGCCGGGATTTGTTTGCTTTGTTTACCATTTCGGGGCGACGAGTTGGGCGGCGGAGGAATCGGTGACGGAAAAATAATGCCGCAAAATCTGCTGATAGGTCCATCCCGCCTCGTTGGCGTATCCCACCGCGCCGAGCTGGCTGAAGCCCACCCCGTGGCCGTATCCGTAAGTCGTGATCGTCATCTGCTTTTTGGCGGCGTCGTATTTGGTCACCTCAAAGGCGTGAGAACGCATTCTGCCGCCGATGATCTCCCGCAACTGCACCCCGGTGATATAGACCTTCTGCCCGCTTTTGGTGTAGTACCAGTTGGTCTTGGTCACGTATTTGCTCTTGGAATCGAACGCCGTGCCGTAAAGCGGCGGTTTGCCGCTTGCCTGGTCGTGGCCCACCTTATAGTTGCCGTACTCGTCCTTGACCCAGGAAGTGATCTCCTTTTCCAGATCGGACAGGGTGATGGTGAACGAGGACGCCCATTTGTCGGTGCCGTTGGAATACTTGGCGATGGTCGTCTCGTTGTCGTAGGGGCTGTTCACGCTTTGCAGATAGGGCAGATTGGCCCAATACACGTTGTGGCAGCTCGCCGTCGCCCCGGCGGACGACGCGAAATACATCACGTTGCAGGGCATGGCCGCGACCGACGATTTCGAGGTATCCAGCAGCTTGACGCCCAGCACGGCGCCGACGGCGTCGTAGATCCTCTTGTCGTTGCCGTTGGTGGTGGGGCTCATGGTCGGGGCGTAAAAGGTATACGGCCGGCTGTAAGTAGCGACGTACCACAGCACGTAGGTATACGACGCCACCGCCTGGGCCTTCCACGCCTCGGTGGAATGAACGGCGTAACTGGCGCTGCCCATTTCCATTTTCACCAGCTGCGCCAGCACCGGCTGCAGCTCGGCGGCGTTTTTGGGCTTGGTGATTTTGCCGGTGCGGCTGTCCTTGACCTGGAACAGGCTCAAAAACTGCGATTCCGCCACCGTTCCGGCCCGCAGACCGGCGGTGTTGACCTTGGGCGGCGCCGGCGCTTTGGTGGTCGTCGTGGCTTTGGCGGTGGTTTTCGCCGTCGTCTTGGCGGTCGTCTTCGTCGTCGCCTTGGCGGTAACCCTGGTGGTGGATGGGACGGTCGCCTTCGTCGTCGTTTCTTCAGACGCAGCGGTCGTTTGCGCGGCTGTCGTCCGGGTAGCTTTCGCCGTCGTCTGCCGGGTGGTCAGAGCGATCCGCGCGGTCGTGGTCTGGGTGGTGGTGACCGGCTCGTGCTCCTGCCAGCGCCCGGGCAGCAGCGCGTCGGCGTTGACGGCTACCGTCGGCGACGCGGTCGAGCCGGCGCGTTCAGCGGCTTCCTCGTCGCTCATCCGCCGCGCCGCCACCACCAGCCGGGCGCCGTCGAATCCGGCCTCCCGGGAAGCGTCACTCACCAGCAGCAGCAGCCGGTCGTTATCCTTCACCGTCACGTCCGTCACCACCACCGAACGGCGCTGCAGGCCCTCCACGTAGGCCCGAAACGCCGCCGTGGAAACGAAAGGCCGCTCGACCGTAAAGGCGTCGGCGGAATCTTCTTCGGCATCGCTGTCGATCACGGCGACGGCGAAAATCTCCCAGTCCGCCCGTTCAAACAGCGTGTTCATCCGCACCGTCGGATGGTGCTCCAAAAAGCCGGGGTCCAGATACAGCGGCAAGGTGGAAAACTGGGTGCCGTCGTGGGGATTGGCGCCGTAGATCGCCAAAACGCGGTTGACGGCCTGCGCGTCGTCCAAAGACGCGGTCTCCCCGAAATAAAACGCGCCGGCATCCGACGCGCCGCCGGTGAAATCGTGGGTTTGATAGAAAGCGGGATCGTCGGCGCGCTGCATCACCGCGCCGATCACCGTGGTATTTTCGATCGACAGCCACCCCTTCACGTCGGGGTTTTGGCTGTACAGACTGTAAAAATCGCTGAGCATTCCGTCCGGCGCGCCGGCCGGAGCGCCGATCGCGTTGTCCGTGAACAACGTCGGCGGGGTCGACCAGTCGTCCTCGTTTTGGATCTTCCCGGAGGTGTTCATGGCGATGGGCAGGATGTAAAACACCCACCAGCACAAAAACGCCGCCAAAAACGCCACCACGCTGAGCAGGATCGCCCAGCGGCGGCGCCGTTCCGGCTTTTCTCCGGCCGCCGGCGAGGACGGGATGGTCTCCGCGGCCGCCTCCTCGATCCATTCGCCGCCCGCCATCACGGTGGGCATGGCCTCCAGATACCGCCGTACCAGATCCAGCGCGTTCATCACCGCCATATGGCGGATATGATCCCGCTCGGGCGCGCTATGGCCGGCCACGATCTTTTTGGTCCAGACCCGTTTTTCGTCCGCCAGGGCGATGTACACCGTGCCCACCGGCTGACCTTCACCCGATTCCGGACCGGCCTCGCCGGTAATGGCGACGCCCAGCGCCGCCTTGCTGACCCGTCGCACGCCGATCGCCATCGAGCGCGCCACTTCCGCGCTGACCGCGCCGTATTGCTCCAGCATTTCCCGCGGCACACCCAGCAGCTGATGCTTGACGTCCCACGAATAGGCCGCCACGCCGCATTCGAACACCGCCGACGCGCCGGGCACCTCGGTGAGCCGCCCCGACAGCAGTCCCGCCGTGCAGGATTCCGCCGTGGCGATCTTCAGTTCTTTTTCCCGCAGCAGGGTGACCACGGCCTTGGGCAGACTGCCGGCGTCCACGCCGTAGATGCAGATGCCCAGCCGGGCTTTCAGCTCCTCCAGAATGGGCTGGCAAAACTGCCGCGCCTGCTCCTCGTCGGCGGCGCGGGCGGTCACCCGCAGCACCACTTCGCCCTCCTTGGCGTAGGGCGCCACGGTGGGATTGGCGCCGTCCATCAAATCGGCGATCCGCTCGGCGATGGCCGATTCCGGCATACCGAACACCCCGACGGTGTAGGAATAGATCCCGCCGTCGGAAAAGCCCGCCAGATAGGGCGCGACGTAATCGTTGAACATCGGGATCAATTCCCGCGGCGGCCCGGGCAGCAGGATCACCCGCTTGCCGTCTTTTTCCAGCGCACAGCCCGGCGCGGTGCCGTGGTCGTTTGGGAACACGGTGCATCCGGCGGGAAGCATGGCCTGTTTGCGGTTGTTATCCGTCATTTCGCGGCCGGTGGTCTCGAAATACTCCACGATCCGCCGCCAGCTTTCCTCGTGCAGGGTGCATGCCTGCCCCAGTACCGCGCAGACCGTTTCTTTGGTCAGATCGTCCGCCGTTGGGCCAAGACCGCCCGACAGCACGATCAGATCGCTGCGGGAAAGGGCTTGCTCCAGCAGCTCCCGCAGCCGGTCGGGATTGTCCCCGACGGTGGACTGGCGCAGCACCGAAATGCCGTGCGCCGCCAATTCCCGCGCCAAAAACTGCTTGTTGGAATCCAAAATATCCCCCAGCAGCAATTCGGTGCCGACGGTGATGATCTCCGCTTGCATCCGTGTTCACCTCTTTTCGTGAGAAAATCCGCGGTCAGCCGATGGTTTTCAGCCGTATTCCGGCCAGCGCCTCGGCTTCCAGCGCGGCGATATCCAGCGCCTGCTCCGCCTGCTCAAGCTGATACAGCTTGGGGCGGGTACGGGGATGCCGCGGGGTAAACACCGTGCAGCAATCCTCGTAGGGCTGGATCGACAATTCAAAGGTATCGATCTTGCGGGCGATGGACACGATCTCCTCTTTGTCCATCCCGATCACCGGGCGCAGCACCGGCATATGGCAGACCGCGTCGGTACACGCCAACGCCGGAATGGTCTGGCTGGCCACCTGACCCACGCTTTCGCCGGTGATCAGCGCCTCGCATTTTTCCCGTTCGGCCACCGCCTGCGCAATGCGCATCATAAACCGGCGCATCACCAGGGTGAACAGCTCCTCCGGGCAGTTTTTCTGGATCTCCTCCTGGATGCGGGTAAACGGGACGATATGCAGCCGCATACTGCCCGCAAAGCGGGAAACCTGCTCGAGCAGGGAGATCACCTTTTGCTCGGCACGTTCGCTGGTATAAGGCGGCGAGGCAAAATGCACCGGCACCAGCTGGATGCCGCGCTTGGCCATCATATACGCCGCCACCGGTGAGTCGATGCCGCCCGAGATCAGCAGCGCCGCCCGGCCGCCGGTGCCCACCGGCATTCCGCCGGCGCCCGGCAATTGCGCCGCGTGGATGTAAGCGCCGAAATCCCGGATCTCGACCATCACCAGCGCCTGCGGCTCATGCACGTCCACCCGCAGATGGGGATACCGCGCCAGCAGCGCTCCGCCGACGTCGGCCGCGATCTGGGGCGAGGTCAGCGGGAAGGTCTTGTCGCTGCGCTTGGCCTCCACCTTGAAGGTGGATACCCCCTCCAGCGTGTCCCGCAGATACTCCGCCGCGGCCGTGCGGATGGCGTCCATATCCTTTTCCACCACCCGGGCGCGGGAAAAGGCCGACAGGCCGAACACCCGGCTGACCCGGTCGACCGCCTCGTCCCAGTCGATATCCGGCTGGTCGGGCTCTATGTAGATGGTGGATTGCGCTTTGCGCACCGTAAAGCGTCCCAGCGACGCCAGACGGCGCTTCAGATTTTTGATCAGAATCGCTTCAAAGGTATTGCGGTTGAGCCCCTTCAAGGCCAGCTCGCCGGTCTTGATGAGCAAAATTTCCTGTGGCTTGGCCATACGGTCGTCTCCTTATTCCGCCGCGTCATCCGGCGCTTGCGTTGGCTCGGGTTCCGGTTCGGGTTCCGGCTCGGGTTCCGGCTCCGGCGCCGGCTCGGTGGGCGCCTGCGTTACAACGGGAGGCGCCGTCGTCGCGGCGGTAGGCGCCGCCGTTGCCTTGGTGGTCGTTTCCGCCGCCCGGGTCGTCGTGGTGTTGGTCGCCCGGATCACCGCCGCCGAGCCAAGCTGGACCTCCAGCGGCCGGGTGGTGACGTCCGCCGACTGAAAATCGGTGCGTTCCCCGGTGCGGCTGGTCAGCGCGGCGGTGGGATCCGCCGTGGTGGAGGCCGTGGTGGTCGCCGACGGGATGGTATATTTCCCTTCGTAATAGGGATGCGGCGCCAGCTTTTGATTCAGATACCAGGACAGCGGGCGGATGACGTTGGGATTTTCGGTGATGCCCGACACGTCGACCGCCGGGTTTTCACCCACCCGGATCTTGCGGGCGATCACCGCCAGACGGCCGTCTTTCATATGCGTCTGGCTTTCGTTGGTGCAGGTGGACAGCACCAGCAGCTCGTCGCTTTCGTTGACGCTCACGTCAAAATCGTACAGCGACCGCGCCCGCAGCTGGTTGACGTGGTTGAGGAAATCCAGATCGTCGTAAAACCGCACCCGCAGGTAATCGTAATACGACGCGTCATCCGCCAGGGAGTCGATCAGCACCACCGCGAACACCTTGTACTGCTCGGTGCCGAAAAAGGTATCCAGCCGCACCACCGGCGCCGCCCGCATATTGGACAGACTGCCGATGAAATAGTTCATGTGCGCCAGCATCTGGCCGCTGTTCATGTTGTGGCCGTAGATGATGGACACCTTGTTGTTGGCGGAGGTCAGGGTGTAGGTGTTGCGGTAATCGAAGAAGAGGGTGCCGTTTTTGTTGTAATTGCCGTTGAAATCGTGCTCGAGATAATAGTCGTTATCGTCGGCGATCATCACCGGGTAGTCGATCTGCAAAAAGTCGTTTCCCGACGCCTTGTAGGTCAGCCAGGCGCGGAAATCGTTGTTTTTGGCGTAAAGCCGCTGCATGATCTCAGCGTGCTCCTGCTCGGAAATGTCGTCGGTAAGGGCCGGATGGAAGATGTCCTGCAGATCGCCGTTCAAGCTTTCGTTCTGTGCCGGGATCAGCAGCGAATCGTTCACCAGATACACCGCCGCGCCGATCAACGTCAGCAGCGCAATCATAAACAGACATTTGCGCAGCACCTCCAGCGCCCGATCTCCCCGGCAGGGAATCAGATACTCGAACAGCCGCACCAGCGCGTTTGGCCGTTTGCGGGGTGTTTGTTCCACCGGAACGGCGCCGCTTTCGGTCAGGCGCACCATCCCCTTTGCCGGCTCGTCGACGGTCGATCCGTCCGCCGTCAGGATCTGCGGTTCATCCACAGGCGCGTCGACTTTCGCCGCTTTTTCCGCTTCCAATTCGTCCAGCAGCAGCAAGACGTCTTCGTTGAGCGTCACGTCCTGCGGTTGTTTTTTTCGCTCGTCCATAGCCATTCTCCTTTGGGTCGTCAGACGGATCTACCGTTTGCGCGCCAGTGTGCTCGCGGCTTCCACCAGCGCGGCGGTAAAGCGATCGATATCGTCGGGGGTGTTCTCATAACAAAAGCTGATGCGCAGCGCCGAGTCGATCTCGGCGTCGGGCAATCCCATCGCGGTCAGCACCGGACTTTTTTGTCCCTTGGCGCAGGCGGAGCCGGAGGAGACGTAGATCTCCCGCTGGGCCAGAAAATGCAGCAGCGTCTCGCTGCGAACGCCGGGCACCGACAGGTGCACGATATACGGCACGCCGCCGGGCGGCAGATGAAACCGGATCTGGTCGTTTTCGGCCAATTGATCGATCAGCCGGCGGCGCAGACGTTCATAACGCTCCTGCTGATCGGACGGCGACGGCAGCGATTCGATCGCCGCGCCCAGCGCCGCGATCAGCGGGGTGGATTCGGTCCCGGCGCGCAAGCCGTTTTCCTGGTGCCCGCCAAAGGTGCGGGGCAAAATCCGGGCGCCGCGGCGGATATACAGCAGCCCCACGCCCTTTGGCGCGTGGAGCTTGTGGCCGCTGATCGACAGCAGATCCACTCCCATACGCGCCGGGCGGAGCGTCCGCTTGCCGGCCGCCTGCACCGCGTCACAATGGATCAGCGCTTGCGGAGCGGCTTTGCGGATCAGCGGCGCCATCTTCTCCATTTCGTAACAGGCGCCGATCTCGTTGTTGACCAGCATCACGCTGACCAGCACGGTGTTCTGCCGACAGGCGCCGGCGACTTGTTCGGGGGTGACGGTCCCGTCCCGGTCGGGCAACAGACGGGTGATCTCCCATCCCTGCCGCTCCAGCTCGGCGCACGCCTGCCGCACCGAGGAATGCTCCATCGCCGTGGTGACGACGTGACGGCCGACCCGGTTTTTGGCCGCGGCGCCGCCGAGGATCGCCAGATTGTTGGATTCGGTGCCGCCGCTGGTAAAAACCAGCTCCACCGGTGAAACACCCAGCCAGTCGGCGGCAATCCGCCGGGCTTTTTCCATTTCCTGTTCGGCCTCAAAGCCCAGCGTGTGCAGCGAAGAGGGGTTGCCGAAGACCCGGCGCATCATATCCGTCGCCTTCTCGACCGCCGCCGGGCAGACCGCCGTGGTGGCGCTGTTGTCCAGATAAACCATATAGCGCCTCCTGAGACGTTTTTCATACCTGTCCAATATGATAGTATACTACAAATCGCCGCCGGTGACAACCGTTTTTTCTGCCAAAAAGGGGATTTCGCGGCAACAAAAGGGTATTCGTTAAAAAATCGTTATATTTTCGTTACAAATCATCTCTACTTTTCTTGACAAGTGTGGTATACTGAACGTAGAAATAAAAGAAAGGACGGGATCGAGATGAAGAAGTGGATCGTGTTTTTGGGTATTCTGGCGGCATTGGCCGCAGTCGTTTGGAAACTGTTGCTGGCCGGACAAGACGATCACCGCCCGATGACCGAGGATTTCGAAAACTGATTTTCCTCCAAAAAAGCGCTTCATCGGCGATAAGCCGGTGAAGCGCTTTTTTACAGATCGTCGGCGTCCTGTTCGGGATGGCCGGCGTCAGCCGGGGTTCCGGTGTAGCTGCCCTGAATATCCGACGGAACATCCCCTTTCCCCTGCCCGGACAAGGTCGCCGCGGCGTCCGCCGCCCGCTCCATCACCGGGCTTTCAAACAGATCGGGATGCCGGGACGGCTGCGGGATACGTTTGGGATCGTCTTTGATATGCTCGTCGTAAGCGGTCATACGCATCGCCTCCGGTTTCAGTATGCGCCGAAAGCGGCGGAATATTCCGCAAAAAAACGCGTCTCAAGTGAGACGCGTTTTTTATTCGTTTGGTCACGCGGCCGCGGCCGGACGGCGGGATCGCCGAAAATACCGCAGCCACACGACGGCGCTGATTACCAGCAGGATCACGCTGATCCACTGGGAGGTGGACAGCCCCGCCGTAATGCCCCGCACGGTATCGCCCCGCCAGAATTCCAGCGTAAAGCGAACGACGGCGTAGGCCGGCAGATAGATCCACAGCATTTTGCCCTTGGGCACCTTTTGCCGGCGCGCCAGCCACAACAGCGCCAAAAAGAGCAGCAGATTGCATCCCGCCTCCACCAGTTGGATGGGGAAATAGCGGGTGTGGGGATGATCTGAGCCGGGAAAAAGCCAGCCGTGCTCCCATTCCACGCCGTAGCAGCAGCCTCCCAGCAGACAGCCGATCCGTCCGAAGGTATGAAACAGCGGGATCCCCGGCACAACGGCGTCGAGATGGAGACCGAAGTCGATCTTCAGACTCCGGCAATACAACCAGCCGCCGACGATGGCGCCGAACAACCCGCCGTAGTACACCATCCCGCCGAACAACTGCGCCAACGCGTTCCCCAGATCCTCCCACGATTGGATCAACCGTCCCCAGTTTTGCAGCAAATAGACGAATTGCGGCAGCCGGGAGAAAAAGTAGAACATATGCGCCCCCACCAGCGCACCGCCGGCGGCGGCGAGGAGGATATGCAGCCATTGATCCCGGCGATACCGCTCGTCACGGGCGGTCAAAAACAGCAGCAATCCGACAGCCAAAGCGCCGATCACCGCCATGATCGTATACGTGCCGATTTCCTTGCCGAACACGGTAAAAGATGGAAACACGGATATCTCTCCTTTTGCCCATGGCCACAAAAGCCCGTTCTACGAAAAAGAGGCGGAATGATCCGTCATTCCGCCTCTTTTCGTTAGCAGAAATTACTGCAGCGAACTCCAGTCGATGTTGTTCAGTTCGTCCGCCAGTCCGGTAGCAGAGCCGGCCGTGCAGAGAGCACAAGTCGTGCACGCCCCGCAGATCATGCCGATACCGCCGAAAACGACGAAAACGATGCCCAGGATCATACCGACAGTCGCCATAGCCATGCTCTGGCCGGCGGCTTTCGCCGCGTTGCGAGCCTTAACGCCGAAGATAATCGCCGCAATCGACGCGCCCAGAACCAGAACCTCAAGGACCAGGCCCCAAACCGGGATCGCAGACAGGACTCAACCGAAGACGCCGAGGAAGGCAGCCACGATGCCCAGTACCAGAGCGACGATCGACTGCGTTTTGGCGTCGTTGCCCGGCTGCGGAGCGACCGGCTGCGGAGCGACGGGTTGCTGATTGTTGAAGTTGTCCATATTCTTACCCTCCATCCAATTTTTAACAGACGTATCTGTTGCTCCTATTCTACCATCTTTGGCGGCCTATTTCAACCGGAAAAATGAAAAAAATTCAGAAAAACGGCGTTTTTTCACCATTTTTTGCACTTTGCCATAAATTTACCGCAACTATGGCGGCCACGGCTATCACGAAAGATAGCGCAGCTCGTTAAACAGGCTGGCGCCGGTAATCAGCGCGATGAGCGCGATCACCGCCGTGACGATGGCCACGATCAGCAGGGCGCACCAGTACGACCGGGCAAAGTTGCGCCGGTTGATGTTGGCGTCGCTGAACGAAAAGACGAGCAGCAGGATGAAGCCCACGATCGGGATGCTGAACAGGATGGTGTAGCCGAAATACGCCCAGGCGCCCAGCGGCTTATACTGCGGCGGCAGGGAGTCCTCCGGCCGGGCGGGATACCCCGGCGCCGGCTGCTGCCAGCCGGGATTGACCGGTTGGGCGTAATTTTGCGGCGGCGTTACCGGACGGGCGACCGGCACCGGCTGCTGGACCGGCTGAGGCGCGACCGGCTGCTGGACCGGTTGAGGCGCAACCGGCTGCTGAGGAACGTGGACGTTGTTTTGATCCATAAACACCAAACCTCCTTGCTTTAGATGGTTTCATCTTACAGGATTTCGGCTGAAAACGCAAGACTATTTGACAAAAAACCGACAGAAAACGGCGTTTTCTGTCGGTTTTTCCTGAATTTAGCCCAGTTGCTCCATGCTTTGCCGCAGCAGGTTGAGTTTTTCCTGCAGACGGGCGGCGTTTTCGCGGGCGGTGTTGACCACCGCCTCGGGAGCTTTGGAGATAAAGGACTCGTTGTTCAGCCGCGCCAGCGCGCCGTCGAGCTGCTTTTGCACCCCGTCGGCTTCTTTTTGCAGGCGGGCCTTTTCCGCCGCGACGTCCACCAGATCCGCCATCGGGATCTTGATGGTGGCGTCGGCCGTGACGATGCTGACGGCGCCTTCCACTTCAAACGCGTCACCCACCGTGACCTCGCTTGCCGATGCCAGCCGTTCAAAGAAGGGCGCGCCGCTTGCAAAGGTGGCGGCAAACGCGGTCTCGACGTAGACCTGCGCTTTGCGGGAGGGCGGCACGTTCATTTCCGCCCGGCGGTTGCGGATGGCGCGGATGGCATCCATGATCCGCTCCATCTCCTTTTCCTCCTCGGAGAAGGACAACGCCGGATCGGCGGTCGGCCAGGCGGTGCGCATCAGGGTTTCGCCCTCATGCGGCAGAGTCTGCCAGATCTCCTCGGTGATGAAGGGCATAAAGGGATGCAGCAGCTGCAGTTGGCGGGTCATCACCCACACCAGCACCCGCAGCGCGCTTTCGGCGTTTTCGCCCTGCAGGCGGGATTTGCACAGCTCGATGTACCAGTCGCAGAAGTTGTCCCAAATGAAATCGTAGAGCTTTTGCACCGCCATCCCCAGCTCGAATTTCTCGAGGTTGTCGGTGACCTCCTTGGCGAGGGTGTTCACCTTGGAGACGATCCACTTGTCCTCCAGCGTCAGGTCGTCGGGCAGGGTAAGCGGCAAAGGCTTGTCGCCGACGTTCATCAAAATGAACCGGGCGGCATTCCACAGCTTGTTGGCGAAGTTGCGGGAAGACGCCACCTTTTCCTCGGTGAAGCGCATATCGTTGCCGGGGCTGTTGCCGGTGGCGAGCATAAACCGCAGCGCGTCGGCGCCGTACTGGTCGATGACTTCCAGCGGGTCGATGCCGTTGCCCAGCGATTTGGACATTTTGCGTCCCTGCGCGTCCCGCACCAGACCGTGGATGAGCACCGTCCTGAAGGGCGCCGCTTTCATATGCTCCACCCCGGAGAAGATCATCCGCGCCACCCAGAAAAAGATGATGTCGTAGCCGGTGACCAGGGTGTCGGTGGGATAGAAATAGTCCAGCTCCGGCGTTTTCTCGGGCCAGCCCAGGGTCGAAAACGGCCACAGCGCCGAAGAAAACCAGGTGTCCAGGGTATCCTCGTCCTGGTGCAGCTTGCCGCCGCATTTCGGACAGACGGCCGGCGCCTGCCGCGCCACGGTCATTTGACCGCAGTCGTCGCAGTACCACGCCGGGATCCGGTGTCCCCACCAGAGTTGACGGGAGATGCACCAGTCGCGGATGTTTTCCATCCAGTGGAAATAGGTCTTGTCAAACCGCTCGGGGACGAATTTGGTCTCGCCGTCCCGCACCGCCTTGATCGCCGGCTCGGCCAGCGGTTTCATCTTGACGAACCATTGCAGCGACACCCGCGGCTCGATGCTGGTGCCGCAGCGGTAGCAGGTGCCGACGTTGTGCTTGTGCGGCTCGATCTTGAGCAGGTATCCCTGTTCCTGCAAGTCCTTGACGATGGCCTTGCGGCATTCGGCAAGGGTCATGCCGGCGTATTTGCCGGCCAGCTCGTTCATGTGGCCGTCCTCGGTGGTGACGGTGATCACCGGCAGATCGTGCCGCTGACCCACCTCGAAGTCGTTGGGATCGTGCGCCGGGGTGATCTTCACCACGCCGGTGCCGAAATCCATTTCCACGTAGGTGTCGGCCACCACCGGGATCGGTTTGTTCACCAGCGGCAGGATGACCTGTTTGCCGACGATATCCTTGTACCGCTCGTCGTCGGGATGGACCGCGATGGCGGTATCGCCCAGCAGCGTCTCGGGACGGGTAGTCGCCAGTTCGACGTCGCCCGAACCGTCGGCCAGCGGATAGCGCAGGTGGTAAAAATGGCCGTCCTGCTCCTCAAATTCCACCTCGGCGTCGGAAATGGAGGTGCGGCAATGGGGACACCAGTTGATCATCCGCTCGCCGCGGTAGATCAGCCCCTGGTCGTACAGGCGGACGAACACCTCCCGCACCGCCTTGGAACAGCCCTCGTCCATGGTGAACCGCTCCCGCTCCCAATCGCAGGAGGAACCCATTTTCTTGAGTTGGCTGACGATGCGGTTGCCGTAGGTCTCTTTCCACGCCCAGGCGCGTTCCAAAAACGCTTCCCGGCCGATCGATTCCTTGGTCAGCCCCTCCTTGGCCATCGCCTCGACGATCTTCGCCTCGGTGGCGATGGAGGCGTGGTCGGTGCCCGGCATCCACAGCGCCTCGTACCCCTGCATCCGCCGCCAGCGGATCAGGATATCCTGCAGGGTGTTGTCCAGCGCGTGACCCATATGCAGCTGCCCGGTGATGTTCGGAGGCGGCATAACGATGGTATAGGGCTTTTTATCGGGATCGACCTTGGCGTGGAAGTACCCACCGTCGGTCCAGAACCGGTAGATGCGGTCTTCCACGTCGCGTGGATCGTAAGTTTTCGCCAGTTGTCGGTTTTCAGCCATCTTCGTCATCCTTCCTGCCATGCGGCAGTATAATAGATTTATTGTAGCACAGTTTCCAGCGGGTGACAAGCACTAATTGAGTCCTTGTTCCCCGACCTGTCCATAGAGCAGATCGATTTCCTCTTTGAGCAGCCGGTTTTGGGGATCCTCCAGCTGGGGATCGCTTTCGTGCAGCCGCCGGGCGGCGTCGCCCGCCTGACGCAGCCAGACCATATCGGCCTGCAGATCGGCGATTTTCAAATCGGGCAGGCCGTGTTGGCGACTGCCGAAGAAATCGCCCGGGCCGCGCAATTTCAAATCCTCGTCGGCGATCCGAAAACCGTCGGTGGTCTCACACATCACCTTGAGACGGCGACGGGCTTCCTCGTTTTGGGCGTCGGAAATCAAAATGCAGGTGGAGGCGTGTTTTCCCCGCCCCACCCGGCCGCGCAGCTGGTGCAGCTGCGCCAGCCCGAACCGCTCGGCGTTTTCGATCACCATGATGACGGCGTTGGGTACGTCCACCCCCACCTCCACCACCGTGGTGGACACCAGCAGGTCGATCTCACCCGCTGCAAAGGCGGTCATGGTCTTTTCCTTGTCGGCGGTTTTCATTCGCCCGTGGAGCAGTCCCAGCCGGTAGCCGGCAAAGGCGCCGGCGGCCAACTGGTCGGCGTACGCTTCGGCCGAGGCGAGGTCGGTCTCCCCTTCCTCCACCAGCGGACAGACGACGTAGCCCTGCCGGCCTTCGTCGAGATGCTTGCGCACGTAGCCGTACGCCCGCTCCCGCTTGCCGCTGTCGACGGCGTAGGTGGCGATGGGCTGACGCCCCGGCGGCAGCTCGTCGAGGATCGACACGTCGAGATCGCCGTAGATCATCAGCGCCAGCGTCCGGGGAATCGGGGTGGCGGACATCACCATCAGGTGAGGGCTTTCCCCTTTTTGCGCCAGCCGGCTGCGCTGACCGACGCCGAAGCGGTGCTGTTCGTCGGTGATCACCAAACCCAGCCGGGCGAAATCCACCCCCTCGCTGAGCAGAGCGTGGGTGCCGACCAGCAGGTCGATCTTGCCGGCCCGCAGATCCTCCAGCAGCGCCCGGCGTTTGGCGACCGGCATTCCGCCGGTCAGCAGCTCCACCCGGATCCCGCCGGGAGACAGCAGCTTTTGCAGCGATGCGGCGTGCTGTTCGGCCAAAATGCCGGTGGGCGCCATCAGCGCCGCCTGAAAGCCTGCCCGGATGACGGTGAAGGCCACCCCGGCGGCGACGGCGGTCTTGCCGCTGCCGACGTCCCCCTGGATCAGCCGGCTCATGGGATAATCCCGGCCGATATCCGCCACGCAATCGGCGATCGCCCGTTTTTGGGCGCCGGTCAGGGTGAAGGGCAGCAGGGATTCGTATTCCGCCGTGTGATCGGCGGTGATCCGCGCGCCGGTGGCTTGCCGGGCGCGCCCTTTCATCTGCAGCATCCCGAGCTGGAGCAGGAACAGTTCCTCGAACACCATCCGCCGGCGCGCCATCGCCAGGGTTTCGTGATCGGTGGGAAAATGGATGTTTTCCATCGCAAAGCGGCGGGTGCACAGCTGCAGCTCCTGCCGCAGCCCGGGCGGCAGGGGATCGGCATCCAGCCAGCCGTCGGTGTATTGCAGTGCCTGCGCCACCGTTTTTTCGATCACCCGGGAGGTCAACCCCTCGGTTTGGGGATAGATGGGGCGGATGCGGGCCGAGGAAAGCGTTTCGATCTGGGGCGCGGTCATTTCCAGCCGGTGGAAATCGCCCTTGACCTGCCCGTAGAGCAAGATCTCGTCGCCCTTGCGGATCTTGGCCGCGGCGTAGGGGTTATTGAACAGGGTGATCTGCGCCCGGCGATAGCCGTCGCTGACGGAAAAGCGATAAAGGGTCATCCCCTTGCGCACCCGGTATTCGTTGACCATCGAGGTGACGGTCGCCCGCACACAGCAGTCCTCACCCGCCGTCGCCTGGGACAGCGGGACGGGGTTGGACCAGTCCTCGTAAGCGCGGGGAAAATGGCGCAGCAGATCCCGCAGAGTGACGACGCCCAGTTTTTCAAACAAAGCGGCCCGTCTTTCCCCTACGCCCGACAGATAGCGCACCGATTCCTTTTCGGCCGAGGCCACGGATACTCCCCCTTTCCCTCAAAAAAGCAAAAGGAGCCATAGCATGGCGTCGCTACGGCTCCTCGTTTGCAGATGATTATTCGATGGACAGAATGTAGTAATACACCGGCTGTCCGCCGCGCAGCACCGTGATGTCCACGTCGTCGCCCAGCTTGGCGCGGATCGCCTCGGCGGCCGTTTCGGCGGCCTCCTCGGGGATGTCCTCGCCGTACATCAGGGTGGCGAAGTGGGATTCCTTGCCGGCCGAACGGCGGGACGATACCAGCGATTTCGCCAGCTTGACGATGGCGTGCGCCACGTCGGTGTCGACAAACGCCAGCTTGCCGCCGTCCATCGCCAAAATCTCGCCTTCTTTGATGGCGTGCCCCTCGTAATCGCTGTTGCGGGCGGCGAAGGTGATCTGGCCGGTGGACACGTTGTCCGCCGCCTTCATCATCTCCACCCGGTTGGCGTCGTCACCGGCGTCGGGATCGAAGGCCAGCATGGCCGAAACCCCTTGCGGGATGGTGCGGGTCGGCAGGACGAACACCTTGCGGTCGGCCAGCGGAACGGTCTGCTCGGCCGCGAGGATGATGTTTTTATTGTTGGGCAAAACGAACACCGTTTTGGCCGGCGTCGCCTGAATGGCGCCCAGGATATCGTCGGTCGAAGGATTCATCGTCTGACCGCCCGATACCACGTGATCGCATCCCAGATCGGTGAAGAGCTCCTTCAGCCCGTCGCCGGCCGCTACCGCCACGAAGCCGTAGTCGTTTTCCGGCTCGGCCCGCTCATAGGCCGGCTGCTGTACGCCCTCGTCCGCCACCCAGGCGGCGTTGGCGTGCTGGATGCGCATATTTTCGACCTTGACGGTCTCGAACTGGCCGTATTTCACGCCCTCGGACAGCGCCTTGCCGGGGTCGTTGGTGTGGACGTGGACCTTGATGATCTCCTCGTCGTCCACCACCACGACGCAGTCGCCGATGGACTCGAGATACGCCCGCAAACGGGCGGGATCACGGGTGCAGCCCTTGTCCCGTCCCACGATGAATTCGGTGCAGTAGGCAAAGGTGATCTCGGTATCCAGCGCGCCGGCCGCGCTGACCTTTTTCTCGGACGCGGCGGCGCCTTCTTCCTCGGCCACCACGGCGCCGCCGGCCAGCACGTCCTGCATCGCCCGCAGCACCAGGCAAAGCCCCTGTCCGCCGGCGTCCACCACGCCGGCCTTTTTCAGCACCGGCAGCAGCTCGGGAGTGCGCGCCAGCGAGGCCTCCGCCTCGTCGCAGATGGCCGCCCAAACGCCCAGCGCGTCGGCGCCGCTTTTGGCGGCGGCCTTGCCCTTTTCGGCGGCTTCCCGCGCCACCGTCAAAATGGTGCCCTCGGTGGGCTTCATCACGGCTTTGTACGCCGCCTCGACGCCCAGACCCAGCGCGTCGGCCAGATCGGCGCCGTCGGCAGTCTCCTTGCCCTTGAGCCCCTTGGAGAAGCCGCGGAACAGCAGCGACAAAATCACACCGGAATTGCCCCTGGCGCCGCGCAGCATCGCCGCGGCGGCGGTCTTGGCGGCTTCGCCGACGGTGGGATCCTCCAGCCGCACCAGCTCCCGGGCGGCGGAAGAGATGGTCATCGACATATTGGTGCCGGTGTCCCCATCGGGCACCGGGAAAACGTTGAGTTCATCGACCGATTGTTTGACCTTGGCCAGAGAGCGGGACGCGGATACGATGGCGTCCCGCAGCAAACTACCTTGAATCATGTCAGCACTCCTTTACCCGGACGCCGCGCGTCACTCGGACTTCATGCCGTCAACGAAAACGTTGACCTTTTTGACCTGCAGACCGGTCGCCTGCTCCACCGTGTAGCGCACCTTGTTGACGATGCTCTTGGCGATGGCGGAAATATTCATCCCGTAGATCACCGAAATATGCAGATCGACCACCAGCTTGTCGTTTTCGCTGCGCACGCGGATGCCGTCGTCGGCAAAATCCCGGCGATAAAATACCGAACGAAGCCCCTGCCGGGTGCCGCTTTTGACCATGCCCGCCACTCCGTAGCAGGACGTGGCCGCCGTACCGACCAGATAGGAGAAATATTCCTGCGAGATCTCGATCGTGCCCAGGGGATTGTCAATACGGATCATTCTTCTCCCGCCTTTCTATGCGTCCGGCCGTCGCCCGGCCGAAAAATCCTTTTGAAAAATATTCAAACTCGCATTAGTATAGCACACTTTTTTGCTATAATCAAGTCTTCGCGGTATTTCCCGCAAAATGCACACATTTTACCGTGCGTCCAGCCGTTCCACCGCAACACAATGCCCGGTTTGGTCGTCAAGAGTAAACAGCACCGCGTTCATCATGCACGGCCCGTCGGCCGCGGCGAAACGCACCGGCAGCTTGCCGTGCATCTTTTCGATCGACTGCTCGGGACGGACTCCCAGCACCGACAAAACCGGCCCGGTCATCCCGACGTCGGTGATAAAGCCGGTGCCGTTCGGCAGGATCTGCTCGTCGGCGGTGGCGACGTGGGTGTGGGTCCCGAACACCGCCGACACCCGGCCGTCGGCGTAAAACGCGAGCGCCTTTTTCTCGGCCGTCGCCTCGGCGTGAAAATCCACCACGCAAAAGCGGGGACGTCCCGCCTGCTCCAGCAGCCGGTCCAACGTATCGAACGGATCGGCCAGCGGTTCCATGTACACCACGCCCATCAGATTGATCACCGCGAGCGAAAACCGCCCCTTGTCCACCGTGTACAGCCCGCCTCCGGGAGCGGCGGACGGGAAATTGGCCGGGCGCAAAAGCCCCGGGGTGCGGTCCAGCGACTCGTAATATTCCCGCCGGCGGAAGGTGTGGTTGCCGCCGGTGATGACGTCGGCGCCGCTGTCAAAAATGTGCTGCGCCGCGGCAGGGGTGATCCCGTTGCCGTCGGCGGCGTTTTCACCGTTGACGATACACACGTCCACCCCGTATTGCCGCTTGACGGGCGGCAAGACACGCCGCAGATGGGCGCAGCCGGCGCTGCCGACCACGTCCCCGACACATAAAACCCGCATGATCTCCCTCTTTTCGTGAAAAGGCCGTTTTCCGCCAACCGGCGAAAAACGGCCTGATTCGTTT
>JBMNVL010000034.1:0-17260 GCA_050946775.1 Acutalibacteraceae bacterium
GAAGAATCTTAACGGTCAAGCCACTATTTCAGATCCTTCGCTTCGCTCAGGATGACAACGCAAACAGGTTGTGTGTCATCCTGAGGGCAGTAGCCCGAAGGATCTTTCATCGTCATCCCGCGGGCGGATGATATCCTCCGTTTGCGGTGCCCGGCTCCGGTGTGGCGCTATCGCGCTCACCGATCGCCGACCGCGGCACCAGCTTTTTGCTCGCTGCTTCCGCCCCCGGCGGCGCTCGCAAACGCTACCGTTTGCGGTGCCCGGCTCCGGTGTGGCGCTATCGCGCTCACCGATCGCCGACCGCTGCACCAGCTTTTTGCTCGCTGCTTCTGCCCCCGGCGGCGCTCGCAAACGCTACCCCTACGGCACCCCGCCAACCTGTACAAGCCAATGGCGGGCGCGTCTAACATCTGATGTCTAACGTCTATCAAAGGAGCATCCATATGTCCGTTGTCACCTGTTTTCCCGGGAAGATCGCCGGTGCCGGTGCGGTGCCGCCCTCCAAATCGGCGGCGCATCGCGCCCTGATCGCGGCGGCCCTGGCCGGCGGCGAGGTGATCGGCATCGCCCCGTCGGCCGATATCGACGCGACGCTGGATTGCCTGTCCGCGCTGGGGATCGCCGCCGACCGGCAGGGCGACCGGGTGGGGTTTTCAAAAGGCGCGCTCGGCGAAAACCGGGTGGCGGATTGCCGGGAAAGCGGCTCTACCCTGCGGTTTTTGATCCCCCTGTTCGGCGCGCTGGGGATATCCGCCACCTTCACCGGGCGGGGACGGCTGCCCTCGCGGCCGCTGGGGGTCTACGCCGACTGTCTGCCGTCCCACGGGATGACCCTGCAGGGCGACGGCTTGCCGCTGCGGGTATCGGGGCGGCTGACGGCGGGGGAATTTGCCCTGCCGGGCAACGTGTCCAGCCAGTTTTTGACCGGCCTGCTTTTCGCGCTGCCCCTGTGCGAAGGGGACAGCGTGCTGCGGCTGACCACCCCGCTGGAATCGGCGGGATACGTCGAGATGACCCTGCAAACCCTCCGTCGGGCGGGGATCACGGCCAAGCCGGTTGCCGGCGGATGGGCGGTTCCCGGCGGGCAGACCTATCGCCCGGTGACCCACACGGTGGAAAAGGACTGGTCGCAGGCCGCTTTTCTGTTGGCGGCGGCGGCCGTCGCCGGGGAGGTGACTCTGCGGGGACTTGATCCAAATTCCGCCCAGGGGGACAAAGAGATCGTTTCGCTTTTGCGCCGGTTCGGCGCCAACGTCACGACGCACGGCGATACCGTCGTCTGCCGGAAAGCCCCGCTCAAGGGGATTACCCTTGACGCGGCGCAGATCCCCGATCTGGTGCCGATCTTGGCGGTGATCGCCGCCTTTGCCGACGGCGACACCCGCATCACCGGCGCCGGACGGCTGCGGATCAAGGAAAGCGACCGGCTGGCGGCCGTCGCCGACGGCATCCGTCGCATCGGCGGAGCGGTCATGGAACGGCCCGACGGGCTGATCGTCCACGGGGGACGGCCGCTGACCGGCGGCGCCGTGGAGGGATACAACGACCACCGGATCGTGATGAGCATGGCGGTGGCGGCGCTGGGGTCTTCCGGAGCGATCCGGATAACCGACGGCGAGGCGGTCGGGAAAAGCTGGCCGACGTTTTTTGAGGATTATCAAGCGATCGGAGGCAAAGCGCAATGGGATCGATGATCGGTGAAAAGGTGAAGCTGTCCGTCTTTGGGGAAAGCCACGGGACGGCCATCGGCTGCGTGCTGGACGGACTTCCGGCGGGGTGTCCCGTCGATATCGACGCCGTGGCGGCGCAGATGGCCCGCCGGGCGCCGGGAAAGGACGCCACCGCCACGCCCCGCCGGGAAAGCGACGCTCCGCGGATTTTGTCGGGACTGCTGGACGGGCGCACCACCGGCGCGCCGCTGGCGATGATGATCGAAAATGAAAATACCCGTTCGGCGGATTACGCCGATCTGGCCCGCCATCCCCGTCCGGGACACGCCGATTACCCCGGCTTTGTCCGCTACGAGGGGATGAACGATATCCGGGGCGGCGGCCATTTCAGCGGCCGGCTGACGGCGCCGCTGGTTTTTGCCGGGGCGATCTGCCGCCAGATTCTGGCGGAAAAGGGGATCGCCGTCGGCGGCCATATCGCGTCGATCGGCGGGGTACACGACGCGCCGCTTGACCCGGTCGGGGTGACCGCCGGGCAGCTCAACGCGCTGGCAGGCGTTCCCTTTTCGCTGGTGGATCCCGCGATCGAAGACGCCATGCGGCAGGCGGTGGAAGCCGCCCGCGCGGCGGGCGACAGCGTCGGCGGGGTAGTGGAGGTCGCCGCCGTCGGCCTGCCGGCCGGCTGGGGCGACCCGATGTTCGGCGGGGTGGAAAACCGTCTGGCGGCGCTGTTGTTCGGCGTGCCGGCGGTCAAGGGAGTGGAATTCGGCGACGGATTCGATCTGGCCGCCAGGCGGGGCAGCGAGGCCAACGATCCCTGGCGGATGGACAACGGCCGGGTGACGGCCGCCTCCAATCACAACGGCGGCATTCTCGGCGGGATCACCACCGGAATGCCCCTGATCGTCCGGGCGGCGATCAAGCCCACCCCCTCCATCGCCGTCGAGCAGGACACGGTGGATCTGCAGACCGGGGAAAACGCCCGGCTGTGTGTAAAAGGACGGCACGATCCCTGCATCGTCCCCCGGGCGCTGCCGGTGATCGAAGCGGCGGTGGCGGTGGGACTGCTGGATCTTGCCGTCGGTCAAACGGGGGTGACGGGATGGAGCTGACCAAGCTGAGGGCGCAGATCGACGAGCTGGACGATCAGCTGGTCGACCGGCTGTGCGAGCGGATGGATCTGTCCACCGCCGTGGCCGCCTATAAAGCCGCCCATCATCTGCCGGTGCTGGCCGCCGGCCGGGAGGCCGAGGTGCTGGACAAAGTCCGCGCCCGGGTGCAGGCGACCCGCCCCGACGCCGACGGGTATCCCGAGGCGGCGGCGCAGGTGTTTGCCGCCATGATGGATACCTCCCGGGCGCTGCAGCACCGCCGGATGGGAGCCGGCGCGACCCTGCGCGGCAAGATCGACGACGCCTGCCGCCGGCCCCTGATCACCGGTCAAACCCGGGTGGTCTGCGCCGGATCGCCCGGCGCGTACGCCCACAAAGCGGCGGTGACCATGTTTCCCTTCTGCGCCGGGGAAGGCCGTCAACCGCGGTTCGTGCCCACCTTTGCCGACGTGGTGGCGGCGGTGCGGGACGGGCAGGCGGAATACGGGATCCTGCCGGTGGAAAACTCCTCCACCGGGTCGGTCAACGAGGTGTTCGACCTGATTTTGACCCACCGCTACTGCATCGTGGCGGCGACGACGGTCGCCGTGCGCCACTGCCTGATGGCCCGGCCCGACGCCGGGACCATCACCGACGTCTATTCCCATCATCAGGCGCTGTCTCAGTGCGGCGAATATCTTGCCGCCCGCGGGTTGACCGCCCACGGCTATCCCAACACGGCGACGGCGGCGCAAATGGTGGCCGAAAGCGAAAAAAAACACATCGCCGCCATCGCCTCCGAGGAAGCGGCGCGGTTGTACGGGCTGACCGTCCTCGACCGGGACATCCAGTCGGTGGAGCACAACGTCACCCGGTTTATCGCCATTTCCAAAACCGATATCATCCCGCCGGGCGCCGACAAGATCAGCGTGATCTTTTCCCTGCCCCACGTCACCGGCTCGCTCTACCGGATTTTGGCGCAGTTCGCCATCGAAGGGCTGAACCTGACCAAGCTGGAAAGCCGGCCGGTGAAAAACGGCGCCTTTGAGTATGCCTTTTACCTGGATTTCGAGGGCAGCGTGGAGCGGGAAGCGACCAAAGAGCTGCTTTGCTCGTTGTCGGACGAGCTGCCCCAGTTTTGTCTTTTGGGGAATTATAAGGAAATTTGAGGGCGCACGCCGCGGCGATTGCACAAACCATTGGCGGCACCGCAAACGGAGGATATTATCCGCCCGCCGTACAAACCGGCGGTAACCGCAAGGCTTCCCGCGCATTCGCGCACAAAAAACCCGGGACGAGCGATCGTCCCGGGTTTTTGGCTTTATCCGTTATTTCAGGTTGTTTTTGAGAGTCTCCAGCTCGCCGGCCAGTTCGCGCGGCAGCTTGTCGCCGAATTTCTTGTAGAACTCCTGAATGCCGTCCACTTCCTTGATCCACAGGCTCTTGTCGACCTCCAGAATGGATTTCAGGGTATCCAGCGACACGTCCAGCCCGTCGAGGTTGATGTCCTCGGCGTGGGGAACGTAACCGATGGCGGTTTGGGCGGCGTCGGCCTTGCCTTCGCACCGCTTGATGATCCATTCCAGCACCCGCAGGTTCTCGCCGTAGCCCGGCCAGATGAAGTGACCTTCGTCGTCGGTGCGGAACCAGTTGACGTTGAAGATCTTGGGAGCCTTGTCGCCCAGCTTCTCGCCCATTTCGATCCAGTGCGCCCAGTAGTCGGCCATGTGATAGCCGCAGAAGGGCAGCATCGCCATGGGGTCGCGGCGGACGACGCCCACCGCGCCGGTCGCGGCCGCGGTGGTCTCGCTGGCCATGATGGAGCCGACGAAGACGCCGTGGTTCCAGTCGCGGGACTGATAAACCAGCGGAGCGGTCTTTGCCCGGCGGCCGCCGAAGATGATGGCCGAGATCGGCACACCGGCGCCCGAATCAAACTCGGAGGAGATGCAGGGGCAGTTCTTGGCGGGAGCGGTAAAGCGGCTGTTGGGATGCGCACCCTTGGAGCCGTCGGTGCAGTCCCATTTCTCGCCCTTCCAGTTGAGGGCGTTTTTGGGCGGGTTCTTGTCCAGTCCTTCCCACCAGACGGTGTTGTCGTCCAGATTGTGGGCCACGTTGGTGAAGATGGTGCCCTGGCGGGTGGACGCCAGCGCGTTGGGGTTGGACTTGTCGTTGGTGCCGGGCGCCACGCCGAAGAAGCCGTTCTCCGGGTTGACCGCCCACAGGCGGCCGTCGGGCCCGATCCGCATCCAGGCGATGTCGTCGCCCACCGTCCAGACCTTGTAGCCCTTCGATTTGTAGACCTCCGGCGGGATCAGCATGGCCAGATTGGTCTTGCCGCAGGCCGACGGGAAGGCCGCCGCGACGTATTTGATCTCGCCTTGCGGGTTTTCCAGACCCAAAATCAGCATATGCTCGGCCATCCAGCCCTCCCGGCGGCCGAGATTGGACGCGATGCGCAGGGCGAAGCATTTTTTGCCCAGCAGCACGTTTCCGCCGTAGCCGGAGTTGACCGAGATGATGGTGTCGTCGTCCGGGAAATGGCAGATGTAGCGCTTTTGCTCGTCGATGTCGCATTTGCAGTGCAGGCCGCGCACCCAGTCGTCGCTGTCACCCAGCGCGTCGAGCACGTTTTGACCCACCCGGGTCATGATGGCCATGTTGAGCACCACGTAGATGGAGTCGGTCAGCTCGATGCCGTATTTGGCAAAGGGCGAACCTACCGGACCCATCGAATAGGGAATGACGTACATGGTGCGGCCGCGGTAGCTGCCGCGGGCGATGTCATACAGCATTTTGTAGGCCTTGGCGGGCTCCATCCAGTTGTTGGTCGGGCCGGCGTCCTCTTCCTTGGCCGAGCAGATGAAGGTGCGATCCTCCACCCGGGCGACGTCGTTGACCGCCGTGCGATGGAGATAGCAGCCGGGCAGCTTCTCCTCGTTGAGCTTGATCATTTCGCCGGTGCGGCAGGCCTCGGCGCGCAGCGCCTCCAGCTGAGCCTCGCTGCCGTCGATCCAAACGACCGAATCGGGCTGTACCAGCTCCTTTTTCTCCTCGATCCAGGAGAGAACGGAAGGGTTCTTGGTCATATCGAAAACTCCTTTCAAAACCATTTTCGTTCAGTATATATTATAACGGATCATCGCGCAAATAACAATAGCCAAAACGTAAAGAAAATGATAATTTTTTGACGATATTTGGGCTTTTTCGCCAGCCGGCGCCCGATCGGAAAAAACGGGGTTGCAATTCCCGCGGCGGCTTTGTATAATAGACGGGATACGGCGCCGCGCAATCGCCCGGACGGGACGGCTTTGCGGCGCAAAGGGAGGCGGGGAATATGCGGCAAAACCGGGCGCGAGCGGCGTTTTTGGCGGCGGTGCTGCTGTACGGCACCATCGGCCTGCTGCTGCGGCTGATCCACGCCTCCTCGGAATTCGTGGTGCTCTGCCGCAGCGTGATCGGCACCCTGACCATCGCCGGGGTGTTCGTTGTCCGCCGGCGGCCGCCCGATTGGGCGGCGCTGCGGCGCAACGGGGTGCTGCTGGCGATATCGGGCGGATGTCTCGGGCTCAACTGGGTGTTGTTGTTTTCCGCCTACCGGGTCACCACCGTGGCGGTGGCCAGTCTGTGCAATTATATGGCGCCCATCGTGGTGCTGCTGCTTTCGCCGCTGGTGCTGGGCGAACGGCTGACCGCCAAAAAATGGCTCTGCGTGGGAGTGGCGTTTGCCGGGATCGTGCTAGTCAGCGGGGTGATCGGCGGCGCCGGCGCCGGCGTGAACGTCCAGGGCGTGGCGCTGGGACTGGGCGCCGCCGCCGGATTCGTGGGTGTGGTGCTGTGCAACAAGCGGATCCACGGGGTGCAGCCGCTGGAAAAAGCGATGGCGCAGCTGTTTGTGGCCGCGCTGGTGGTGCTGCCTTACGTGCTGGCGCGGGATCAAAGCGAGCTGCTTTCGATCGACCCGCGGTCGATCGCGCTGCTGGTGATGCTGGGGGTGCTCCACACCGGGGTGGCGTACATCCTCTATTTCGGGGGAATGAGCCGCCTGCCGGTCCAATCGGTGGCGGTGCTGGGGTATCTCGAGCCGGTGGAATCGGTGCTGATCTCGGCGCTGGTGCTCCACGAGGCGATGGGCGTCGCCGGGGTGATCGGTACGGTGATGATCCTGGGCGCGGCGATATGGAGCGAGTCGATGAAGCCCGCGCCGGCGAACGTTACCCCCACGCGGAAAAAAGAAGAATAAAAAAGGCTGACGCGAAGCGCTCGTAAGGACAGTCAATAAAAAACCGGCTGAAGCAAGGACGTACGATCCTCATTTCAGCCGGTTTTGTCGTCGCGTATCGGTACGGGCAAAAACGCCAAAGAAACCGTTGTGGGGATTATCCCTCGATCGGCAGGGTGGCGGCGGCGTTGAGATCCCACCCGGCGGTATGCCCCGCCAGGTATTCGTAATACCCTTGTGCCCCGACCATGGCGGCGTTATCGCCGCACAGGGCAAGGGGCGGGACGTACAGCGTCAATCCCCGGGCGGCGCATTCCCGCTCCATCCGGCGGCGCAGCTCCCGGTTGGCGGAAACACCGCCCGCCAGCACGATTTTTTTCGCGCCGGTCTCCCCGGCGGCGCGCAGGGTGTGGTCGCACAAAATCTCCGCCACCGTGCGGCGCAGGGACGCGGCCAGATCGGGTACCGACAGCGTTTCCCCTTTCTGGTCGGCCTGGTGCAGCCGGTTGATGACGGCGGTCTTCAGCCCCGAAAAGCTGAAATCGTAAGCGCTGTTTTCCACCTTCGGCCGGGGAAAAGCGAAGGCGTTGGGATCGCCCGTTTCGGCGATCTCGTCGAGATGCACCCCGCCGGGATAGGGCAGACCCATCGCCCGGGCGGCCTTGTCGAAGCATTCCCCGGCGGCGTCGTCCCGGGTACGGCCCAGCACCCGAAAGCGGGTGTAATCCTCCACCGTGACGAGATGGGTGTGCCCGCCCGATACCGCCAGACACAAAAACGGCGGCTGCAAATCGGGATGGGCGAGATAATTGGCGGCGATATGAGAACGCAGATGATGCACCGGGATCAGCGGTTTTCCGGCCGACATCGCCAGTCCTTTGGCAAAGTTGACGCCTACCAGCAGCGCGCCGATCAGCCCCGGAGCGTAGGTGACGGCGATCCCGTCCACCCCGGCGACGGTCAGCGAAGCGTCGTCCAGCGCCTTTTGCACCACGCCGGAGATCGCCTCGGCGTGACGGCGGCCGGCGATTTCCGGCACCACCCCGCCGTAGCGCTTGTGCTCCTCGATCTGGGTGGCGACGACGCTCGACAGGACGGCGCGGCCGTTTTCCACCACCGCGGCGGCGGTCTCGTCGCAGGACGATTCAATGGCAAGTATTTTCACGATCGTTCCTCCTTGGAAACACTATCCGTTTCAGATCCTTCGCTTTGCTCAGGATGACACACTATCTGATACAATGTCGTCCTGAGGGCAACGCCCGAAGGATCTTTCTGCGTTATCCGGCGGCGGGATGAGGGCATCCCGCCCTGCAGCCTGGCGCGAAAAAGTCATAACCGACAAGCCGCGAGTTTATTCTAAAATCTTTTCATAGATCGCCGCGTCCTCGGTCGGATCGCGGTAAAAGCCGGGGCGAAGTCCCGCCCGGGTAAAGCCGGCGCCCTCGTACAAAGCGACGGCGGCGGTGTTGGAGGGGCGCACCTCCAGCGACAGACGGGTCAGCCCCTCCCGCTTGGCGGCGGCGATCAGCGCCGCCATCAGCGCCCGGGCGACACCCTGCCGCCGGTGGGCGGGCGCAACCGCCACGTTGTCGAGATAGCCCTCGCCGGCGGCGATATGCATCCCGGCGTATCCGGCGATCCCGCCCTCCCGCTCGGCCACCAAAAACCGGGCGGCCGGGTTGTCGGCCTCTTCCCGCAGCCCCGCCTCGCTCCACGGGTGGGCGAAGCAGGCGCGCTCGATCGCCGCCAGCGCCGGCGCGTCGGCGGCGGTCATCGGGCGGACGGCAACGGGAGGAAACAGGACGTCCAGCCAGCCGTCGACCGCCTTTTCCAGCGCGTCACGGGTGGCGCGGTAAAGGGCGATATCCCCGCCGAAGGGATCGGGGATTGGGGGAGAGGGCAGGTAGATCTTCCCGGGGGCGATCCCGGCGCCGATCAGCGCCTGCCGGTGGGACGGGGTCATCACGAAGATCCCGTCGGCGGCCCGCAGATCCGCCGGCGTCGCCTGAGCGGAGCGGTGTCCCGACAGATCGAGCCCGATCTCAGCCATCGCCGCCGCGGCGTTGGCCGTCGCCGGCGACCCGTCGGCGTACAGCCCGGCGCTGCGCACGGTCACGTCGGCGCGACCCCGGCGATCCAGCGCCCGGCGCAGCAAAGCCGCCGCCATCGGGCTGCGGCAGGTGTTGCCGGTGCAGACGCAGTACAGGATCATCCCGTCACCCCCTTGAAAATTGCCGCACAGCGTGGCATAATATAGTATACTATACACCCAATTGCCAAAGGAGTCAACGCCCATGCCGCCGTTGCTTTTCAATTCCCGGGATCTTCGTTACCGCGCTCCCTTCGGAGCGGTGACGCGGGATACGCCGGTCTTTTTGCGGATCTGCCTGCCCCGGGAATGGCGGTGTTCGGCGGCCCGGCTGCGGATCCGTCCCGATCAGGGACTGGGCGAGGTGTACGGGATGTTCTGGGCCGGGATGGCCGACGACACCCACGAATGGTGGGACTGCCATTACGCCCCGGGACGGATCGATCTGTACTGGTACGCCTTTGAGATTGAGCTGCCGTGGGGCACACGGTATCTTTACCGCCAGTCCGACGCCACCGCCGGGATCGACGACCGGCCGGGACAGGAGTGGCAGATGACGGTGTACCATCCGGCGCTGACCACCCCCGACTGGCTGCCGGGCGGGGTGATGTACCAGATTTTTCCCGACCGGTTCGCCCGTTCGGGAAAGCCCAAGACGGGTGTGCCCGGCGACCGGATTTTGCGAGACGACTGGGGCGGTCAGCCGGTCTGGCGGCCGGACGAGCAGGGCGAGGTGCGCAACAACGATTATTTTGGCGGCGATCTGAAGGGGATCGAGGAGCACCTCGACCGGCTTTGCGAGCTCGGGGTCACCTGCGTGTATCTCAACCCGGTTTTCGAGGCCCATTCCAACCACCGGTACGATACCGCCGATTACGAAAAGATCGACCCGCTGCTGGGCGACGGAGAGGATTTTGCCAGCCTCTGCCGGGCGACGGAAAAGCGGGGGATCCGGGTGGTGCTGGACGGGGTGTTCAGCCACACCGGCGCCGACAGCCGGTATTTTGACCGCTACGGCCGGTACGGCGACGAGGGCGCTTACCGGTCGCCGGCGTCGCCCTATTATCCGTGGTACCGTTTCGACCGCTGGCCGGACGGATACCGGGCCTGGTGGGGGTTCGTCAATCTGCCGGAGGTGGAGGAAAACCATCCCGCCTACCGGCGGTATATCCTCGGGGAAAAAGGGATCGTCCGCCGGTGGCTGCGCGCCGGCGCCGCCGGCTGGCGGCTGGACGTGGCCGACGAGCTGCCCGACGAGTTTCTCGACGAGCTGCGCCGGGCGGCGAAGGCCGAAAAGCCCGACGCGCTGGTGCTGGGTGAGGTGTGGGAAGACGCCTCCCGCAAGGAAAGCTACGGCCACCGGCGGCGGTATCTGCTGGGCGATCAGCTGGACAGCGTGATGAACTATCCCTTCCGGGAGGCGGTGCTGGGCTTTGTCCGCCGGGGCGACGCGCAGGGCTTTTACCGGATCGTCGGGGATATCGCGGAGCGTTATCCGCCGCCGGTGCTGCGCTGCCTGATGAACCACATCGGCACCCACGATACGCCCCGGGCGTTGACGGCGCTGGGCGGCGAGCCGGAGGCCGGCCGGGGCCGGACGTGGCAGGCGGAGCAGAAGATGACCGCCGATCAGCGGCGGCTGGGGATCCGGCGGCTGAAGCTGGCGGCGGCGCTGCAATTTTGCCTGCCCGGCGTGCCGTGTATCTATTACGGCGACGAGGCCGGGATGGAGGGATACCGCGATCCCTTCAACCGGGGGTGCTACCCCTGGGGAGAGGAGGACGCCGGACTGCTCGACTGGTATCGCCGGCTGGGCGCCCTGCGGCGGGATTGCCCGGTGCTGAAGGAAGGCGCGTTTTTGCCCCTGCCGGGGGAAGAGGGAACGGTCGCCTTCTCCCGCGCCGACGGTACCGGAGCGCTGCTGTGCGCCGTCAACCGGGACGGGGAGCCGCGGTCGCTGTTCCTGCCGGAGGAATGGCGGGACCTTCCCGTGCGGCTGGGCGACGGTTTTTTTGACGGCGACCGGCTGGTGCTGCCGCCCCTGTCCGCGGCGATTTTGATAAAATAAAAGCAGACGGATGGTTTTGGCCTCCGTCTGCTTTTTTTACTTGAAACACCCCGCCCATTCGCACAAACCGGCGGTAACCGTATGGCCCCCTCTGACGAGGGGGCTGGATCGGCAGGCGCGATAGCGACGGCCGAGACTGAGGGAGAGATAACGAGATCAGCGGCACGCCCTTCTCTCCCTCCGTCTTGCCTCGTGCTGTGCACTCGCCAATCCACCTCCCTCGTCAGAGGGAGGCATGCGCTTCCCCTTCATTGACGGTCACGCCGTAGGGGAGGGGTTTCCCCTCCAGCGGGATGACGATGAAAGATTCTTCGGGCTAACGCCATCAGAATGACAGTGTTCCTAACCGCGTTGTCATCCTGAGCAAAGCGAAGGATCTTATCTGGCAACCTTGCGGCGTCCGCCTTTATTTTCCCACGCAAAAGCGGGCGAAAACCTCGTCCACCACGGTTTCGGTGGCCCGCTTGCCGGTCAGTTCCAGCAGGGCGTCGATGGCGCTGTCCACGCTGACGATCGTCACGTCGGGGGTCATGCCGCTCTCGACGGCGGCGATCGCCTCCTCCAGCGCCTCCTTGCAGCGGCGCAGCGCTCCCCGCTGGCGTTCGGTGGTCAAAATCGGCTGGGAATCGTCCAGCGCCGCCACCCCGGTCAGCGTTTCCACCGCCTGCCGCAGGGCGTCGATGCCGGTGCCCTCCCTGGCGGACAGGACCACGGTATAGGGGCAAAGCGCCCGCACCTCGTCGGGATCCAGCGCCAGCGGCCGGTCGGCCTTGTTGATGACGGCGACGGTCGGCGTGTCCCGCAGGGCTTCCAGCCGCCGGCGATCCTCCCCGGTGAGCGCCTCGCCGCCGTCCAGCAAAAACAGCACCAGCGCCGCCGTTTCCATCCGCTTGAGCGCCCGGTCGACCCCGATGGCCTCCACCTCGTCGTCCGATTGGCGCAGTCCGGCGGTATCCGACAGTCGCAGGGTGACTTCACCCAGCCGCACCGTTTCCTCCACCACGTCCCGGGTGGTGCCGGGAATGGCGGTCACGATGCTGCGCTCGTGTCCCGCCAGGGCGTTCATCAGGGTGGACTTGCCCACGTTGGGCCGCCCGACGATGGCGGTGTCGATCCCTTCGCGCAGCACTTTCCCGGCGTCAAAGGTGGCCAGCAGCCCTTCCACCTGCGCTTTGGCGGCGGTCAGGGTCTGCCGCATGGCGGCGGGTTCAAGATCGGGGATATCGTCGTCGGGATAGTCCACGAAAGCGGCCGCCTGCGCCGCCAGGGCGGTCAGCGACTGGCGCACCCGGTCCATTTTGGCGGCCAGATGCCCCTGCCGGGCGGACAGGGCGGCCTTGGCGGCCAGCCGGCCGGTAGCGGCGATGCTGTCCATCACCGATTCGGCGCCGGTCAGATCCAGCTTGCCGCTCAAAAACGCCCGGCGGGTGAATTCCCCCGGCCCGGCCGGCGCGGCGCCGGCGTCCAGCGCCGCCCGCAGCACCCGCCGCAGCAGATACAGCCCGCCGTGGCAGGACAATTCCACCGTGTCCTCCCCGGTGTAGCTGTGCGGCGCCAAAAACACCAGCGCCACCGCGTCGTCGATATCGCCGTCGGCGTCGAACACCGTGCCGTACAGGGCGGTATAGCCGGGGGCTTGCTCCAGCGTTTTTTTGGCGGACGCCGGACGAAAGATCCGCGCCGCCAGGGCGACGGCGCCGTCTCCCGACAGGCGAACGGTTCCCAATCCGGCGGCGGCCGGCGGGGTGGCGATAGCGGCAATTACGCGGCTCATGGCGATCATCCTTTCTGCCGACCAGTATACCGCAAACGGCGGCGGTTGTCCAGTCACTTGCCAACGGGCGGAAAATATGCTACAATATCCGGGCGAAAGGAGCGATCGTGTTGGACGCTTTGAAAACGGTACATCTGCTGAATCTGGAACGCACCCTGGCCGCGCCGCTGCTTAAGGAGTGCGCGTATCCCTGGGAGGCGCTGGATCGCATCGGGGACTTTATCGAGCGGCTGGGCGAGACCCTGCCGGCTGAGGAATACGACCATCCCGCCCCGACGGTGTGGATCCACAAGACCGCGTCGGTCGCGCCCACCGCCTTTGTCGGCGAGCGGGTGATCATCGGCGCCGGCACCGAGGTGCGCCACGGGGCGTTTATCCGGGGCAGCGCCCTGGTGGGCGAAGGCGCGGTGGTGGGCAATTCCACCGAGCTGAAAAACGTGATTTTGTTCGACGGGGTGCAGGTGCCCCATTACAACTACGTCGGGGATTCCATCCTCGGCCACAAGGCGCATATGGGCGCCGGGTCGATCACCTCCAACGTCAAAAGCGACAAGACCCTCGTCACCGTGATGGCGGGCGGCGAAAAAATCGCCACCGGGCGCAAAAAAATGGGGGCGATCCTGGGCGACCACGTCGAGATCGGGTGCAACAGCGTCCTCAATCCCGGCACGGTGGTCGGCCGGGGCACGTCGGTCTATCCTCTGTCGATGGTGCGGGGCTTTGTTCCCGCCGGGAGCATTTACAAAAAGCAGGGTGAAATCGCCCAGAGAACATGATATTAGACGTTAGACGTTAGATGATAGACGTTAGACGTTAGACGCACCCCGCGCATTTGCGCAAACCGGCGGTAACCCGTGGGGGCGGATATCATCCGCCCGCAGGCTGACACGGGAAAGATCCTTCGGGCTACGCCCTCAGGATGACCCGATTTGTGGATGCGGTGTCATCCTGAGCGAAGCGAAGGATCTTATCTCGCAATCTCCCGGCGGCAGCCGTGACCGGGGGATTGTTCCGGTATAATCTTGACAATCCCTCCGACCTCGCATTCGCTCGGCTACCTCCCTTTACACAAGGGAGGCATCCGCACCCCGCGCATTTGAAAAAACCCGGCGTTTCGTGAAGACGAAACGCCGGGTCGAATTTTTTCTTATTGAATGACCGTGCTTTGGGAATAGCCCGAATAGACGAAGCACAGATAACTGCGTCCGGTGGCGACGGTCAGGGGCGTGCCGTCCTCCTCGGTGAAATCCAGCCCGCTGTCCGACCGGCTCCAGCCGATCGCCCGCGCCGTGCCGCCGCTGAGCAGCCAGCCGCTGCCGGAGCTCATCTCGTAGCCGTAGATGGCGGCGCCCCAGGTGGAGGTTTGTTCCACGTACCGGCTGGAGTCGTAGAGAATGATGACGTTGGCGGCGCTGAGCTGGTCGCCGCTGGCGGTGGTATGGGGCGTGCCGCCCGACAGCGTGCCGTTGCGCTTGTAATACAACCCGTCGCCGGCGTCGTACTTGAAGGAGACGGTCTGCGCCGGGGAGAGATAGATCTGGACACCGGCGGCTTTTTTGTCGCCCTTCTTGTTGCCGAAGACGAAGGGGGAATGGTTGGCGCCGGCGGTGCGGTAGCCCTGCGCGGCGATCCGGGAGGCGACCTTTTGGCCGTTGGTCAGCATGCTGTACTCGTACCCCTTGGCGTTGATCAGCCCCTGATCCCGCCAAAAGGTGGAGCCGTCGTAGATCTGCCCGTCGATATCGGCCAGATTGGCGGCGCGCAGGGTGTTCAACCCGCCGGGACTGCCGCCGCAATGGCAGTAGACCGCGTCCAGCGCCGTCGCCAGCTTGACGAAGGGGGTGCGGGCGCTGCGGCAGGGGCCGACGGCGTCGGGCATACGGCTGGCGTCGGCGAAGACCGCCATGATCCGGGTGATGCCGCCCTCGGTTTCGCCCTCGATGAGCATATCCGCCTGTTCGATGCCGTACTGGGGACGGGATTTGTCGTTGTTGCCGATCATCACCGCCACCGGACGGTATTCGTCAGAGCCCATTTCGTCCCGCCCGGTGAGGAAGTTGATATGCTGCACCGGCGGCTGGGTCGTGGTGGTGGGAGCCTGGGTCGTGGTGGTGACGGCCCTGGTGGTCGTGGCCGCGGCCAACGCGGGAGAAACCCCGTCGGAGCAGGAGCAGCAGGACGCCGCCAGAGCCGCCGACAGGGCGATTATCGCCAAACGCTTCATGCGGGAATCTCCTTTGATATGATTCTACGTATACAGGCACACAGACGAGCCGTCTGTGTGCGTTTTTTATTATATACCCGTCCGCCGCAAAATGCAAGGGCAAAAACCCGCTTTTTTCACGAAGAACCCCGGTCGGCGACGTACCGGCTGGGGGAGACGCCGTACCGCTTTTTGAACATTTTGGAGAAGTTGAAAATGTTGCCGTAGCCGACGCTGACGGCGGCTTCGGTCACCGAACAGCCGTGCTCGGCGATCAGCTCGGCCGCCCGCCGGAGCCGCACCTCCAGCAAATACTGATAAGGCGCCATGCCGGTCTGTTGGCGAAACATGGTGGAAAAATAGCTGTGGCTGACGTGCAGCTGCGCCGCCAGATCGTCCACCGTGATGGGACGGTTGTAGTTGCGGCGGATATACTCCACCGCGCTGTCGACGAAGGAGACGTCGCTTTCCTGTCCGTCGACGGGCGCCAGGGCGGACAAAAGCTCCATCACCTTGCCGGCGATGTAGTAGGCGCAGCCCCGCATCGACCGGTCGGTCATCCCGATGGAGCGGAAGATGTGCTCGGCGTGGCCGGCGTCCGTCACCGATACGTCCCGCAGCGCCGGCAGATCCATCACCGTGTCGAAGCCCACCCAGCAATAGTGCCACGGATCGGCCGGGTCGGGCTCGTAAAAGACGGTTTCGTAGGGGTGAACGACGAACATCTGCCCGCCCGACAGATCGTAGACCCGATCGCCCGTCGTAAAGCGGCCTTTTCCCGAACAGACGTAGTGCAGCAGATAGTATTCCCGCACCGTGCGGGTGCGGCCCTTGTCGGGAGCGCAGCGCTCGTCCCCGTATTCCACCGGGTTGATATCCCGCAGTCCCGCGTCGGGCAAAATAACGTACCGGTCCATCCCTTCGCCTCCGTTTTTTCTTTATTATAGCAAAACGTGACAAAATCGCAAGAGAAAATGACAAAAAATAATGATAAATTTTGGATAAATCAGGATATGGATTTTTCAAGGCTTCGCGGTATAATGAAAGTGACAAATCGTCAAAAAGGGAGGATGCGTTATGCGCCGTATTTTTTCAGGAAAGCGAGTGGTGAGTCTGATGGTTACAGCCGCCCTGCTGGGCAGCGTACTGCCCGCCGTTCCGGTCGCCGGCGAAACCGGTGATCCGTGGAACGAAAACGCCGCCTGGCCGGCGCTGGCGTCGGTCAGCGCGTTGCAGCCGGGCCAGTCCTATTTCACCTATAAAGAGTGGACGGGGGAGAAAAACTCCACCGACATCCACGGCAACGCCGTGCGCCAGGCCGACGTGGTGGGGGTCAACCGCCAGGACGCCCACGCCAGCGAGACCCTGCCTTACGACAGCGTGGCCGCCGCCGTGAAGGGCGCGGTGGACTACGATCTTCAGCAGTCGGTCTACTACCAGCTGCTGACCGGCGAGGGAAAGGACTGGGAACTGACGGTCTACAAAAATCCCACCCTGGCGCAGCAGGCCGGGGCGCTGGACAACTTCTACAAGGCCGATTTTGCGACCACCCCCTATACCGGCACCGGCAAGGTGGGCACCTTCGCCACCGCCAACTACGGCTGCGGCTGGAAGACGGTCACTCTGCCGGCCAGCTGGCAGACCCAGGGGTTCGATTTCCCCATCTATTCCAACTACGACATCCCCTGGAAGGCCTACGGCAACGCCACCGGATCGGATACCTCGCTGGTGCCGGCGGCGCCGCTGGTGACCAACCCGGTCGGGTTGTACCGCAAGAGCTTTGACGTGGATCCGAGCTGGCTCAAGGACGGCAAGAAGGTGTACATCTCCTTCAAGGGCGTCGAGTCGGCGATGTACCTGTACGTCAACGGCAGCGAGGTGGGCTACACCGAGGATTCCTTCGACGCCCACGACTTCGATATCACCCCCTTCCTCAACGCCGACGGCAAGGACAACCTGCTGGCGGTTCGGGTGCATCGCTGGTGCGACGGCAGCTGGCTGGAGGATCAGGATTTCCTGCGCTTGGGCGGCATTTTCCGGGACGTGGTGCTCTACGCCACCCCGGCGGTGCATATCCGGGACTACAAGGTGGAGACCGATCTCGACGACAACTTCGTCAACGCCGATCTCAAGCTGCGGCTGA
>JBMNVL010000035.1:0-17010 GCA_050946775.1 Acutalibacteraceae bacterium
CATGCCGATGTTGATTACGCCCATCAGCACCGCGCCGACGATAACGCCGGGCACCGTACCGATACCGCCGTACGCCGAAGCGCCGCCGATGAAGCAGGAGCCGATGGCGTCCATCTCGTAGTTCTGGCCGTAGGTCGGCTGCGCCGAGGTCATCCGGGCGATGGTCATGATGCCGGCCAGCGCCGCCAGCAGACCCATGTTGGTGTAGGCGAAGAAGTAGACCTTCTTGGTGTCGATACCCGACAGCTTGGTGGCGGTCTCGTTGCCGCCGACGGCGTACAGGTGACGGCCGATGGTGGTGCGGGAGGTGATGTAGCTGTAGATCATGATGACGACCGCCACCCAGATCAGCGCGGTGGGAATGCCTTTGTACTGGCTGAGCTTGAGGGTGAAGAAGGCGATCACACCGGTGATGATCACGGCTTTGACGATCACCAGCCACAGCGCGTCGGTATCAAAGCCCTGGCGCTTGCGGGAGACATAGCTGCGGAAGGTCATAAACAGATAAAATACGCAGATCAACCCGCCGACCAGCAGGCAGAGCAAATTCAGGCCGTTGCCGCCCAGAAAATCGGGGATGTAGCAATCCGCGCCGCCGCCGAAGACCTTGATGAAGGTCTCGTCCCGGACCGGCATGGTCCGGCCGTTGAGCACCACGTTGGACAGACCGCGGAAAACCATCATGCCGGCCAGGGTGGTGATAAAGGGCGGAACGTGGACGTAGGCGATCCAGAAGGCCTGCCAGGCGCCAATCAGCAAGCCGATCAGCAGCATCAGTCCGGTGGCGACCCAGATGTTCAGATCCTTGTCCATCCAAATGGCGCCGACCGCGCCGACGAAGCACACGACCGAGCCGACCGAAAGGTCGATGTTGCCGCCGGTCAGAATGCACAGCAGCATACCGGTGGCCAGCACGAACACGTAGGCGTTCTGGGCAATGATGTTGGTGATGTTCTGCGGCAGCAACAGCGCGCCGTTGGTTTGCCAGGCGAAGAAAGCCACGATCAAAACCAGGATCAGGACCATGGTGTATTTCTTGCCGAGTTCAGCAATGGAGGTTTTTTTCGTCATTCCGTCATCGCTCCTTTATCGGTATTGGAGGACAGGATGCAGGCCATAATCTTTTCCTGAGTGGCCTCATCGTGGTCAAATTCACCCACGAGCCTGCCTTCATTCAACACGTAAATGCGGTCGCTCATCCCGAGGATCTCGGGCAGCTCGGAGGAAATCATAATGACCGATTTGCCCTGCGCCGCCAACTGGTTGATGATGCAGTAGATCTCGTATTTGGCACCCACGTCGATGCCGCGGGTGGGTTCGTCAAGAATCAGGATGTCCGGCTCGGCAAACATCCATTTCGCCAGCAGCACCTTTTGCTGGTTGCCGCCGGACAGGGTGCGGACCAATTGCTCCACGCTGGCGCATTTGGTGTTGAGCATCTTGCGGTATTTTTCCGCCGCGGCGGTTTCCAGGTCCCGGTTGATGATCATCCTTTTGGAAACGGCCTTCAAATTGGCCAGGGTGGTGTTGACCCGGATGGGGTTGGACAGGATCAATCCGTTGCCCTTGCGGTCCTCGGTGACGTAAGCCAGACCGTGCCGGATGGCGTCCTTGACGGTGCGCAGATGCACCTCCTTGCCGTTGAGCTCCAGTTTGCCGGAGATATTGGTGCCGTAGCTGTGGCCGAAAATGCTCAGCGCCAGCTCGGTCCGCCCGGCGCCCATCAGACCCGAAATGCCGACCACCTCGCCCCGGCGAACCTCCAGCGATACGTCGTCGACCACCTTGCGTTCGGTATATTTGGGGTGGTGGACCGTCCAGTTGGAGACGCGCATGGCCACCTCGCCGATCTCGACGCCTTCCCGTTTGGGAAAACGGTCGGCGATCTCGCGGCCGACCATCCCGCGGATGATCCGGTCCTCGCTGATGTCGTCCACACCCTTGTGGAGCGTCTCAATGGTCTTGCCGTCGCGGATAACGGTAATGTCGTCCGCCACGTAGGAGACCTCGTTGAGCTTGTGGGAAATGATGATGGAGGTCAGTCCCTGCTCCTTAAAGCGCAGCAGCAGATCCAGCAACGCCTTGGAATCGGTTTCGTTCAGAGAAGACGTCGGCTCGTCGAGAATCAGCAGCTGGGCTTTTTTGGAGAGCGCCTTGGCGATCTCCACCAGCTGCTGCTTGCCCACGCCGATATCCTTGATCAGGGTGCGGGACGATTCGTGCAGACCGACTTCCCGCAGATATTTGTTGGCCTCGGCGTAGGTTTTGTTCCAGTCGATCGCCATCGAATGGCCTTTTTCGTTGCCGAGAAACATATTCTCGCCGATGGTCATGTAAGGGATCAGCGCCAGTTCCTGATGGATGATGACGATGCCCTTGGCTTCGCTTTGGCGAATGTTGGAGAACTGGCAGACTTCTCCGTTATACAAAACCTCCCCCTCGTAACTGCCGTGGGGATGAATGCCGCTGAGGACCTTCATCAAGGTGGATTTGCCGGCGCCGTTTTCACCGACCAGCGCGTGAATGCTGCCCTTTTCAACCTGCAAATTGACGTTGTCCAGAGCCTTTACCGCCGGAAACTGCTTGGTGATGTTTCTCATTTCCAGTATATATTCTGCCAAGATATCACCTCCGGATGATCGAAATGCGGACAAAAGAGAGAGGGCAAACGCCCCTCATCTTAAACATTGGGCAAGGCAGCACAGGCCACCTTGCCCAATGTCATGCTTAAGATTTGGCTGGATTTACTTGAGTTCGTCCTCTTTGTAATAACCGGAATCGATCAGGATCTCTTTGTAGTTGTCCTTGGTGCAGACGACCGGCTCGCACAGATAGCTGGGGATAACGCCGGTGCCGTTGTCATAGGTCTCTTTGTCGTTGACGGGAGGCTCGGTGCCCTTCACCAGCGCGTCGACCATCTCAACGGTCTTGGAAGCCAGCGTACGGGTATCCTTGAAGACGGACATCGCCTGTTTGTCTTTGATCATATTGATGGTGTTGGCGATATCGCAGTCCTGACCGGTGATGACGGGGTATTTGCCGGTGTAGGAGGAAGCCAGCGCGTTCTCAACGCCCAGAGCGGTGGAATCGTTGGAGGCCAGAACGGCGTCCAGATCCTTGTCGCTGTAATAGGTGGACAGGATGTTCTCGAAACGGGACTGCGCGGTAGCGGTCGCCCACTCGACGGTAGCGACGGTGTCCTTCTCGACCTGACCGGACTGCACGACCAGCGTACCGGCGTCGATATAGGGCTTCAGAACGGCCATGGCGCCGCCGTAGAAGAAGTTGACGTTGTTGTCGCCGGGATCACCGGTGACCAGCTCGATGTTGAACTTCTTGTCGCCCGCGTTCTTCAGATCCAGCGCCTGCTCGATATACTCGCCCTGTTTGGTGCCGACCAGGGTGTTGTCGAAGGTGGCGTAGTAGCTGACCGCGTCGGAGTTCATGATCAGACGGTCATAAGCGATGACCGGAATCTTGGCCTCTTTGGCTTTCGCCAGAACGGTGCCCAGCGAGTTGCCGTCGATGGAAGCGATGACCAGCACCTTGCAGCCGCCGGTGATCATGTTTTCCAGCTGGTTGACCTGGGTTTGGATGTCGTTCGCCGCGAACTGCAAGTCGACCTTGTAACCGGCCGCTTCCAGCTCTTTCTTCATGTTTTCGCCGTCCTGATTCCAGCGCTGCAGATCTTTGGTGGGCATCGAAACGCCGATCAAAGTTTCACCGGACGCGCTGTCGTTGGTGGAGTTGGTATCGCCATTGTTCGAGGGAGTGGTGGTGCAAGCCGCCATCGCCAGAACCATGGTCAGAGCCAACAACACGACAAGGATCTTTTTCATGCTACATACAACTCCTCTTGAATTTTTTCATGATCGGGTTGGATCCTCCTCGATCACTGCTCATAGTGTAACCTTTTTCATCGGAAAAGTCAACAAAAAAAACAGTTTTGTAAACGGAATTTAGTACTTTTCATAAACCAAAAGAAACGCTTTTGGCTATATTTAACATCTGCGCGTCCAAGCGTGTGGGCAAAGAAATAGGAATATTGTCCAAAAAAGACGAAGCTGCACGCAAGCTGCCGGAAATTGCCCAATATTTGACCTTGTTTTGCCTCTTTTTTTGCCGCAAAAAACCGCCGGCGCGCCAACTGTTTCCTACAGTCAACGCCCCAGCGGCGTGTCGTTATATATTTAGCGAAGGGTTTCGTTCATACTGCCCGACCGGTAACCGGTCAGATCCAGCGCGGTGTAGGCAAAGCCGATGGCGGCAAACGCCCGGGCCACCTCTTCGCGATGGGGTAAAAACCGATCGAATTCCTCCGGCAGTATCTCGATGCGGGCCATATCTCCGTGCAGCCGCACCCGCACCTGCCGCAAGCCGAGATCCAACAGCACTTGCTCGGCTCGTTCCACCATCCCGAGCTTTTCGACGGTGATGGGCTGGCCGTAAGGAAAGCGGCTTGCCAAACAGGCGAAGCTCGGCTTGTCCCAGGTGGGCAGTCCCATCCGCCGGGACAGATCCCGGATCTCCGCCTTGGTCAGTCCCACCTCCCGCAAGGGGCTGTGGATCCCCAGCTCGGCGATCGCCCGCAGGCCGGGCCGGTAATCCCCCTCGTCGTCGGCGTTGGAGCCCTCGGCGACGCAGGCGCCTTGTCCGGCGGCCAACTCCCGTATGGCGGTGAACAGCCGTTTCTTGCAGTGATAACACCGGTCGGGAGCGTTGCGCACGTATTCCGGCAGGGCCATTTCGTCGGTATCCAATTCCAATTGGCGAATGCCCTTTTCGCGGCAGAATTCTTCCGCCTGACGTCTCTCCCGCCCGGGGAGGGAGGGGCTTTTCCCGGTGACGGCCAGGGCGTTGTCGCCCAGCGTATCGTGGGCGACGGCCAGCAAAAAGGTGGAATCCACCCCGCCCGAAAAGGCGACCGCAACCCGTCCCAGCGCCTGCAGATTGTCCCGCAGAGCGCGATATTTTTCCTGTGTTGTCATGGGAAACCTCATTTCACGGTGTCCAGCGACCAGCCGTGGTCGCCGTGGTAGATCATCAGGCGGGTCATCCCGCCGTCCACACAGATGTTTTCGCCGGTGATGAATCCCGCCCGGTCACAGCAGAGGAAGAGCACCGCGTTGGCGACGTCCATCGGTGTGCCCACCCTGCCGACCGGCTGCTGCGCCGCGTCGGCGCCGGTAAAGCCTTCCCCGGCGTTGTCGATCCAGCCGGGGGATACCGAGTTGACCCGCGCCCTCCCTGCCAGGCTGACCGCCAAAGCGTGGGTCAGCGCGGCAATGCCGCCTTTGGCGGCGGTATAGCTTTCCGACTGAGGCTGACTCATCCTGTCGCGGCTGGAGGAGATGTTGACGACGCTGGCGCCCGGCGTGAAATAGGGGGAGAACAGCTTGGTCAGATAAAACGCCGCCGTGACTCCCACCCGCTGGGCGTACTCGAATTCCTCGTAGCTGCAGTCGCCGATCCCCTTGAAAAGAGGCGGCGCGTTGTTGACCAGAATATCCACCCGGCCTTGCTCGGCGATCACCTTGTCGGCAAACCGCTCCAGCGTCTGCCGATCGGCGAGATCGCCCTGAAAACAGGGATTGTCCAGCAGGTCGATCACGTATACCCGCGCCCCCTGCTTCTCCAGTTCCCCGGCGATGCACCGACCGATGCCTCGCGCGCCGCCGGTGATCACCGCAACCTTATCTTGAAACATCACGTTTTCTCCCGTTTCACGTCGCCCACGGCGGTCACGATCCGGTAACCCGCCGTTTCGACCCGGCGCTGCAGACAGCCGCGGCATTCGGCGGCTTCCTCGCCGGTGCAGATCTTGTTTTCGTACAGGTCGTATTTTTTTCGCACCCCCACCGGCGACAGGTTGGGCATCACCACGTTGGCGCCGGCCTTGAGCCCCATCTCCCGCCCTTGCGGGTGAACGGTGCCCAGCGCCGTGGTCGCCGGCAGCAGTACGTAGGGAAACAGCAGCCGCAATATCGCCAGCAGCCGCAGGGTCAGGGCAAGGCTTCCGCTTTGGCAGGTTCCCAGCGGCGTCTCCCGGTGGGGAATAAAGGGGCCGATCCCGATCATATCCGGCTGCAGCCGCTGCAAAAATCGCAGATCGGCGATCAGATGCTCCGTCGTCTGGAAGGGCGATCCCACCATAAATCCCGCGCCCACCTGATACCCGATCTCTTTGAGGGCGAACAGGCACTCTTTTCGGTGAGACAGGCGCATCTCCCCGGGATGCAAGGCGCGGTAGTGGGCGTCGGTCGCCGTTTCGTGGCGCAGCAGATACCGGTTGGCGCCGGCGTCGAACAGCCGCTGATAGCTCTCTCGCGACCGTTCGCCCACCGACAGGGTGATGGCGCAGTCGGGATAGTCCCGGCGGATGGCCGCAACAACGGCGCACAGCCGCTCGTCGGTGAAATAGGGATCCTCACCTCCCTGCAGCACGAAGGTGCGGTAGCCGAGGGCATACCCCTGGGCGCAGCAGGAGAGAATCTCCTCTTGGCTTAACCGGTAGCGCTCGGCGTGGGGGTTGGAGCGGCGGATGCCGCAGTAATAGCAGTCGTTTTTGCAGTGGTTGGTAAACTCGATCAATCCCCGCAGATACACCTCGTCGCCGTAGCGCTGACGGCGCACCCGGTCGGCGGCGGCGAACAGCTTGCCGTCGTACCGGTCGCTATCCAGCAAGGCGCGCAATCCGTCGTCCGGCAGATCGCGCGCCCGCTCCAGTTGTTGGACAAGATCGCTCATAGACTCCTCAATAGTTCTCGGCGTTGACTTCAAAATACGCCTGCGGATGGGCGCACACCGGGCAGATCTCGGGGGCGTTGGTGCCCACCACGATGTGGCCGCAGTTGCGGCACTCCCACACCTTGACCTCGCTCTTGGCGAAGACCGCGGCGGTCTCGACGTTGTGCAGCAGGGCGCGGTAGCGCTCCTCGTGGTGCTTCTCGATGGCCGCCACCCCGCGGAATTTGGCCGCCAGCTCGGGGAAACCCTCTTCCTCGGCGGTCTTGGCAAAGCCCTCGTACATATCGGTCCACTCGTAATTTTCGCCGTCGGCGGCGGCCGCGAGATTTTCGGCGGTCGAGCCGATGCCGTTCAACTCCTTGAACCACATCTTGGCGTGCTCCTTCTCGTTGTCGGCGGTTTTCAAAAACAGCGCGGCGATCTGCTCAAAGCCTTCTTTTTTCGCCTTGGAAGCGAAATAAGTGTACTTGTTGCGGGCCTGGGATTCGCCGGCGAAAGCGGCCTGCAGGTTTTTTTCGGTCTGGGTCCCGGCGTAGCGGTTTTGATTGTCAGCCATGGTGGTTACCTCCGTTTAATAATAGATTTTTTGTCTAAAAGCGGCAGCAGATCGGGAAAGGGCTCAAGACTGCGCCGCAAAACACCGTGCATCTGGGCGATGGCCACTCCGTAGTTGACCATCGGCACCCCGGCGGCGTCGGCGACGGCCAGCCGGTGGCGCATTTCGGCTTCGTTCAGCATACAGCCGCCGCAATGGACGACCAGCGCGAAGCCCGACAGGTCGGCGGGAAAATCCCCGCCGGCGGTGAAAGTGAAATCCGGCTTGGCGCCGGTGGAGCTCTCGATCCAGCCGGGCAGCTTGACGGTGCCGATGTCCCGGCATTGGCGATGGTGGGTGCAGCCCTCGCTGATGAGCACCTTGTCGCCGTCCTTCAGCCGGCTCAAGGCCGCCGCCCCTTTGACCAGCGCCGCCAGATCGCCCTTGTACCGGGCGAACAGGATGGAAAAGGAGGTCAGCGGGACGTCGGGCGGAGCGTCGGCCGCCACCTTCTCAAACGCCTGGGAGTCGGTGACGATCAGCCGGGGCGGCTCGCGCAATCCCGCCAGGGTGGCTTTCAGATCGGCGTCCTGGCAGGCGACGACGGCGGCGTGGGCATCCAGCACCTCCCGCATCACCTGCTGCTGGGGCAAAATCAGCCGTCCTTTGGGGGCGGATTCGTCAATGGGGATCACCAGCACCACCCGGTCGCCGGGATCGATCAGATCCCGGACGAGCCATTTTTGGGGCGCGGTTTTGGCAAAACCGCCCAGCCGGATTTTGAGCGCCTCGATCCCCTCGCCGGTGAGGGCGCTGACCGCCAGCGCCCCGTCGGGCAGGGGCCGGGCGGCGGTAAGATCGGTCTTGTTGAACACCACGAGATGGGGCAGCTTTCGCTCCTTTAGCAGTGCCAGCAGCTCCCGGTCGCCGTCGGACAGGCCGACGGCGGCGTCCACCACCAGCACGGCGACGTCGGTTTGCGCCAAAATGCGGCGGGCTTTTTCCATCCGTTTTTCGCCCAGCGTTCCCTCGTCGTCCAGACCGGGGGTGTCGATGATCACCACCGGCCCGAGCGGGAGCAGTTCCATCGCTTTTTTTACCGGGTCGGTGGTGGTACCCTTCACGTCGGATACCACGGCCAGATCCTGCCCGGTGACGGCGTTGACCACGCTGGATTTGCCGGCGTTGCGCATCCCGAAAAAGCCGATGTGCAGCCGCTCGGCCGATACGGTGTCCTGTAAACTCATACAATACCCCTTAAGAAAACGTTGAATGCTTCAAAATCTCATACTATGTCATCCTGAGCGAAGCGAAGGATCTTAAAAAGCGGCCTGGGTGCTAAAATTCTTCGTCGCTTTCGCTCCTCAGAATGACATTTTGAAAGTTGGTTCGCATTGATCCGTGGTTATTTAAAACCGGAAATCCCGGCGGTTGGAGGAGCGGATGTCGGCGATATGCTCTCTGGCGATGGCGCGCACCTTGTCCTTGGGGATCCGTTCCAGCTCTTCCTCGATCATTTTATAGCCCGCCGCCTTGGTTTCGGGGGAAGCGTAGTCCTCCAGATATTCCGCCAGAGTCATCAGCGCGTTGGGGTGGCAGCAGTTGAGGATCTGCCCGCTTTTGCACAAGCTCATAAACCGGTCGCCGGTGCGGCCTTCCCGGTAGCAGGCGGTGCAAAACGACGGAATGTGCCCGTTGTCGATCAGCCAGCGCACCACCTCGTCCAGCGACCGCTGGTCCGATACGTCGAACTGCTCGGTGTCGTGGGGACGCTCGTCGGCGGAATAGCCGGCGTAGCCGCCCACCGAGGTGCGGGAACCGCCGCTGACCTGGGAGATTCCCAGCCGCAGCAGCCGGGAGCGCACCTGCTCGTTTTCCCGGGTGGAAATGATCATCCCGGTGTAGGGGACGGCCAGCCGGATGCAGGCGGTGATGTGGGCGAAGGTGTCGTCGTCGATGCCGTTGTCGAACTGGTCGGGATCGATGTCGTCCGCCCGTTTGAGCCGGGGAACGCTGATGGTGTGCGGGCCGACGCCGTGCACCGCCTCGAGATGCTCGGCGTGCATGATCAGCCCGGCAAATTCGTACTTATACAGCTCCAACCCGAACAGAACGCCCAAGCCCACGTCGTCGATGCCGCCCTCCATAGCGCGGTCCATCGCCTCGGTGTGGTACGCGTAGTTGTGCTTGGGTCCGGTCGGGTGCAGTTGCTCGTAGCTTTCCTTGTGATAGGTCTCCTGGAAGAGAATATAGGTGCCGATGCCGGCTTCCTTTAACCTGCGGTAGTTTTCCACCGTGGTGGCGGCGATGTTGACGTTGACCCGGCGTATGTCGCCGTTTTTGTGGTGGACGCTGTAAATGGTCTTGATGCACTCGAGGATGTACTCGATGGGATTGTTGACCGGGTCCTCGCCCGATTCGATCGCCAGGCGCTTGTGGCCCATGTCCTGCAGGGCGATCACCTCGTCGCGCACCTCGTCCTGGGTCAGTTTTTTGCGGGCGATGTGTTTGTTTTTCAGGTGATAGGGGCAGTACACGCAGCCGTTGACGCAGTAGTTGGACAGATACAGCGGCGCGAAGATGACGATCCGGTTGCCGTAAAACGCCAGCTTGATCTCCTCGGCGATGTGCTCGATCTTCTCGATGACGTCGGGCAGATCGCAGGCGAGCAAAACCGACGCCTCCCGGTGGGTCAGCCCGGCGCAGACGTGGCCGGTGGCGGTCTTTTGGGGACGCGCCTTTTCGAGGATGGCGTCGATCAGCGCCCGGTCGTGCTTGTGCTCCTCGGCGAAGCGCAGGGTCGCCTGAATTTCCCCGTCGTTGATGAATTCCTCCGCCTTGAGGGATTTGGGATCGTAGTTTGCCATTGGAAACGTTCCTTTCTTTTGGGTCAGACGGCGTCTTCCCCGTTAGAGTATGATGAGGTTATTCGGCTTTTATGCCGGAATAGACGGTTTTGACCTGCACCCCGTCGAGTTGGCCGATCTTGCCGGCCAGAGCCGACGTCACGTCCTGAGGCGCGTCCAGCGCGATGCTGATGATATTGATGCCCTTGGCGCGATAGGGGATGCCCATCCGCCCGATGATGTACCCGCCGTATTCGTGCAGCAGGGCGTTGAGCGCCTCCACACTGTCTTCGTTTTCCACGATGATGCTCATCAGAGCGACTCTCGTATCCATACCGACACCTCCGTTAATTATTTAACAACAGTATACCACACCCGCCCCAAAAAAACAAGAGCCGCGGCAGAATTGCCGCAGCTCTTGTGGCAGACAGAATGTAGACGACCAGTTAAAAGTCGATTTCATCCAACTGAATCGAGGAAACGAGATCCCAATCCAGTTCTTTGGCGTATTTTTGCTGGAGGGTGACGGTATACTTGTCGTAAAAGAAGGTGATTTCCGCATAATCCCGGTTTGTCGCAGGCGGCAGGTAGTTAAAAACACCGTGTGTATACAGCCCCTCGCTTTGCCCGTTGAAGTCGATCGGGACGATGGACGAGATACGTTTGCTATAATCGTCTTCGACCTCTTTATCCAGCGGAACATTCGTGTTTTGGCAAAATTCTGTCAGGTTTTCGGCGGCATCATGGGCCTGTCGCGTGTCATCCAACATTAAGGCTACTTGGATATAGAAGTAATTGTCATAAACATAGGTATACATGACAATCCCGTCATCAAAGCCCGTATAATACACGTTTTTCAGCGTCGCGTCGCATTGGGGGACGTAGAGCACGCCCTCCTTTTTGAGCGTTTCCAGGGAGGCGCGCAGAGGCACGTTCTCCGGCGTGGTATCTTTGATGTCGTTCAGCCAGTTGACGAACGCCTGCGGCGTGTCTTCAAAATGCTCATAAAAATGGGGCGGATCGTCCGGCTGGTTATACTGCGGCCCATCGCCGGGATCCACGGCCTTTTCGGCGGTGAAGGTATCGATCTTGCCGTTTGCATACTGCAGGACCTCCAGCGCGTCGGCGGCGGTGATGTCACCGTCGCCGTTCACGTCGCCGAGCCGAAGCGACGACGAGATCGTATCGGAGGCGAAAACAGCGACTCCCAAAGTAATGGCCAAAACAACGGTCAGGGCCGTTACAAGAATGCGTTTTTTCATTGACAACTCCTCCTTTAGTAATGATCCGACGTATATGCCTGCATATCCGCCGGAAAAGTTTTCACTCTTCCACGAACCGGCGGATGTCGGCGATCACCTCGCCGCGGCAGAAATCGTTGAGGATCTCGTGGCGAAAACCCTTGTACAGCTTCATCTGCACCGGTACGCCGGCGGCCTTCAGCCGGGCGTTGACGATCCGTACCCCCTTGCTGTAGCTGCCCACCGGGTCGTCGCTGCCCGAAAGGAGCAGCACCGGTTTTTGTTTGTTTATGCCGTTGAACCACCGGCGCTTGTTGCTTTCCCGCTGCAGCCGCACCAGATCGCTCATGGCGCTGACGGTGAAATGGAAATTGCACAGCGGGTCTTCGCCGCCCTTTTTGCGCTCGGCGGGATCGGTGGACAGCCAGTTGCGCCAGTCGTCCTTGTCAAAATGGGAGTTGTACCGTCCGAAGGCCAGCGCCTCCACCAAAATGGAAACGTGCTTTGGCCCGCGAAGGGCTTTGATCAGGTTGGCCAGAGCCAGACCCGGACCCGACATGGCGTTCGGGCCGCCGGTGCCCATCACGATCAGCTTGTCCTGCAGATCGTATTGCTTCGCCGCCAGCCGCACCACGAACGAGCCCATGCTGTGGCCCATCAGGACGTAGGGCAGATCGGCGCCGTAGGTTTCCTTCATCGCCTTGCCGGCGACCGCCACGTCGTCCACCAGCCGCCGCCAGCCGTCCTTGACGGCGATAAAGCCCAGCTCGCTCTGGTCGCGGACGGTGTGGCCGTGGCCGAGATGATCAAACCCGAACGCCACAAAACCGTCGGCGGCCATCGCCCGCAGGATCTCGTCGTACCGGCCGATGTGCTCGGTCATCCCGTGGACGACGTGGAACAGCCCTTTGGGCTGTCCTTCGGGCAGGTAGACTTTTCCGGCCAGCTCGTGTTCCCCGTCGGAAGAGGGGATGCGTTTTTCGATGATCTCGATCGCCATATCGTTGTCTCCTTTACTATTGGATCTGCGCCGCTTTGACGGCGCGATGCCAGCCCTCCAACAGCGCCAGACGCTGCTCTTCGTCCATCCGTGGCGCGAAACTTACCCCGTCGCCGCACATGGCGGCCAGCTCGTCCCGCGAGTGCCAGAAATCCACCGCCAGCCCGGCTAAAAACGCCGCGCCGGCCGCCGTCGCCTCCTGTGAAGCGGGACGGAAAACGGTGGTGCGGGAAATATCGGCTTGGAACTGCATCAAGAAATCGTTGGCGGCGGCGCCGCCGTCCACCCGCAGACGGGAAATGGGACTGCCGCTGTCGGCGGCCATGGCGGTCAGCAGATCCTCGGTCTGGTAGGCAATGGATTCCAGCGCCGCCCGGATGATGTGTTCCCGTCCGGTGCCCCGGGACAGTCCGGTGATGGTGCCCCGGGCGTGCATATCCCAGTAGGGCGCGCCCAGTCCGGCAAAGGCCGGCACCACGTATACCCCGCCGGTGTCCGTCACCTTGCAGGCAAAGTATTCGCTGTCACGGGATTCGTCGATCAGCCGCAATTCGTCCCGCAGCCATTGGATCACCGCTCCACCGACGAAGACGCTGCCCTCCAGCGCGTATTCGCAGGGCCGTCCCTTTTCAGCGGCGGCGACGGTGGTCAGCAGACCGTGGCGGCTTTCTACCGGCCCGGTGCCGGTGTGGGTCAGCAGAAAACAGCCGGTGCCGTAGGTAGTCTTGGTATCACCCGGGGCAAAACAGCCCTGCCCGAACAGCGCCGCCTGCTGATCGCCGGCGATGCCGGCAATCGGGATCTCGGCGCCCATCACGTTGGTGGTGCCGTAGATCTCGCTGCTGCTGGCGATCTGCGGGAGCATCGCCCGGGGAATATCCATCCACGCCAGCAGCTCGTCGTCCCAGTCGCCGGTGTGCAGATTGTACAGCATAGTGCGGGAAGCGTTGGTGCGGTCGGTCAGATGGACCTTGCCGCCGGTCAGTTTCCATAACAGCCAGGTGTCGATGGTGCCAAACAGCAATTCTCCCCGCTCGGCACGCTCGCGCGAGCCGGGATGATGGTCGAGTATCCATTGCAGCTTGGTGCCGCTGAAATAGGCGTCGGGACGCAGACCGGTCTTTTGACGGATGGCGTCGGCATGACCGTCGGCCACCAGCTTTTCGCACAGATCGGCGGTGCGGCGGCATTGCCACACGATGGCGTTGCCGATCGGCCGGCCGGTCGCCTTTTCCCATACCAGCGTCGTTTCCCGCTGGTTGGTGATGCCGATGGCGGCGATCGTTTGAGGATCGATGCCGCTTTTGGCGACGCATTCGGTCATGGCGGCGTACTGGTTGGCGTAGACCTCCATCGGATCGTGCTCCACCCAGCCGGGACGGGGATACAGTTGGGTGAATTCGTGCTGGGCCACGCTGACGATGCGGGCGTTTCGGTCGAACAGAATGGCGCGGGCGCTGGTGGTGCCCTCGTCCAGCGCCAAAACGTATTGCTTCATACGCAAACTCCTTTGAGGATGGCTTTTCTCCATTATACACAAGAATCTTTCAAAATTCAACGATTGTTTTGCCAAATTCTTGTATTATTGAGAGCGTGATGGGCCACGAGCCCATTCCCGGTATGCGTCCCACTCTCCCTATGGGAGAGTGGGACGTCGTAGGGGCGGATATTATCCGCCCGCAGGACAACGATGAAATCGACGTGGTGCGTCTGCCCCTCTTTGACGGGCAGCGCTTGCGAGCGTCGCCGGGACGGAAAGTCCAGCGGCTTGTCAAACACACCGGTTTGTGATACAATGCAAACAGAAAACAGGGCGACGTCAGGAGGGCATACCATGGAATACGGATTTGGCTATTACGATAAAACTTCACCGGAGGACATTTACGGTGAGGATTATTATCAATTGCTGGAGCGATGTTTCCGGTACAGCCGGTACTTCTCACTCCGCTTCAAACGGGATTTTTTTCGCTATCCCGAGGAGGTTTGCGATTCTCTGGAGGCGTTGGACCCCTACCGTTTTTGTTCGTTTTGCCAGTTACAGGACCCGTGTATATGGGGACAAGGAGAGGCCACCGATCGTTTAACAATTTATTACTGCAACGACGAGACTTTTGCCATTTTGCGGGAACAGGCACATTCGTTGTTTGAATGGGATTTTTACAATGATCGCAAAAGCCTGCCGGAGGATTTGACGTTTTATCGGGACGATGGATCGGTGTTTTTTGATCAATTAACCCATGAATTCGCAGCGTCTTTATATCCGTTGGCGGGTGAGGATGTGGCGGATATCGTTTCAAAAAACGGTTGGCGGCTCATTAACGGTGATGCACGGCGCGAATTTGTGCCATTGTCCCGACATATTGCCAAGCCCATTCCGATGACGGATTTCCAAAAAGAAACTATAGACATCGCTGTGCGGTATTGGGAAGAATGGCCGCAAGAAAACATTAATTTTTTCGAGCGTCAAAAGGCGTGCCATAAAGACGATCCGGAGGCGTGCGCCAAGATAGACAAAACCATAACGCAATTGCATTGGTTTGCGCAGGAGAAGGAGCGTTTGCGTGACCGGCTGTTTGCCTATGATCCGGGGGATTTCGGCGACGGGGAGAAGTGACAACAGACCGTAAAAAAAGGAACCGGCGATCGCCGGTTCCTTTTTCACGCCTCCCGTTGACGGGCGGCTTCGATGGCCTGGGTGACCATCATGTCCTTGACCTTCATCAAGCGGGTGATGGTGCTGCGTTCGTTTTCGTCCAGCTTCATGGTGATGAACCGGATGGTTTCCTCATACCGGGGGATCATCACGTGCTCCAGCGCGTTGACCCGCCGGCGGGTCTTTTCGATCTCGGAGGCCATCAGCTGGCAGGATTTTTCCACCTGCGCCAGCCGGATCATCTTGGGCAGCAGCTCCGACAGGGTGTGGATGGCGCCGTCCATATCCGCCGAGGTGGCAGCAAAACCGTAGGAGAACATATCCTCCGGGTCGTCGGTGCGGTATTCCACCGCGTACTCGGGGATGTTGACGCTCATCACGTTTTTTTCGGTGATGCGCAGCTTCATGCTCTGCTTGGGCAGCAGCAAGGCGGTATCGAGGATCTCGGGCTGCACCACGCTGGCCGCCAGCGCCAGCCGGCGGTTGGCCATGAGCAGGCCGTCCTCCACCTCTTTGCGCAGCCGCTGGTTCTCGTAGATGAGATCCAGAAACTGCCGCATCAGCTCGTCCCGCTTGTCCTTGAGCAGCTTGTGACCCCGCCGGGCGGTGGTCAGCTTGCGCTTGAGGTTGGTCAATTCCATGCGGGTGGGGTTTACGTTGAGAACCGCCATGGCTTACACCTCGTAATATTGATCGAGATACTCGTCGGAGATCCGCTTGAGCTCGCTTCTGGGCAGGATCCGCAGCAGTTTCCAGCCGATGTCCAGCGTCTCCTCGATGCTGCGATCGGCGTCGTACCCCTGCGAGACGTATTCCCGCTCGAAGGCGTCGGCGAATTTGGCGTACAGCTTGTCGATATCGGTCAGCGCCGCTTCCCCGAGGATCACCATCAGTTCCTTGGCGTCCTTGCCGCGGGCGTAGGCCGAGAAGAGCTGGTTCATAGTGCCGCTGTGATCGGCGCGGGTCTTGCCCTCGCCGATGCCCTTGTCCTTGAGCCGGGACAGGGAAGGCAGCACGTCGATGGGCGGGGTGATCCCTTTGCGGTAGAGTTCACGGGACAGGATGATCTGCCCCTCGGTGATGTACCCGGTCAGGTCGGGGATGGGGTGGGTCTTGTCGTCCTCGGGCATGGTCAGGATCGGGATCATGGTGATCGATCCCTCCTTGCCGTGCTGACGGCCGGCCCGTTCGTAGATGGTGGCCAGATCGGTGTACATATAGCCGGGATAGCCCCGTCGGCCGGGGACTTCCTTGCGGGCGGCGGAAATTTCCCGCAGCGCGTCGGCGTAGTTGGTGATGTCGGTCAGGATGACCAGCACGTGCATCCCTTTTTCAAAGGCGAGGTATTCCGCCGCCGTCAGCGCCATTTTCGGGGTGGCGATCCGCTCGATGGCGGGATCGTTGGCCAGGTTGACGAACAGCACCGTCCGCTCCAGCGCGCCGGTCTGGCGGAAGGAGTCGACGAAGAAGTTGGATTCCTCGAAGGTGATGCCCATCGCGGCGAAGACCACGGCGAATTTTTCGTCCTTGCCCCGCACCTTGGCCTGACGGGCGATCTGCGCCGCCAGTTGGGCGTGGGGAAGACCGCTGGCCGAAAAGATGGGCAGCTTCTGCCCGCGCACCAGGGTGTTCAGCCCGTCAATGGCCGACACGCCGGTCTGGATAAACTCCTGCGGATACCGTCTGGCGGCGGGATTCATCGGCTTGCCGTTGACGTCTAAGCGCATATCGGGGATCAATTCCGGGCCGTCGTCGATGGGGCGGCCCAGTCCGTCGAACACCCGCCCCAGCATATCCTCCGACACCGCCAGCTCCATCTGGCGGCCGAGAAAACGCACCTTGCTGTCGGCCAGATTGATGCCGGCGGAGTTTTCAAACAGCTGCACCAGCGCGTTGGATCCGTCGATCTCCAGCACCCGGCAGCGGCGTTTTTCGCCGTTTTGCAGCTCGATTTCGCCCAGCTCGTTGTAGGTGACGCCGCTGACGTT
>JBMNVL010000036.1:0-16911 GCA_050946775.1 Acutalibacteraceae bacterium
TGCCCTTGAAGGTGATCTGCACGCTGGGCGCCGCCACCGTCAGGCCGATCGGGTATCCGCCCGCCGCTTGCAGCGGCGTAAAGCCGACTACCCGCTGGTTTTCCACCACCAGGCGGGTGAATTCCAGCAGCTGAACGTTCAGGTTGATCGCGGTGCCGGGAGCGACGGTATCGCTCACCAGAAACTCCACGCTGATGATCTCGCCGTTGCCGGTCTGCGTGGTGGTGCTGATCACCGCGCCCCGCAAGGGATTTTCGTTAAAATTGACGTCCATCATCGCCGCGCTGTCCGCACCGCTTCCGGAGGTGTATCCCTGCGGCGTGAGCTGCGCGGGATCATAGCCAATGGTGAATTCCAGCATCTCCCAGCCGCTTTCGGCCGTGATGCCGCTGGATACGAACGACACCTTTACCCGGTCACCGGGATTGACCGTGGTCTTGTCCGCGGTGATCGCCAGCCGCGGTCCTTCCGCTGCCGCGAACGGGATCGCCGTCAGCAGCATCAGGCACGCCGCCAGCAGCGCTACCCATCGATATGCGTTTTTCATATTTCTCTTCCTCCCCAGAAAAAGATAATATATCCCAATTATAAATAACAAAGCGGCGGTTGTCAATTATCTTCAGAGCATAACGGTAATCTGCCACACAATTGTGGTAAAACGACGGTTTCTTACAGAGACGCCAGTTGCTCGCAGATCTGGCGGAAGGCGTCGGCACTGGATCCACCGGTATTCTCGGCGTCTTCAGCCATGGTAACGACGACGTAGCGCGGCTTCTCCGCCGGGTAAAATCCGGCGATCCAGCTTTGCACCACCTCGGCCGATCCGGCGTCCCGCTTCCAGCCGGTCTGGGCGGTGCCGGTCTTGGCGCCGGCGCCGCCGGCCGCCGGAGCGGCGGAGCGGCCGGTACCGGTCTGCACCGTCTGGATCATCATTTCCCGCAAGCGGGCGGCGGTCGCGGCGGAAAAGACCGTCTTTTCCGTCGGTAAAGCCGTCTCCTCCAGTTGGCCTTTTTCGTCCACCAGGCCCTTGAGCAAAGACGGCGGCCGCCAGCGCCCGTCGTTGACCACCGCACCCACCATGGCGGCGATATGCAGGGGACTGGCCAGCAGATCGCCCTGCCCGATGGACAGATTGGCCAGCGCCGCACCCGACAAGGTAGCCGGAGCGGGCAAGATCGAGCGGGCGGTCTCCCAGCCGCCCTCCAACGTCAGCGCCTGTCCGAAGCCCAGCGCCGCCGCCATATCATAGAGCGCCCGGCCGCCGGTACGCCGCGCCAGCCGGATAAAATAGGGATTGCAGGAATTGGAAAAGCCGCCGGTCATATCCAGCCGCCCGTGCCCCAGCGGGTTGTGACAATGGAAGGTGATCCCCTCTTCCCGGATCGACCCGTCGCAGGAAAAGGTCACGCCCGGCGTCAATCCGTTTTCCAGAGCCGCGGCGGCGGTCACAATCTTGAAAACCGAGCCGCAGTTGTAGTTGCAGGCGACCCGGTTGAGCAAGGGCGAATCGTCGTCCTCCAGCGCCTGCGCCAGCGTATCCGGCTGAAAGCCGGGGGTGCTGACCGACGCCAGGATCCGCCCGGTCGCCGCTTCGCCGATCACCGCCGCGCCGCGGGGCAGATACCGCTTTGCGGCGCGCAAAGCGATCGCCTGCACCCGGCTGTCCAGCGTCAGCGCCACCCCGCCGGCGGCGCGGGACAGGGTGTTTTCGATCCGGGGCGGCACTCCCTCCAGCAGTCCGCCCGATCCGTCCAGGGTATACGTGACCCGCACCTCGCCGGTGTACTCGCTCAACCGCTCGTCAAACAGCGCCTCGGCGCCGACCGCCCCGTGCAGACCGTCCCCGTCAAGATAGCCCACCAAATGCTCCGCCATCAGCGGCGACGCGTACCGCACCGGCACCCGGAAGGCGTAGATCCCCTCCACCGTGTTGGGCGGATGATCCATCGCCAGCGCGACGGGATGTCCCGCCGCCAGCTCCTGCAGCGCCGTTTGCTTGTCTTCTCCCTCCAGCTGGGTCGCCAGCGCGGCCGCCACCTGGGGCGTCGGCGCGGCGCTGATCCGGTATTCGCTGCCGGTGTTGACCAGCGGCGTCAGCCGGGTATCGTAAATGGTGCCCCGGCAGCGCGCCACGGTAACGGTATAGGACGCCTGCCGGTCGGCGGCGCTCGCCAGCTCTCCGCGCGTCAGCACCCCCACCCGTACCGCCAGTCCGCCCGCCAGCACCGCCAACCCCGCCGCCAGCGCGATCACCCGTTTTTTCACAAAAAATCCCCCTTTGTACCAGCCTGACGTTAGTCTGCCCGTACAAAGGGGGAATTAGACGCGCTTATTGCGCTTCGAACCGCAGGGAATATTCCTTGGCGAACTTTTGCGCCGCCGAGCCTTCCTTGGCAACCAACGTCAGCCACTGGTGACAGTCGGAAAAAGCGTCGGCGCCGATGTCGGTCACTTTGTCGGGAATGCGCACCCGCTGCAGCACCCGGCATCCCGAAAAGGCGGCAGAGCCGATACGGGTCAAACTCGCCGGCAGGCTGACGCTCGTCATCCCCGTGCAGGATGAAAAGGCGCTGTCCCCGATCTCAGCGACCCGCTCGGGAATGCTGATCGCCTTCAAAGCGGCGCAATATTCAAACATCCGCGACGGGACGACGGTCATCCGGTTGGGCAGCTGCGCCCGCTTGAGTCCCCGGCAATCGGAAAAGGCGCCGTCCCCGACGGTGTGCAGCATATCGGGGAGAGTCAGGGACACGATGGAATGGCAGCCGGTGAACGCCTCCGTCCCGATGCGGTTCAGCCCGGAGGGGAACACCGGATCCGCCAAAGACGAGCAGTTGCGAAACGCCCCTTCCCCGATGGCTTCCAATTCCGAGGGGAAATCGATCTTTTTCAGCGCCTTGCAGTCGGCGAAGGTGCCGGCCGGGATCTCGCTCATCGCATCCGGCAGGGTGACCGACGTCAGCCGCGCGCAAAGCCCGAACACGTCCTGTCCCAAGGTGGTGAGGCCGTTTGGCAGGGCGATCGAGCGCAGCGAGGAGCAGTTGCAAAACGCCCGGTCGCCGATGACCTTCACCCCGGAGGGGACGGTGACCTCCATCACCCGTTTGCGGTCGGCGAAGGCGTCCGGCTCGATCTCGGTAACGGCGTAGCCGCCCAGCGTGGACGGGATGGTGACGGTCTCGCTGCTGCCCTTATACCGGACGATGGCGGCGTGACCGTTGACGATCTCATACTGCAGCCCCGAGGCGGTGACCGGCTGGGTGGGACGGGTGGTGCGCACCGGCGCCGTTTCCCTTCGCGTCGTGGTGGTGGTATCGTCCTTTGCCTCGGTGGCGCGGGTGGTGGTCGCCGTCAACTTCGGATCGGACGTGATCGGCCCCTGTTTGCCGCCCAGCACCGAAAAATCGGTCCCGGACGAACATCCCGCCGCCAGCGCCAGCACACCAGCCGCCAGCAGCGCGCCGATCCGGCGGATCTGCTTCATATCGACATCCCCTTTTTCTCGCTTGGATTTGATAACCACACCAGTATACCACGTTCCGCGTAATTTGGCTATCCCCCGGGCGAAAAAATATGGCTTGATTTTTTGGCGAATTTCCCGGATAATAAAGGCAGATCTTTCGAGAAAGCAGGAGAGCCGATGAAGCGATCGTTTCAAAACGCGATTCCGTTGATCGCCGCCGCGGCGCTGGTGCTGGTCACGGCGTTCGTCGCCTGGCGGTCGATCCCCTCGACGGCGCCGGTTCAAACGCTGACGGTGATCACCCGGGCAAGCGCGTCCCCGTCTTCCCCGCCGTACGTGGATATCAACACCGCCGACGTGGACGAATTGGCCCGTCTGGACGGGATCGGGCGGATCCTCGCGGCGCGGATCGTCGCCTACCGGGAGGAACACGGCCCGTTTGGCGACAAGCGGGATCTGCTGGCCGTGGACGGAATCGGTGAAAGCAAGCTGGCCGCCGTCTGGGATCGGATAAAAGTTTCGGTTGAAGAATGAGGCCGTATATGATATAATGAACCAATAGATAAAGGAGGGAGACGGTATGATCCGCGTAACGTTATTGACCCACACCCCCAACCCCGAGCAAACGGTCGCCGCGGCGGCCAAGCTTTGCTATTCCCCCGCCAGCATCGCCTCCATTCAGGAAAAGCTGACCGACGACAAGGTGGCCTCCTTTGTGGATATGCTGGCCGAGATCGGCCACGAATCCCCCATCGAGCACGCCTCCTTCACCTTCGGGATCGAAGGGGTGTCCCGCTCACTGCTGGCGCAGATCACCCGCCACCGGATCGCCTCGTTCAGCGTGCAAAGCCAGCGCTACGTGGCCGAGGACGCCTTTGAATACGTCCTGCCGCCTGAAATCGAAGCCATTCCCGAGGCGGCGCAGGAATACCGCCGGGCCATGGAGGAGGATCAGGCGCATTACGAGCGGCTGACGGCGCTGCTCATGGACAAGCACGAAAAGGCCTTCCTCGCCGAAGGGATGGAGCCCAAGGCCGCCGCTCGCGCCGCCCAGAAAAAAGCGATCGAGGACGCCCGGTTTGTGCTGCCCAACGCCTGCACCACCAAGATGGTGGTCACCATGAACGCTCGCAGTCTGATGAATTTCTTCCGGCACCGCTGCTGCAACCGCGCCCAGTGGGAGATCCGCCAGGTGGCCGAGCAGATGCTGTTTTTGTGCCGCCAAGCCGCACCTCACCTGTTCAAGAACGCCGGGCCGTCCTGCCTGACCGGCCCGTGTCCCGAGGGCAAGATGTCCTGTGGAAAGATGCGGGAGATGCGGGAAAAATACGCCCCCGGGAAGGAGCGGCCGGAATGGGACGACTGATCGTGATCGACGGTCTGGACGGCAGCGGCAAATCCACCCAGCTCGAACGGCTGGGCGGGTATCTGACCCAAAGCGGGATACCCTATAAGCAGATTTGTTTTCCCGACTACGACCAGCCCTCGTCGGCGCTGGTCAAGCTGTATTTGTCCGGCGCCTTCGGTGACAGCGCCGCCGACGTCAACGCCTATGCCGCCTCGTCGTTTTACGCGGTGGATCGCTTTGCCAGCTACAAATCCTTCTGGCAGGCGGATTACGAGACCGGCGCGCTGATCGTCGCCGCCCGCTACACCACCTCCAACGCCATCCACCAGATGTCCAAGCTGCCGCAAGAGGAATGGGACGGCTACCTCAACTGGCTGGAGGATTACGAATACGACCGGCTGGGCCTGCCCCGGCCGGACGCGGTGCTGTTTTTGGATATGCCGCCGCAGGTGTCCCAGCGGCTTTTGTCGCAGCGGTACCACGGGGACGAAAGCAAAAAGGATATCCACGAGCGGGATCGCGCCTATCTGCTGGACTGCCGCCGCTGCGCCCAATACGCCGCCAGTCGGCAGGGCTGGCGCTGGATCGACTGCTCCGACGGCGTCGATCCTCTGCCGGTCGACACCATCACCGAACGGATCGTTGACGAGTTGAAGGACGTTTTAAGGGTATGATCGACACCTCTTTGCGCCTGCGCGGCCGGGCGCTGACCGCGGCGGACGCCGGGTGGGCCGTGCCGCTGCTCAAAAGCCGCGGGTTCGACGGCTGCGAGTTGACCTTCGCCACCCTGTTTTTGTGGCGGGACTTTTATCACAACGAGCTGGTGGAAGCGGACGGCTGTCTGTTCATCCGCTCGCGGGATCCCCACGATCCCGGCGCGATCAGCTTTTCGGCGCCGCTGAAGGGCGATCTGCAGACCGCCATCCCCGCCTTGCGGCAGTATGCCCGCGCGACCGGCCGGCCGCTGACGCTGTACGGCTCCCGCCGCAATCTCACCGATGAGCTGGAACGCCTTTTCCCCGGCGAATTTGCGCTGATCCCGTCGCCGGAGGATTTCGATTACGTATACAAAGCCGAGGATCTGCGGGATCTTTCGGGGCGCCGTTACCACGGCAAGCGGGGACACATCGCCGCCTTTTCCAAGCGATACGACTGGCGCTACGAGCCGGTGGACGACGGCAATCTTTCCGAGGTTCTGGCCGCCGCCGACGCCTGGTACGCCGCCCACCGGCCGCTGGACGCCAGTCTGGCCGCCGAACAAAACGGCTTGCGGGATCTGCTGCGGCTGCGCCAAAAGCTGGACGTACGCGCCGGATTGATCCGGGTGGACGGGAACGTGGTCGCCTTCACCTGCGGCGCGCCGGTGTCCGACGAAGAATTCGACGTCCTGATCGAAAAGGCGCTTCCCGATTACGCCGACGCCTATCCGGTGATCAACCGGAAGTTCGTCGCCCACGAGCTGAACGGCTTCCGGTACGTCAACCGGGAAAACGATATGGGGCTGGACGGCTTGCGGCAGGCGAAGCTGTCCTACCACCCCGACCATCTGATCGAAAAATTCGTCTGCGTGGACCGCGGATAAAGGAGGCGACGGCCATGCCGCGACCGGCACGGGCAAAGGATCGCGCGGCGCTGGAAGCGCTGTGGCTGACCGTCTTCACCGAAGACGGTCCGGCCGACGTCGCCGCCTTTTGGCAAAGCGGCTTTTCTCCCGGGCAGGCGTTCGTCCACGAAGAGGACGGGCAGATCCTCTCGATGGCGTTTTTGCTGCCGGCGAAGCGGCAAATCGGAAAAGACGTTTATCCCGTCGGCTATCTGTACGCCGCCGCGACCCACCCGGAGCACCGGGGACGCGGTCTGTTTTCCGGGGTGATGACCGCTTTGCACGCCGCGGCGCGCGCCAAGGGACTGCGCGGGGTGATCCTGCGTCCCGCCGAGCCGTCGCTGGAGGGCTTTTACGCCAGGGCGGGCTACCGTCCCGCCTTTTTCGTCCGGGAGGACGACCTTTCGCGGGAGGAGATCGCGCACAAAGCGGCGTCCGCGGCGGCTGACATGCGGATCCTGCGAACGCCGACGCCCTTTCGGGAGGAGTGGCTGACCGCGCACGGGGTGGACCACGTCGTCATGGACGACGCCGCCTGGCGATACACCCTGTCGGCCAATGAATTTTGGCAGGGCGACGGCTGGTCGGCGGTCTGTGCAGCCTCCGGATCCCGCCTGCTGGTGCGGGAATGGCTGGGCGACGGGGACCGGCTGCCGGCGTTTTACCGGGCGCTGCTGGACAACCGCCGGTTCGAGCGGGTAACCATCCGCCGGCCGGCCGACGAGCGCCGGACCGTTTTTGGCATGGCGCTGGATTTTGGCGGCGATTTGCCGCCGGACAGGACTTTATCGCCGGCTCCTTACATGGGGCTGGCGCTGGATTGAAAACACAGGGAGGAATAACAGATGTTGGTTGTGTTTTTGGCGAACGGCTTTGAAGAGACCGAGGCGCTGACCACGGTGGACGTGCTGCGGCGCGCCGAGCTGGACGTGGTCACGGTGGGCGTCGGCGGACAATTGGTCACCGGATCCCACGGCATCCCGGTGGTGGCCGATCTGGACGAGTCCCAGTGGACGCCCGACGAGATGGAAGGCGTCGTCCTGCCCGGCGGTATGCCCGGCACCCTGCATCTGGGGGCGTCGGCGACCGTGAAAAAAGCGCTTGAGATCGCCCAAAAACGGGATCTGCTGATCGCCGCCATCTGCGCGGCGCCGTCGGTGCTGGGCGAGCAGGGACTGCTGAAGGGCAAACGCGCCACCTGCTTTCCGGGCTTTGAGGATCAGCTGACCGGCGCGACAGTGGAAGCCGGCGCTCCGGTGGTGTGCGACGGCAAGACGGTGACCGCCAAGGGCATGGGCGTGACCATTCCCTTCGCGCTGGCCATCGTGACCCTGCTCAAGGGCGAAGCCGACGCCAAGCGATTGGAGGGCACGCTGCAATGCCGGTAGGAGATATCCGTCCCGTCAAAAGCGAGCTGCGTTCCCGTTTCAAACAATGGCGGCGGGATCTGCCCGCCGATCAAAAAGCGTCGATGGACGAACAGATCGCCCGCAAGGTGCAGTCTCTATGGCAGTACAAACGGGAGAATCTGCTGCTGACCTACGTATCCACCCCCATCGAGGTGGATACCCGCGCCATCATCCGCCGGGCGCTGGACGACGGCAAAACGGTAGCGGTGCCCCGGTGCGTGCCGGGCACCCGGCTGATGGAGTTTTACCGCATCGACTCGCTCGAGGAGTTGTCCCCCGGCACCTTCGGGGTGGACGAGCCGACGCCCGATCCCGCGCGATTGGTGACGAATTTTGAAAAAGGCTTGTGTTTGGTGCCGGCTTTGTGTTATGATTGGAAAGGATTTCGGCTGGGATACGGCGGCGGGTATTACGACCGCTTCCTGGCCGCTTTCGGCGGCGCCATGGTCGGCGTTTGCTACAGCGGATGCATCCGCCGCAGTCTGCCCCACGGCCGTTACGACCGCCCGGTCGATCTGCTGGTGACCGAACGGTACCTGCGCCGCACCGAAAAAACCCGTTGAACGAGGTGAATCAACCGTGTCAAACCGATCTGACGAATCGTCGCGTCCGCAGCAGGATCTGCCCATTTTTACGGCGCCCGATCCTCAGCCCGACCCGCAGGAGGAAACCGTCAAAACGTACGAGCCTGCCGTTTCCCCCGCGCCGCCGGACGATGAGGACGCGCCGGTATCGCTGGTGGACAAGGCCGCGCAGTTTCAACAGACCCGGGTCATTGAAAAGCCGGAGATGATCTCCCTGTCGGATTACGGCGACGCGCCGCTGCCGGAGGAGGAAGAGCCCCTGCCGGCACCCGCAGTCACGCGCGATCCCGACACGTCCCGCAAGCGCTCCGGGAAAAAACGCGCCGGCCAGGTGCGCACCTGGCGTCCCTTCAGGGGGATCTTGTACGCCATTTTCGTGGTGGGCGCGTCGCTGCTGGCGACCTATCTGATTATCAGCAGCATTCTGGACGTGACCGGTCTGCAAAAAAGCGATATCAAAAAAGAAGTCGTCATCGACGAAGGCGCTACCACCGCCGAGGTGGCCAACGCCCTGAACGACGCCGGATTGATCGACCAAAAGCTGATCTTCCGGCTGTTCTCCCGTCTGACCAAGGCCGACGGCAAATACCAGCCCGGCACCTTCTATCTGTCCGCCAATATGGGCTACGGCTCGATGATCGAGGCGCTGCAGGAGATCCCCTACCGTGAATCGGTGACCATCACCATCCCCGAGGGTTGCACGGTGGAAAACATCGCCCGGCTGCTGTCTGTCAACGGGGTTTGCAGCTACAGCGATTTTTACGCCGCGCTGGTCAGCGGACAATACGATTACGAGTTTATGCGGGACATTCCCACCGTCGGCGAAGCGGGATACGAGGAGCGCATCTACCGGCTGGAAGGGTATCTCTTCCCCGATACATACGAGTTTTACAAGGATATCTCGGGTGAGGCGGCCATCGACAAGCTGCTGGGCAACTTCCACGACCGGCTGACCGATCCCGACAACGGCGACGGTACGCCCTTGCTCACCATGATCAAGACCGACGGCCGCCCGCTGGACGAGATCATCACCCTGGCGTCCATCGTGCAGGGCGAGGCCGCCGATACCGCCAATATGCCCAAGGTATCGCGGGTCATCCTCAACCGGCTGGACAACTACGCCGAATTCCCCTATCTGCAATGCGATTCCACCGGCGATTACGTCACCAAGCTTTCAAGCGAGCAGGTGGACGTCGACACCGAGGATTCGGCCTACGACACCTACACCCATATGGGTCTGCCGCCCGGACCGATCAACTGTCCCGGACTGGCGGCCATCAAGGCGGTGCTGACCCCCTCCACCGACGAGCGGATCATGAAGTGCTACTACTTCGCCAACGACGCCGCCCGCAACACCTATTATTCCGAAACCTACGAGCAGCACGTGGCGGTCTGCCGCGAGCACAACATCGGTATTCACGCCAATTGAGAAAACCGGCGCCGCTTGGGTAAATGCTGAAAAAGGCGATCAAACTTGAAGATGTCATTCTGAGGAGCGTCAGCGACGAAGAATCTTAAGGTTCAAGCCACTTTTTAAGATCCTTCGCTGCGCTCAGGATGACATACCATAAGTTTTCGCGATTTCTTCAGCGCTTACTCAGGCGGCGCCGGTTTTACACACAGGGGGTATTTCGTTGAAAAAACCGGAACTGCTCTCGCCGGCCGGTGACCGGCAGCGGCTGGACGCCGCCCTGCAATACGGCGCCGACGCGGTGTATCTGGCCGCCGACGCTTTTGGTATGCGCACCGCGCCCGCCAACTTTACGCTGGACGCGCTGCGCGTCGCCGTGGCCGACGCCCACCGGCAGGGCAAGCGGGTCTACGTGACCTGCAACACCCTGCCCCGGGACGACGAGCTAAGCCGCCTGCCGGGGTATCTGGAGGCGTGGCGGGAGATGGGCGTCGACGCTTTGATCGTCGCCGATCTCGGGGTGATGGCGCTGGCGCAGCGCCACGCGCCGGGAGTGGCGCTGCATATCTCCACCCAGTTCGGGGTGGTCAACAGCGCCGCCGCCCGCCGGCTGCACGAGCTGGGCGCCTGTCGGGTGGTGCTGGCGCGGGAGCTGTCGCTGGAGCAGATCGCCGCCATCCGCGCCAAGACCCCGCCCGCGCTGGAGCTGGAGGCCTTCGTCCACGGGGCGATGTGCATGGCCTATTCCGGGCGGTGTCTGTTTTCCGCCTATCTGACCGGCCGAAACGCCAACCGGGGCGACTGCACCCAGCCATGCCGGTGGGAATATCAATTTATCGAACCCCATCGGGCCGACCGTCCCTTCACCGGAGTGGAGGAAGCCGACGGCACTTACCTGTTCAACGCCCACGATCTCAATATGATCGAGCACGTCGGCGAGCTGGCCCACGCCGGGGTCGGCTCCTTCAAGATCGAGGGCCGGGCCAAAGCCGCCTATTACGTGGCGGTGACCGCCAACGCCTACCGGATGGCGATCGACGGCTGGGACGCCGCCGGTCAACCGGTCGAATGGCGGCCGAAGGAATGGATCGTCCGGGAGCTGGACACCGTCAGCCATCGCCCCTACGGCACCGGGTTTTATTTCGGCCAGCCCTCCCAAAACACCCAAAGCGGCGGCTATATCCGGGAGTGGGACGTGGTGGCCGTCGCCACCGAATGGCGGGACGGGATCCAGTATCTGCAGCAGCGCAACCGGTTTTTCGCCGGGGACGTGCTGTCGGTACTGGCGCCGGGACAGCCGCCGCACGAGGTGGTCGCTTCTCCCCTTTGGGACGGCGAGGGCCATCCCATCAACGCCGCGCCTCATCCCACCATGGCGCTGAGCATTCCGCTGGATCAGCCGCTCGTTTCCGGCAGTCTGCTGCGCAAGAAACTATAAAAACGCCATATGCGCGCTTGCGCACATGGCGTTTTGTCTGTATCAATCCAGCGGATGAGCCCGGTATTCCACCGGGCTTTTTCCGATGACGCGGCCAAACGCCGCGTAGAAATTGGATAAGCTGTTGAACCCGCAGGCATGGGCGATCTCCGCAACCTCGGCGTCGCTCTCCCGCAGCTTCTGCGCCGCGGCGGCTACCCGAACCTTGATGAGGTATTCCTTGGGGCCGATGCCGTTGCTGTCCCGGAAAATCTGGGAAAAATAGTTTTTGTTGATATACAGCAGCTGCGCCATTTCCTCCAGCGTGATCGGCCGCGCGTAATTCGTGTGGATATACTGCAGCACCCGATCCATATCGGCGTGACGACGCACGGCTTTGGCCGAGGGAGTCTGGACAAAATCATAATGCTGGAGCATATCCGCCAGCATCCCCGCCAAGCGGGCGTACACCACCGCTTCCCTGTAAGGAGAGTCGTTTTCCATCGCAGCCTGCAGATCCCCGAATTGGCGTTGGATGCCGCCAAACGCCGGATTGTCCCGATCCAGCCGGTGAGAAAAACCCGGTTTGGCGTGGAAGAAAACGTCCAGCCAATCCGCGCCGCCGGACTGCATGGGAGTGTCCCAGAGAAAACGGGGTTCAAATTCCAGCGCCAAATTGACGATGGGACCGTCACCGGTGTTGTGCAGGGCGTGGATATGGTTGTTGTTGAACAGCACGATATCCCCCGTTTTGACCGGGCAGCGCTGGCCGTCGATTTCATACAGTCCCTGTCCCGCCACGATCATGGAAATTTCCAGCGTCAGGTGGGAATGCAGCGGCCGGTATTGACCGGGATCCATAGTGACCACAACCGTTTTGACCAACGCGCCGCCGGTTGTGGGCAAAATAAACGTTTTGGATGTGTCAGCCATCAAGACGCTTCCTTTCGCAGATTAAAATTCAATGATCTTGCCGGTGGCGCGCTGCAGGATCAGCAACGCGTCAGAGGCGGTGACGTTGGGCGATCCGTCCACCTGCGCCGCCAATTGTTCGGCCGGGGTGAGAAGGATCTTGCCGGTGGCCGCCTGCAGCGCCATCAGCGCGTCGGCCGCGTCGATGTCGCCGTCAAAATCCAGATCGCCGGGAAGCACGACCATCACCGAAAAGTCCGCCGACACCTGCACCCCGTCTTCCTCGTAGGAGACGGTCACCGTCTTTTCGCCCGGGGTGGAGAAATCGATACCCGACAGGATAAAGTCGTTCACCGCCCGGTCGTCCGCCCCCCGATAATGGGCTGTCACCGTCATGCCGCTGTGTTCAAAGGGTTCACCTACCGTGTACAGGGTCTTGGATGGCTCGCTCACCGTCAGTCCGGTCAGGGTCACCGCTTCGCCCTGCAGGGCGGCAGCGGCCAGCGGCATATTGCCGGCGTAGTGGGTCTTGCTTTCGATGGTGGCCGCCACCACCACCTGCCCGGTGCTGCCCTGCGGCGCCTGATACTGGATGGTAAGACGGGAGAAAACCACCGGATTGCCGACTTCAAACGGGATGGTCTGCACCGGCACGCTGTTGTCGCTCATATAGACATCGATATGTCCCTTGACCTGCCAGGCGCCGAAATCCACCAGCAGGGTGTTCTCCTGACCGGCGGTACAAGGCGCCGTGACCATCCAAACGGTTTGCTCCTGGGCAAGATCCGCTTCGCCGAAATAAGCGCCCATCGACAGAGAGGGCAATTTGGCGGCGGGCTGGTTGACAACAGCGGTACCGTCGCCCCAACTGTAGGTATAAGGATAATCATTGGGATCGGTATACAGAATGTCGTTCTGGCTTTTAGCCGGGAAGTAGAAGCGGTGGATGTAAGCGGTGTTGCGATTTTTGCGCTCCACCACGTCGTTTTGACCGCGAGTGCCGTATCCGGTCTTGATCCAGTCAAGATTGCCCAGTTCGGTCAGATCCTGGTTCGATCCCGCCGGGATAACGGCCTGTTCCACCGTCAAAGCGCCGGTGTTCGGCGACGGGTCTGTCGGCATTGCCACACTGGCGGAAACGTCGTTGGTGAAATCACTGACTCCCTCTTCCCCGACGGCGTTGACAGCGAAGGAATACGACAGCCCCGGCACGGCGTCGCGCAGCAAAAAGGCATTTTCGCTCACCGTTTGCTCACCCAGTGATTCGCCGTCGGCGGTGATCCGCACGGTATAGCGGCGGGCGCCTTCCACCTTGTCCCAGGTCAGGTTGATGTCCTGATTTTCCGTTTTCGCTTTCAGGTTTTCGGGAGTGGTCACCGCCACCACCGGCCGCTCCATCGGGCGGATCAGGGTGACGGTCAACTGCTTGGTGTTGCCCGGCACGGTAACGGTGCCGGCGGCATTGTCCACCACGCCGGTCGAAGCCGAGGCGATATTGCCCTTCATCACCGGCAGATCCAGCACGATATCGCCCCAAGCGTCATCGCCGGACAATTGCAGGCAGACGGTCGACTCGTCGGGTGAAGACAGGGTCAGGGTATCGAACCGGCGGCCGTTGTTGATGGCAATATTCTGCCACGAAACGGGGGCGTCGCCCATCAGCCATTCGTCGGGAATACCCCGGCCGACGATGACGGTGCCGTCGGTTTTGACCGAGGCGGTGGATTCCAACAATCCCTGGCGAAGGAAACCCAGTCCCCAGGTCTCGTAGTCGATGGCAGCGCGGGTCCAGTCGGAGGCGTTCTGACCGCGGTCAAAACTTTCCGTCCATTGGTAAGGCGCCCCCTGGTTATCCATCAGCCACTCGTAGGCCTTCACACCGGCGGTGCGGTAGCCCTCGGTTCCCAGCAGAGCGATCCCCTGACCCACGTTGTACACGGTGCCGTATTCATGACCCCACCAGGCGCCCCAACTGCCTTCGGGGATATCCCCCCGGGCGTTTTTGAGGGCGACGGCGTTGTCCATGGTGGATTCCAGATAGTCTTTCCAGGTGCCGCCCAGTTCCAGTCCCCGCAGCATGGCGTCCCACGGGAAGGTGCTCATCATCAGCGTCGAGCTGATCCAGTTGCCGTCATACGTCACCGAGCCGTTCTCATGGCGTTTCCAAAAGCCGGAATCGTCGTTCATGGCGCACATGTACCAGTCGACGTCATGCCGGCGCATAAAATCGTCCAGCGCGGCGTTGAGCGCCCCGTTGAGCGCGGTCATCTGCTGTGTCGCCCACGCCTCTTCATCGGTATCGCCCCATTCCCGGCAGAGATACCGGTAGGCGGTCAACCCATGCAGGGCGGTAAAATCGTCCACCACCAGATAATCGTAGGGGTTATTGTCCAAACTTTCGGATTTTTGGATCAGCCCGGTCTCCGGCTCGATATAACGGACGATCTCCCGCGAGACGGTGCGGATCTTTTCCCGCACGGCGGCGGTAAAATAACTCTCCCGCTGGGCGTCGGTCATCGCCTGCCACAAGGTGGCGTAAGGGAGGATGTATTTCGGAACGGCGTCCAAATTGCCGCCGTGATGCTCGGGCAGATAGAGCGTCTGGTAGTTGGGGCTGTCCATGATCCGCATCGCCAGTTCCAGCCGTCCGTCCCGGATGAACTGTTCCACCATATTGGGAACGTCATGGGGAAAATAAACGTCGTAGCCGTGCATATACTGGCTGGGATTGTTGACCGCCTTGGCCTGGGTGGCGGCCGAGCCGCGAATCTGATAATCCGCCTGGCCGTCCACCGTAGCGCGCACCATGCTTTCCCACATCACGATCATGCTGTTGATATAGGAATTGGCGATATCCTGATCGGGCAAAGAAACCGGCAGGGTCATATCCGCCAAAATGCCGTCATAATGCGCCTTGACCGCCGCGTACTGCTCGTCAAACGAGCCCATCGCTTTCATGGTGGCGGGGTCGGGATAGTTCCACACCGTGGCGGCAAAATCGACGTGATCACTGCCGCCGGCCGGGACGTTCACCCGGTAGAGGGCGTAATCGTCGGCGCTTTGAGGCCAGATATATTGCGAGTTGTCCTTGCTTTCCTTGAACGGCACGGCGTTCATCGGCACTTCCAGATCCGACAGGGCGCTGACGTTGAGCACCACCGAGCGATCCGCCCCGCCGTCGTTATGCAGGGTGACTTTGGTGAAGACGACCGACGCGAGAGTGTCCTGTCCGTTGCGCCGGAAGGTGACCTCATTGGTCACGTGACGGATCTCCACCGTGATCCCGGTTTCGCCCGCTTCCCATTCGGATACCGGGCTATTCATATAACCGTCCGCTTGATACCAGCGGGTGTTGAACCGCCGGTTGGGGGAGGTTTCGTCGGGGGTATACTCCACCCCGTCCACCGTCACGGTGTAGCGGATGGGCAGAGGCTTTTCGTCAAAAACCGCCTGGTTGGGAGTCGGCCCGTCGGGCGGGGTACGCTTGCCGCCGCCGCTGCGCCGCACCCCTTTGTAGGGGTTGGCGCCGCCGGCAAACAACGCGCCGCCCATAGTCGAGGATGATTTGTGGTCGTGGTTTTCCCAACCGAAATACAGCCAGTTCTGCACGTTGGGCGTGTAAAATGCCGGAACCATCTCCTCTTCATCCCCTTCTGACATGGTGACAGGCGCGGCGCTGACCAACAGTATCGCACCGATGACGATGCCCATAACCCGCAAAAAAACACGTTTCAAAATCATCCGTCCCTTCTCTCGTTTTCTTGATTGTAACAAAAATGGGCGGGATTGTCTTCCTGTTTTTTCAGATTTTCTTCCTGTTTTTTCTGCAAAAAGTAAACCCGCCATGGGATTTTCCCCTTGGCGGGTTTTCCGATTTTATCTGTTCGCTTATTCCAGAGTCAATTTTTCCATCTGCACCCGACACAGGCGGGCGTAAACGCCGTCCCGCGCCAGCAGCTCCTCGTGGCGTCCCTGTTCGGCCACCCGGCCGTTTTCCAGCACCAGAATGTTGTCCGCCTTCATCACGGTGGACAGCCGGTGGGCGATCACCACGATGGTCCGCTTGCCGGCCAGCCCATCGATCGCCTGCTGGATGAGCGCCTCGGTCTCGGTATCCACCGCCGAGGTCGCCTCGTCGAGGATCAGCACCGGGGTGTTGCGCAGCACCGCCCGGGCGATGGCGATCCGCTGCTTTTGCCCGCCCGACAGCCGCACGCCCCGCTCGCCGATCATGGTTTGATACCCCTCGGGCATGGCGGCGATGAAATCGTGGGCACAGGCGGCTTTGGCGGCGGCAACCACCTCGTCCTCGGTGGCGCCGTCCACCCCGTAGGCGATGTTGTCGAAGATGGTGCCGTTGAACAAAAACACGTCCTGCAGCACCATCGACACGTTGCGCCGCAAGGAAGCGACGGTGATATCCCGGATATCGGTGTCGTCCAGCAGTACCCTGCCTTCCACCGGATCGTAAAACCGCTCGAGCAGCGACACGATGGTGCTTTTGCCCACGCCGGTCGCGCCGACCAGCGCGATCATATCCCCCGGCTTGGCGGCGAAGGAGACGTTTTGCAGCACCGGCTCGTCCGGCTGATAGGAAAAGCTGACGTTGTCAAACGCGATCTGACCTCTGGCGACGCCGATATCCCTGGCGCCGGGAGTATCGGTGATCTCGGGATCGGCGTCCAGGATCTCCATGATCCGCTCGCCGCCGGCCAGCGCCTGCTGGATGTCCTCCACCAGCCGGGCAAACAGCGTCAACGGCTG
>JBMNVL010000037.1:0-16792 GCA_050946775.1 Acutalibacteraceae bacterium
CTTTCTCAAAGGGCCAGATAAGCCCGCAGCGCGTCGACCCTGTCGGTCTTCTCCCACGGCACGTCCAGATCCTCCCGGCCGACGTGGCCGTAAGCCGCCAGCCGGCGGTAGATCGGGCGGCGCAGATCCAGCGCGTCGATGATGGCCGCCGGGCGGAAATCGAACACCGCGCCGACCGCCTCGGCCAGCTTGTCGTCCGGCACCGTGCCGGTGCCCTCGGTGTCCACCCGGATGGACACCGGCCGGGCCACGCCGATGGCGTAGCCGAGCTGCACCTCGCAGCGTCTGGCCAGTCCCGCCGCCACCACGTTTTTGGCGGCGTACCGCGCCATATAGGTGGCCGAGCGGTCCACCTTGGTGGGATCCTTGCCCGAAAAAGCACCGCCGCCGTGACGGGCGTAGCCGCCGTAGGTATCCACGATGATCTTGCGCCCGGTCAGTCCGCTGTCGCCCTGCGGACCGCCCACCACGAACCGGCCGGTGGGATTGACGAAAAATTTGGTGTCGTCATCCAGCAACGCGGCGGGGACGATGGGACGGATCACCCGCTCGATCATATCCCGGCGGATGGTCTCGAGATCCACCTGCTCGCTGTGCTGGGTGGAGACCACCACCGCGTCCACCCGGACCGGCTTGTCCCCGTCGTATTCCACCGTCACCTGGGTCTTGCCGTCGGGACGCAGATAGGGCAGCGTGCCGTCCTTGCGCACCCGCGTCAGCTGTTTGGCCAGCTTATGCGCCAGCGAGATGGGCAGCGGCATCAGCTCGGCCGTTTCGTCGCAGGCAAAGCCGAACATGATCCCCTGATCTCCGGCACCGGTCGCGTCGTAGACGTCGCCCGCCTTGCCGCGGATCTCCAGCGCCTCGTTGACCCCCATGGCGATATCGGGCGATTGCTCGTCGATGGCGGTCAGCACCGCGCAGGCGTCGCCGTCATAGCCCTGATCCAGCCCGGTGTACCCGATATCCCGGATCACCCCGCGGGCGATACGGGGAATATCGACGTAGCAGGTGGTGGAGATCTCCCCCATCACCAGCACCAGGCCGGTGGTGGCGATGGTCTCGCAGGCGACGTGCGCCTGCGGATCCTGTTCCATAATGGCGTCCAGCACCGCGTCGGAGATCTGGTCGCACACCTTATCGGGATGCCCTTCGGTCACCGATTCGGAGGTAAACAGTCGTTTTGCCATTTTTTCCATTCCTCTCTTTTTCACCTTATCAAGAGCATCGAAAATGCCGCCCGGCAAAGGGCGGCATAAGCTGTCTCCCTCATCTTCCGGTTTTTTACCGCAGGATTTGGCACCTTGCACCAAGCAGGTTGCCGGACATCGTCGGGCCTGTTCCCTCCGTCACTCTCGATAAGGATGATATTCATTTTCCGCTATTATACTAAACCGCGGCCGGTTTGTCAAGTACCGTCAGATCACGCCCTGAAAAGCGAGGATCACCAGAATCGCCGTCGCCAGCAGCACCACCGCCGCCAGCGACACCGCCACGGTGCCGCGCACCGAACGGCCGGACGTCCCCTGCTGCGGCGCGGGCACCAGCCGCGCTTTGCGCAGGGCGGTGACGACGTGCTTGTACAGCAGCAGCGTCAAGGCGCTGTTCATCACCGCTTTGATCAGATTAAAGGGCAAAAACACCGGCAGCAGCATCTCCATCACCGCCTGCCGGGGCACCCCCATGTACAGCGGGGTGATCAGCGCGTTCCAGAGCAGCATGATCGCCGCCATGGCCACAGTTCCCACCGCCAGTCCAAGCAGCGCGCCGCGCATGGTGCGTTTGCGGCGGTAAAACGCCGAGGCGACGCAGACGAAGGCGCAGGTGGACAGCACGTTCATCAGCGCGCCGATCCAGCCGGTATCGCTGACGGTGACCATCTCGACCGCCGACACGACGATCGACATGACCGCCGCCGCCAACGGGCCGTAGATGAACCCGCCGATCATCAGCACGGCGTCCTTGGGCTCGTACTTGAGAAAGGAGACCACCGGCACCCGGATGAGCGCCACACTGATATATGCCAGCGCGCAGATCAGCGCCCAGACCGCCATATCGCGGACAGACACGCGGGAACGGGAAACAGCTGCGGTATTCATAAACATTCCTTCTTTCCTGCTGTCCGCACGACAAAAGCGCCCCGTCGACGTTGACAGGGCGCTGAAAAGTACCACGCGAATGGCACGCTTCTTCTTTCATCCGGACTATACCGTCGGCTTTGGAATTTCACCAAATCGGCAAGCGTTTCGCTTGTTCGCGGGCTTTCACCGCCGGTGGGGACTTTCACCCCGCCCCGAAGACAGCATTGATTTCGTGGATAGTATAATCCGCCAAAGGGCGTTTGTCAAGTCTTTGACAAACTTTTTTCAGGATTTGTCTCCCGATTTTGCCACCAGTGCGCAGGAAAAGCCGAGAAAGATCGCCGCGGCGATCCCGGCGGCCGCACCGGTGATCCCGCCGGTCAGCGCGCCGATCAATCCGTCCTGCGCCACCGCCTTTTGCACCCCTTTGGCCAGGGTATAGCCGAATCCCGTCAGCGGCACGGTCGCGCCGCCGCCGGCAAATTCCACCAGCGGCTCGTACGCTCCCACCGCCGTCAGCGCCACCCCCAAAGTGACGAACAGCACCAGTATCCGCGCCGGGGTCATGGCGGTAAAATCGATCAGCAGCTGCCCGATGACACAGATCAGACCGCCCACGGCGAAAGCCTTGATGAGCATCCAGACGTCCATTTGTCTTCACCTCGCCGGATAGTGTCTCCCAGATCCGGCCGATTATACCTGCCCGGCGCGTTTGGCGAAGGCCGCCAGCACCCATTTTGTGACCGCGTCGACTCCGTCCCAGTCCACCGCGTTTTTGGAAAACGTCTCCATTTCGTCATGCAGGCGTTTGGCGTCCCGCGCCGCCGCGACCGCCTCCCGGATCATCCGCCGGGCGGCCTTGCGGTTGAAGCCCGTCTTTTCGGCGTGGCGATCGGCCTGCCGGCGGTCGTAAAAGCGGCTGGCGTGGATCTGGCGGGTATAGGGCATATCCATGGGATGATAGCCATCGGCCACGGTAAAACCGACGCCGAGCGCCGGGATCAGCAGATGGTCGATCCTCTCCCGCGGGGCAAAGGGACTGGCGCAGGTGACGACCGTCTCGCCGGTTTCCAGCGCCCGACGGCGCAGCGCCGCCATCAGCCGGATCGCCGCGGCGCCGGTCGCGTCCTCAATGACGACCAGCCGGGGGCACAGCGCGGTGAGGGTGTCGGTGAACGTGACCAGTCCGTCGGGGGTGACGGCGCTCAAAAACCGCCGGATCTCCCGTCCCTCTTCCCTTGCGGCGGGAAAATCCTTCGTCAGCCGCGCCGCCGCTCGCGCCACCTTCTCCCCGTCCAGACACGGCTCGATCAGCCGCCGGTTATCCTCCAAAAGCGCCGCGGCGGCGGCCATAAACCGGCGGCTGCGGGCGTGCGCCGCCGAACAGGCGTCGGTCACCTCCAGAATCGCCCTTTGTTCGGCGTACATCTTGTCGGCGTCCAGACAATGGCTGAGATCCGCCACCTGCTCCACCGCTCCCCAATACCGTGGCTCGAGAATATGGGGTGCGGTCGCGTCGAAGATAACGGTTTTGATCGCCGGCACCACCACCCCGTCCAGCGACGCCGGATCGGACGAGCAATGCAGCGCCTGCGTCGGCAGTCCCCGCTCGGTCATGGCGGCCAGCACCTTTTTCATCAGGGTGGATTTGCCGCAGCCGGGTCCTCCCTTGATCAAAAACGCCCGCCAGCCGTCCCGGCCGTCGTACAGCTCGTGATGATACCCCCAAAATCCCTCCGGGGTGTTGGCCCCCAGAAAAAAGCGCGTCGACAATGGTTTCGTTGTCATCAAACTCCCTCCCGCAATCTGCTTTTCGCTGTTAGTTTATTCCGAAACCCACCCGGCGGTGCCTGGACAAAAATGGAAAACCGCCCCAAAGGGGCGGTTTGAAAAGGCGCTCAGACTTGCGGATCGGCGGGCGTCAGGCACGCGCCGACCGACCGGGCGGTCCAGCCCTTGTCGAACGCCGGGTTGAAGGCGTAAAAGTTGCGGGCGTTGAGCCGGTCGGTGGTCAGCCGCAGTCCTTCGCCGAACCGCTGGTAGTGGACGATCTCCCGCTGGCGCAAAAACCGCAGCGGATCGAGGATATCGGGATCGTCGATCAGCCGGATCAGGTTGTCGTAGGTGGTGCGGGCTTTCTGCTCGGCCGCCATATTTTCGTGCAGATCGGTGATCACGTCCCCTTTGGACTGGATATAGGTCGCCGTCCAGGGCATACCCGACGCCGCCACCGGATACACGCCGGCGGTATGATCGACAAAATACTTGTCGAATCCGCTGCTTTTGATCTGTTCGGGAGTCAGATCGCGGGTCAGCTGATGCACCATCGCCGATACCATTTCCATATGGGCAAGCTCCTCGGTGCCGATATCGGTCAAAAGACCGCGCAGCTCGTCGCAGGGCATGGCGTAGCGCTGGCTGAGGTACCGCATGGAGGCTGCCAATTCCCCGTCCGGGCCGCCGAACTGGCTGATGATGATCTGGGCGTTGCGGGGACTGACGTTGCGGATATTGACCGGGTACTGCAGCTTCTTCTCGTATTGCCACATACCCCTTACACCTCCTTTTGATAGGTCCACGGCCAGGGCGAGCGGATCCAGGTCCACTCGTCGCCTCGGGTGTCGTCCTGGGTGACGATCAGCGGGCCGTAACGGGTCTCGTAGCGGGTCTTGAGCCGGTCGATCTCCTGGCGGAGCTGCCGGCGCATCTCCACCGCCCGGTGATCGGCGGGATGGGTGTCCAGATACAGCGCCAGCTCCAGCGCGGCGAACTCGCGCGCGTGGATCTTGCGTTTGAGGCGGGTTTTATCGCTCATACCGTTCGCCCTCCCGCCAAAAAGGGTTTTTCCAGATCGGGAAAGACGGTGCCCCGGGTAAAGCCGCGATCGGCGTCATACACGCTTTGCAGCGCCTGCCAGGGCACGTACGCCATCCCCGCGACCGGCGGCTGATCCGGGCAGCCGGTCAGGGGCAGACAAGTCGTTTCCAAAGGTAACGCTCCTTCGCTGAAAGTTTTCGCCCCGGCGGCTGCCGGGACGTCATTCCAATGTATGTCCAGCCCGGCGGCACGGGCACAAAAAAATCCTTCCGCCCAAAGGCGGAAGGATGCAAAGGCAAAACGCCGTCAGCGCAGCTTTTCCCCGATCTCAGCGGCACAGGCCGGGCAGATGTTCTTGCCCTTGTAGGTGGTCACGTCCCGGGCGTTGCCGCAGAAAATGCAGGCCGGCTGATATTTTTTCAGCACGATGGTGTTGTCCTCCACAAAGATCTCCAGAGGATCCTTGCTGTTGATCTCCAGCGTACGGCACAGCTCTTTGGGCAGCACCAGCCGTCCCAGCGAATCAATCTGACGAACGATGCCCGTGGATTTCACGACGATCTCTCCTTTTTCGAGTGAAATTAACAAATCGTGCTAATTTTACCAATTCTTTCCGTTCTTGTCAAGTCGAACGCCGTCGAAATCCGTCGCGCAAAGAAAGAATCGGCGAAAAAAACCGAAAAACGAAACTCAAAGGCGTTTTTTGATCAGATGCACCGCGATCATGCCGACGGTGATCACCGCCACCGTCATCACCCCGCCGGTAATCAAAAAGGTGGTCAGCACCTTGTCGACGTAGGTGATCATCAACGGACGCAGCGACAACGAGGTAACGCCCAGCTTATCCACGCCGCGGGACAAATACACCGCTCCGGGCGCGAGCAGCAGCATCCAGGACGCCGCCAGCAGACTGGCGTTCCACCGCCGCACCGCCTGGTGCTTCAAGCGGGACAACCGCCAGATCATCCAGTAACACACCGCGGCCAATGCCGCCAGGCCGACGGCGATCAGCCAGCCGGTGGCGCGAAAGCGCCCGGCGTACCGGCCCAGCATCCGCAGCACCGGATGATCCGCCTGCTTGACGTAGGCCGACACGCACAGCTCGCTGAGATGCTCCAGTCCCTGGTCCACCTCCCCGGTGATCGCAATCTGCCGGGAGTTGGCGTACCGCACGAACTTTTGGTACAGACCGTCGATCAGCGACGCTTTGTCCAGCTCGACGTCCTGTCCGGCGTAATGGGCGTCGACCGCCGTCTTGATGTCCAGATACAGGCGGTCGGCGTCGACCGCGTCGTCGAAGACCGCCGCCGGGATCCCGGCCGGGATCCCGAGATTGACGTATTGCTCACGCACCACCGCGGCGGCGTTGTGATAGTAATCGGAGGCGTCCATCTGCCGCAGCAGAAAATCCTCGCTGCACAGCGTCGCCGTCAGGATGCAGACCGTGGCGGTCAACGCCGTCAGCAGCGCCGCCAGAAAGCCGAAGATCCACCGCCACACGACCCGTCCGGCGTTATGGGAAGAATGTGCCATCGTTCGTGCGACCTCCTATTGATCCAGCAAAATGCGCGGTCCGGACACCAGCTTGGCGTACACGAAGAATCGGTAAGGCGTCAACCCCAGCATATCGAAGGGATAGCAGGTGTACAGCACCAGATTCTCCTCTTTGGCCGCCAGATCGACCGCCTTTTTGTCGTCCTTGTTCAGCACGGCGGTTTTCACGGTTTCGTAAACGAAGGTGCCGTAGTTGGTCTCCAGGGTGATCCTGGTCCCCACGTCCACGTGCTGCAAGCCGTGGAAATACCCGTTGTTGTGACCGCTGAGCAGCGCCGTACCGCCGCAGCCGGGAAACAGACTGCCGTTGTACTGGCCGATCCCGGCTTGCAGCTGGGCGTCAAAATCGCCGAAATAGACCGGCGCCTCTCCCTCGACGCCCTCGATGGTGATCCGGGCAAACCGGTCGCCGACCGCGGGAAAGGTGATGGCACTTGCCTTGACCGTCTCCTGGTTGGGATCATCGGGCGTTTGCTTTTGGGCAAACAGATCCACCGAATCGGTGCTGCCAAGATCGATGGAATCGTCCACCATCATGATGCCGATCAGCGACGTGACCGGACGCAAAACAGGCGCCAGCGCTATATACAGCACGAAATAGCCTATGGCAACAAAAAGCAATGGCATACCGAGGTAGGCCATTGCTTTTTTGAAGTTGGAAGAATGACTCATTTAGCCAGACCCAGTTTCTTGGTGCTGACAACGCCGGCCGCCATCACAACGACCAGAACCGCCGCCACGGCCGCCGCGGGAATCGCGGAGGGAGTGGTGCTGCCGGTGGTCTTCAGGATGGGCTTGTCGGAGAAAGCCACTTTGCCGTTGGCGTCGACGATGACGACGTTGGTGCCGTCATAGGTCAGGGTCATGCCCAGAACCGCGACCGCTTCCTGACCGTAACGCAGGATCTGCGCCTTGGCCTCGTAGGGATACGCCGCGATGTCGGTGCCGGAGTTGGCCTTGACGATCGCGATGCCCTTGTCAATGATGGCGTTGATCTGCTCCGCCTGCGCATCGGTCATATCCACCGAAGAGACGAAGAAGTTCTGCGCCTGGTTGACGTAGCTGGCCGGAATGAAGACGGTGTTGCCGCTCGCGTTGACGACCTGCGTGTTCAGTTTGGCAATGACGGATTCCTCCGCGCTGTTCAGACCGGCCTCAGCGGAAACGCCGACGCACAGCACAGCCAGAGTCAGGACCGCTACCAAAAGAACGCTGACCAGTTTTTTCATTGTGAATTCCCCATTTCCATCAAATATTTCTTGAATTGAAAACAGATATTTGCCTATACGATTTACGGTTACTTATACTATATCCTATTTCGCCGCGGATGTCAAGGGCTATTTTGTGCTTTTTCGAAGAATTTTTCGGAGGCCTTTTCCCCGGCTCCCGTCGGCCGTTCAGTTGGCGTGATAGAGCTTTTTCACCTGATACTGCGGTTCGCAGGTCAGATTGATCTGCAGCTTTTTGACGGTTTTGCTGTCGCTTTGGGACAGGATCACCGACGAATGGGCCTCGCAGCCCGCCAAACGGTCCAACTGCGCCAGCGCGTGCGCCGCCGTGGGCGATGTGACCGCGCTGATGGCCAGCGCGATCAGCACCTCATCCACGTGCAGACGGGGGTTGTGGTTGCCCAGATGATCCACCTTGAGATGCTGGACCGGTTCGATGACCGACGGAGAGATCAGATCGATCTCTTTGTCGATGCCGCCCAGTTTTTTCAGCGCGTTGAGCAGCAGCGCCGCCATCGCGCCCAGCAAAGGCGTGGTTTTGCCGGTGACGATGGTGCCATCCGGCAGTTCCAGCGCCGCCGCCGGCGCCTGGGTCTGCTCGGCCTTTTCCAGCGCCGCGCCGATGACCGGCCGCTGCGCCGCCGACAGGCCGGCGTTTTTCATCAGCAGCTCCAGCTTGGTGACCGCCTCGTCGGTGGTCATATTCTCCCGCTGCTCACACAGCCCGGCGTAATACCGGCGGATGATCTCCTGCCGGGACGCTTCGCAGCAGGCTTCGTCGTCCACGATGCAGTTGCCCGCCATGTTCACCCCCATATCGGTGGGCGATTTGTAGGGCGAATAGCCGTAGATCTGCTTAAAGGTGGTCTCCAGCACCGGGAATATCTCCACGTCGCGGTTGTAGTTGACGGTGCTGACGCCGTAAGCCTCCAAATGGTAGGGATCGATCATATTGACGTCGTTGAGATCGGCGGTCGCCGCCTCATACGCCAGATTGACCGGGTGCTTGAGCGGCAGGTTCCAGATCGGGAAAGTCTCGAATTTGGCGTAGCCGGCCTTGATTCCCCGCTTGTTCTCGTGATACAGCTGGGACAGGCAGGTGGCCATTTTGCCGCTGCCGGGGCCGGGAGCGGTGATGATGACCAGCCGATGGGTGGTCTCGATGTAATCGTTTTTGCCGTAGCCCTCGTCGCTGACGATCCGCTCGACGTTGGAGGGATACCCCTCAATGGGATAGTGATGGTACACCTTGATGCCCATGGCGGCCAGTTTTTTCTCGAATCCGTCGGCCGACTGCTGGCCGGTGTAGCGGGTCAGCACCACGCTGCCCACATACAGTCCGGCGCTGCGAAAGGCGTCGATCAGCCGCATGACGTCCAGATCGTAGGTGATCCCCAGATCGCCCCGCACCTTGTTTTTTTCGATGTCGGCGGCGTTGATGGCGATCACGATCTCGGCGTCTTCCTTGAGCTGCAGCAGCATCTGCAGCTTGCTGTCCGCCTTAAAGCCGGGCAGAACGCGGGAGGCGTGATAGTCGTCGAACAGCTTGCCGCCAAACTCCAGATAGAGCTTGCCGCCGAATTGGGCAATCCGCTCGCGGATGTGCTTGGATTGCATTTGCAGGTATTTGTCGTTGTCGAATCCGATCTTGTTCATCCTATCCCGCCTCAATAAAAAATTTAACCTATTGTATCACATTTTTCGACAGGATTCAATGGGGTATCGCATAGAAAACCGACGGGTTTTTTTGGAAACTATTCATAAGGAGCGGCGAAGCGTTTTCCAAAGGATCCGGCGGCGTCTGATCAGCTTCAAATTCAAACGTGAACAATCGTGTTGAAAGAGTCGATCCACATCCGCCGTCAACGTATCATTTCCCGTTTTTCTCCTTAAACCTTACGATCGAATCGCACGGTAATTTGTTCAAGGACAAACCGCGGGCAATCCACTCTTTAATCAACCGCCTCCGCCTTGGGGTAAGGGCGGCGCTTGAAACATAGAGAAAGCATCGCGGCGAAGCCGTTTTCTTCGCCGCGATGCGCGTTACGGGATATCGGTTTTATTTGTTGAACGCCCTTTTCTTTTTGCTGATGAAACGCGTTGCCGCAAGACCGCACAGGGAGAGAGCCATCAAGGCGATCCACAGCTCGATCCGGCTGTTGTCGCCGGTCTGCGGGGAGGTGGAGGAGCCGTTGGGCGTCCACTTGGCGTAAAGCGTGATCTGCGCGAATCCGACGAAGTCCTCGTCGAAATTCCACGGGGTCTCGCATTCTTCCTCCTGATACCAGCCGTCAAAGGCGTAGCCTTCGCGGACGGGATCGGCGGGCTTATCGATCTTGACGCCGCAGGTCAGACCGGTGAGAGGAGCAACCTTGCTTCCGCCCTTGCTGTCAAAAATGACGGAGGCGTAACTTATGAGATCCGTTCCGAAGAGCGCGCCGACCTCTTTGCCGTTTTTGAACGCCTTTGCGCCAAAGCGTTTTCCGACGTCCTCGGCTGTCAGCGTGTACGTCGTGCCGGTCGCGCCGGGGATCGGCGTGATCTCGGCGGGTGTCTCTCCAAACTCGATGTCTTCTTCAAAGGTGTACCACTGATAGGTCAGTTCGTCGCTTTCCGGCTCCGTGATCAGATGGAAGGTCTCTCCCACCAGCGCGTTGCCGAAGCCCTCCGAGCCGATGCCGAAGCCCTCAAGGACGGTCATGACCTGCGTTTTCACGGGAGCGCCCGCAGGGGCGGTTTCGCTTTGAGCGATACGGGTATAGATCTCGTACTCGGTGACCGGCTCGAGATCGTAGAAGGAGACCTCGTTTTCCCCGTCGGGGATCTTCATCCCGTTCTCCGGGCGCCAGTTGTCTTCCGTGGGCGTCTCGCCCTTGGGCACGATCACGTATTCCTGTCCCTCAACGCCCGTAAAGCAGACCGCGTTGCCGAGGATCTCCTTGAGATCCGCTTCGGCTACCGGCACGGCGCCGACTTCCAGCGGGCCGAAAAAGTCAAGATAGGACATAAACGCGAAAACCTTCTCACCGTTGAGGGTGCAAACCGGATCCAGCGGGATCGCATAGCCCGGCGCGGCAAGGACGATCACAGGGCCGCCCGCGTTTTTCTCGTCCGGCATTTTCAGCGCATAATACTTTCCCGCCTCAAAGGTCGGAGAAGTCATAGGCTCAAATTCCAAAGAATCGTCGGATTCCAGCCATACGGCGTCATATTCCGTAACGGTGAGCGCGTTCTCCGGCACCGATGCGATCTGTACTTTCTTCGCGGGAACAGCGCCGGCCACGGGCTCTTCCACCGTGAATACCAGTTCGGTAACGGGCGTCTTGGGATCGGGATCGCCCACGGTTTTGACCCATTTGTAGGAGCCGTTGTTCTTTTCGGCGTACTCCGCCGGCGCGCCGCCGTCAAACGCCGCGCTGCCGCTGGCCGTAACGTTCGTGCCGAGTATCGGAGCCTTGCTCATGGCGACGGTCTTGCCGCTCGCCGTCACGGTCCCGTCGGTGATCACGATAACCTTGCCGTCAAACAGAGGATCGCAGAACACGCCGTGCGTTCCGCCGGTCGCCGTGACTTCGCCGCCGGTCACGGTAAGAGTGCCGCCGTCGACTTCACCGTTCGAGTAGGTGCGCGTCGCCAGGAAAACGCCGCTGCCGGTTTGCGCGGTGTCATAGCCGGACGCGGTCACCTTGCCGCCGCTGACTTCGATCTGACCGCCGCCGCAAATGCCGCAGCTGCGCGAAGCCGGGCCGCCGTTGGCTGTGAGCGTTCCGGCTTCAACGGTCATGGAAATGTCGTTGTAAATGCCGCAGCTGTCGTCCGCATTGGATCCGCTCGCCGTTACCTCGCCGCCGTTCAGAGTAAGACCGGCGCAGCGTATGCCGTAGCTCTCGCCGCCGTCGCCGCTGACGAGGCGGCCTTTGCAGTCGACCTTGGCGCCGTCATCAAAGTAGCAAGGCCCCACGATGCTGTAGAGGCCGTAGCTTTTACCGCCGTCACCTTCGACGGCGCCGCCGTCGGCGGACAGCGTGCCGTTTTGAACGGTGACGCTGAATACTCCGCTGCAAATACCGTAACTTCGACCGCCCGCGCCGGTAACCGCACCGCCTATGGCCGTGAACTGTCCGCCGTCGGTGACGTTGACGCCGCCCCACTCGCCGTAATACCCGTAGCTTTGACCGTTATCCACCGTGACCGTGCCGCCTGCGGCTTCCAGCGTGCCGCCGGTGACGTTGACGGAGTCATTTTTGCTGTAAACGCCGTAACTGTACTTGGCGCCTTTTCCGCCAAAGGCGTTAAGCGTGCCGCCGGTGACGGTGATATCTTTTGCGCAGCGAACGCCGACGCTGTAGCCGCTGCCGCCCAGGTCGCAGCCTCTCGCCGTGACCGAACCGTTGCTGACGGTAACGGAATTGCCGTAGAAGCCATAGCTGCTCTCTCCGCCGGCTCCGCTTACAGTCATAATTCCGCTTGCGTCAAAAGTGAGCCTGCCGTTGCTGCAGACGCCGAAGCTGCCCACGGTGCTTTCGTCGCTGCCGTCGCTCGCCGCGCCTGAGGTCGCGGTCAGAGAACCCGCTCCGGTGAAGGTGATATCTCCGTTTGAGAAGATCGCCGCGTTATCCAGCTTGTCTTCCGAAAACGCCGGCATGGTCAGGGTGCTTGACCCCGCCAGAACCACGGTCAGCTTCTCCGTGCCGGAGTAGTAGATCCCGGCGGCGATCCGGTAACCGTGATCCGGGTCGTAAACGCCCGCCTCCGGCTCGGTATAGCAGGCGTTGTCGTTTTTGTAGTCCGTCAGAGTCAGCGTGCGACTATCCGCGTTATAACTCCAGCCGTCGCCGGACAGCTTGTCGGCCGTTACCGCCTCGCCGCCTACCCAAAGCGGATAGGAATCCGCCGCCAGTGCCGTTATACCGGCACTCGGCATAAGCGCGAGCAGCATAATGAGACTGAGCATCAGGCTCAGCGTTTTTGCTTTGGATTTGTGTTTCATGAAAAATCCTCCATTCATCAAACGGCGATCAAACGGCGATATTGACAAAACGTATATGCAGTTTATTGTATCATTATCAACGCCTTTTTTCAAGTGCTTTGGATGAAATCACATGGAACTTTTGACGAATTTCCATAGAAAAATCGCAAAACGTTGCGATTATGATATTGAAATATAACGGCATCCGTGGTATACTACCTACAATATAACCGCTTCAGCCTGTTCCACGAAAGAAAGGGATACAAATGGCGGTATCGTACCATAAGCTTTGGAAGCTGCTGATCGACAAAAAAGATGAGCAAAGCCGATCTGCGCCGCGCGGCGAAGGTCGCGCCCAACACGATGACCAAGCTGTCGAAGGACGAAGAGGTATCCGTCGCCGTGCTTGAACGCATCTGCGGCGTTCTTGGCGCGAATATCGGCGACGTGATGGATTTTGTGCCGGATGAGCCAACAAGTAACTGACGTAAAAAAGTTGTGACGGAAGAGAGAAAAACCATGAAGACAAAAGACAAAAACAACCATTCCATCCGGATCGCGGTCATCGGCGGCGTCGTTGTGGCGCTGATCCTTATCGTAAGCACGCTCCTGATGGGACAATCCGCGCAAAAAGGGACGCAGGACGCTGTGCGCTCCGTCAGCCGGCTGTATCTCGACGAGCTTGCGGGCAGGCGGGAGCAGGTGGTGGCGGACAATCTGCGCGGGCGCGTTTTGGATATACAGGCGGCGCTCGAGCTGATGACGGAGGACGATCTGAGCGATCTTGAGCATCTTCAGGCGTATCAGGCGAAAATCAAGCGGCTGTTCACCCTTCAGAAGTTTGCCTTCATCGATGAGGACGGATTGATCTACACGTCTCTCGGCACACAGGCGAACATCGGCGAATACGGGTTCGATTACCGGTCCCTGAAAGGCCCCGACGTTTCGATCAAAAACCTGAAGCAGCCGGACAAGACGGTCATCATCGCTCTTCCGGTGGAGCACTTTTCTTTCCAGGGAAAAAAACTGGTGGTGTGCTTCATGGAGATCGATATGAAGAATATGCTCGCCGGCGTTTCCATGCAGGCGCAGGAGAGCGGTTCCACCTTTACGAACATCTATACGGCGGACGGGGTCGCCCTGAGCAACACCGTTCTCGGCGGCCTTGCCGTTGAAGACAACTTGCTGGACGCGCTTTCTCAGGCCGAATACGAAGACGGATACTCTTACGAGAAGGTAAAAAACGACTTTGCCAATCGGAAAAGCGGGATTGCCTCTTTTACGTACAATTCCACGCGGGAGACGCTCAGCTACATGCCGGTCGAGGGAACGGACTGGATGCTTACCTATCTGATCCGCGAGAGCGTGATCGCGGAAAAGATCAGCGCCGTATCGAGCGGGATCGTGATGCGCAGCGTGCTTCAATCCGTACTCACGACTCTCGTTCTTGTCGCGATATTCGTTTTCATCGTGATCCAGATGCGCAAAAACGCAAAGCTGACGCTCGAGAAGGAGACGACGCAAGCGGAAAACCGCGTCAAACAGCAGGAGATGGAACAGCGCCTGTCCCTGCAGGAAAAACTGCTGAACGAGGAAAAGCAAAGAACGCAGCAGGACAAGCTCATCACCGCCCTTTCCTCGGACTACTGGAGCGTGTATTATATTGAGCTTGACAAAAACGAGGGCGTATGCTATCAGTCCCACGCCGATATTGAAGACGGCTTCAAGGAAGGAGAGCGTTTCCGTTATCTTGAATCCGTTACGAGCTATGCGAACCGATACGTGACCGAAAAGAACCGGGAGGAATTTCTCAAGTTCATCCGGCCGGATCATATCCGCGAGGGCTTGAAAACCAACAGAGTCATTTCGTACCGGTACAGCGTTTTCCGCCACGGAAAAGAATCCTATGAAATGGTGCGCTTTGCGGGAGTGAGACATCCGGAGGACCGGGACGATCATCTCGTTCACGCGGTGGGCGCCTGCTTTACCAACGTAGACGAGGAAACAAGGGCGTCGATCGCGCAAAACGAGGCGCTGAACAACGCCCTCTCCGCCGCCGAGCAGGCGAACAAGGCAAAGACGGTATTTCTGTCGAATATGAGCCACGAGATCCGCACGCCAATGAACGCCATCATCGGACTGGACAATATTGCGCTGAACGATCCGGAAACGCCGGAAAAAACGAAGGAATATCTTGCAAAGATCGGCACCTCCGCCGAGCATCTTCTGAATCTGATCAACGATATTCTGGATATGTCCCGCATCGAATCGGGACGCATGGTCATCAAAAGCGAAGAATTTTCGTTCTCCAAGCTCCTCGAATACGTCAACACCATGATCAGCGGGCAGTGTCAGGAAAAGGGGCTGGAATACCATTGCCGGATCAACGGTCAGGTTGACGACCACTACATCGGCGACGCCGTGAAGCTCCGCCAGGTGCTGATCAATATTCTCGGAAACGCCGTCAAATTCACGCCGGAGGGCGGAAAAGTCGAGCTTGGCGTTGAGAGAACGGCGCAGTACGACGGAAAAACCACTATTACGTTCAGAATGGCGGATACCGGTATCGGCATGAACAAGGAGTTCCTGCCTCATATCTTTGATACCTTTACGCAAGAGGACTCGTCATCCACCAATAAATACGGCAGTACGGGACTCGGACTTGCGATCACGAAGAATATCGTTGAGCTGATGAACGGCAATATTCAGGTCGAGAGTGAAAAAGGAGTCGGAACGACGTTTACGGTCGCCGTTACCCTGCTTGACGCGAAGAATGATTACACCTTCGACAGTCACGCGGTAGACCCGCAGGATCTGACCGTTCTCGTCGTGGACGACGATCCCACGGCGTGCGAGCACGCAAAACTCGTGCTCGAAAAAACCGGTATCTCCGCGGAAATCGCGTCTTCGGGCGCCCAAGCCATCGAAATGGTCAAGCTGCGTCACGCCCGCATGGAACCGTATAACCTGATCCTTGTGGACTGGAAAATGCCCGGTATGGACGGCGTGGAGACGACAAGACGGATCCGCAAAATCGTCGGCAACGAATCCGCCATTATTATTCTCACCGCATACAAATGGGACGACGTGCTGGAGGAAGCGACCGATTCCGGCGTCGACAGCTTTATCGCGAAGCCCCTTTTCGCCGCCAACGTGCTGGAGGAATTCGAATCCGCCGTAAGGCGGAAAGGCTTCAACGTGAAGGAGCCGGCAAAGAAGGTCAAGCTGGAGGGCCGCAGGGTTCTGATCGCAGAGGATATGGAGATCAACGCCGAGATCATGCAAGACGTCCTGGAAATGCGTCAGATTGAATCTGACCTTGCAGAAAACGGCAGAGTAGCGCTCGAGACCTTCGCTTCTCATCCGGCAGGTTATTACGACGCGATCCTGATGGATATGCGAATGCCCGAAATGGACGGACTTGAAGCGACAAAGGCGATCCGTGCGCTTGACCGTCCCGACGCAAAGACGGTCCCGATCATCGCTCTCACGGCAAATGCCTTTGACGAGGACGTACAGCGCAGTCTTCAGGCGGGGCTGAACGCGCATCTTTCCAAGCCCGTACAGCCGGAAATGCTGTTCGAAACGCTGGAAACGCTGATTCGTGAATGACGTTGAGATTTCCCCCTCAAGGCTGACCCGCGACAAGGTAAACAAGCCGAAAAACGCCGATTTTGCCAAGCCCGGGGAAACGGAGCTTATCATCACCTCACCCGCGGGAGATCAGACGGTGTATGGATTCACTATAGGCAAAAACACCTATCGGTTGGAAAAGTAGTTCAAAGCAAACGAAAAGCCATGCGAAGCATCGTGATTCGATCGAAAGCCAAACAGGGTCACCCGCCCGGGCGATCCGGAAAAGATCAAACACCCGCCTAAAAAACCGCGTTTCACCATTCTGGTGAAGTAAGCAGGCCCCGTTTCATTTCCAACAACCGAGCAGGAAATACAACCATGCGCGATGACGCAAAAGCACCGCTTCGATTTCTCAAAGCGGTGCTTTTGCAATCGGTATCAGAGCATTACTTTCAAGGCAAATCCGCCTTTGAAAAAGCAGGTGTTCGCCTGATACTGCTTTGTCTATGGGGTACGAAAAAGATGAATTTGCGTTTTAGACAGACGGATTCGAACTCTCGTATTGG
>JBMNVL010000038.1:0-16778 GCA_050946775.1 Acutalibacteraceae bacterium
GATTCTTGGCTCTCCCAAGGGGAGAGCCAAGACGCAACCGGTGCAATCGCACAAACCCGCGGCAGGCGCAACATGTCCTATTGAGTTCGTGCTGAATAAATCGCAAAAACTTACGGTATGTCATCCTGAGCGAAGCGAAGAATCTTAAAACGCGGCATGACCGCTAAGATTCTTCGTCGCTTACGCTCCTCAGAATGACGTTTCGAAAGATGGATCATATTTCATCAGCACCTACTTGAGGGAAAGGCGTACCCACCCCGCGCAATCGTGAAAGCTTCTGGCAGGCGCGTCTACCGTCTACCGCCTGATATCTAACGTCTAAAAGGAGGTCCCGGCCGATGGCGGTCACCATACAAACCGTGCAGCCGGGCAGTCCGGCGGCGCGCAAGCATCTGCGCGGCGGGATGATCCTGCACGCCATCAACGACCATGAGATCATGGACGTGCTCGACTACCGCTTTTATATGATGGAGCCAAAGCTGACGCTGGAGATCGAGGAAAACGGCGCCCGGCGGCGGATCAAGCTGCGCAAAAAAGAGGACGAGGAGCTGGGCCTGGAGTTCGAGACCTACCTGATGGACAGCCAGCGCTCCTGCCGCAACAAATGCATTTTCTGCTTCATCGACCAGCTGCCGCCGGGAATGCGGCCGTCGCTGTATTTCAAGGACGACGACAGCCGGCTTTCGTTCCTTTTCGGCAACTACATCACCCTGACCAACCTGACTGAGCACGAAATCGAGCGGATCATCGCCATGCACATCAGCCCGATGCACGTGTCGGTGCATACCACCAATCCCGCACTGCGCTGCAAGATGATGGGCAACCGGTTCGCCGGGGATTGCCTGCAGATTTTGCGGCGGTTCGCCCGGGCGGGCATTCAGATCGAATGTCAGCTGGTGCTTTGCCCCGGCTACAACGACGGGGAGGAGCTGCGGCGCACCATGGAGGATCTGGCGGAGCTGGCGCCGGCGGTGGACAGCGTGGCGGCGGTGCCGGTGGGTCTGACCCGCTACCGGGAGGGATTGACGCCGCTGCGCCCCTTTACCCCGGACGAATGCGCCGCCGTGGTCGACGCCATGACCGCCATGGGCGAGCGGATGCTTCAAAAAACCGGCAACCGGCTGTTTTACCCGGCGGATGAGTTTTACGTCAAATCCGGGCGGCCGCTGCCGCCGCTGGATTTTTACGGCGAATTGTCCCAGCTGGAAAACGGGGTGGGGATGATGGCGCTGCTCAAGGACGAGTTCGAGACGGCGCTTGAGGAGGAAGACCGCCCGGCGGCCGGCAGCCGGCTGCTTTTGCCCACCGGCGAGGCGATCGCGCCTTTTATGCGGGGACTGGTTGACGAGGCGGCAAAAAAATGGCATAATCTGTGTGTCACCGTCGTGCCGGTGAAAAACGACTTTTTCGGCGGCGCCATCGACGTGACCGGGCTTTTGACCGGCACCGATCTGCTGGCGCAGTTGAAGGGAATACCCGCCGACCGGGTGCTGCTGGCCGACGTCACCCTGCGGCACGACGGCGCCTGCTTTCTCGACGATATGACCCCCGGGGAGCTGGAGCAGGGACTGGGGATACCGCTGACCGTCGTCGGCAGCGGCGGCCGGGAACTGGTCGACGCCCTGCGGCTGTAACATTAGAAAATCGGAGGTGGGAAAGATGGCCAAACCGATCGTCGCCATCGTGGGACGCCCCAACGTGGGCAAATCCACCCTTTTCAACAAATTGATCGGGCAGCGGCTGGCGATCGTCAAGGATACGCCGGGCGTCACCCGTGATCGGCTGTTCGCTCCCTGTGAGTGGTGCGGGCGTACCTTTATGTTGGCCGATACCGGGGGCATCGAGCCCCATTCGGACGATCTGATCCTCTCCCAGATGCGCCAGCAGGCGCAGCTGGCGATCGAGCAGGCCGACGTCATCGTGCTGGTGACCGACCTGCTCTCAGGCGTTACCGCCAACGACGCCGACGTCGCCGTCATGCTGCAAAAAAGCGGCAAGCCGGTGGTGCTGGCCGTCAACAAGTGCGATCACGTGGGCGGTCTGCCGGCCGATTTTTACGAGTTTTACAACCTCGGGCTGGGCGATCCCATCGCCGTGTCCTCGGTCCACGGCCACGGCACCGGCGATCTGCTGGACGCGGTGCTGGCGCATCTGCCCGACGAGCCGGAGGAGGACGAGGAGACCGAGACCATCCGCGTGGCGGTCATCGGCAAGCCCAACGCCGGCAAATCCTCCCTGATCAACCGGATCGCCGGGGAGGAGCGGGCGATCGTCTCGCCCATCGCCGGCACCACCCGGGACGCGGTCGATACGCCTGTTCACAACGAGTACGGCGATTTCGTTTTCATCGATACCGCCGGCCTGCGCCGCAAGAGCAAGGTGGAGGACGACGTGGAAAAATACAGCGTCCTGCGGGCGGAAATGGCGGTGGAACGCGCCGACGTCTGCGTGATTCTGATCGACGGCGCCGAGGGCTTCACCGAGCAGGACAGCAAGGTGGCGGGCATCGCCCATCAGCAGGGCAAGGCCTGCATCATCGCCGTCAACAAATGGGACGCGGTGGAAAAAGACGACAAGACCATGGACAAGATGCGCAAGCAGCTGATGAACGATTTTTCGTTTATGGCTTACGCGCCGTTCATCTTCATCTCCGCCAAGACCGGCCAGCGGGTGGACCGGCTGTTTGAGCTGATCCAATACGTCGCCGGACAAAACGCCATGCGCATCTCCACCGGGATGCTCAACGACGTGCTGGCGCAGGCGACGGCGCGGGTGCAGCCGCCCACCGACAAGGGGCGGCGGCTGAAAATCTACTATATGACCCAGCCCTCCACCAAGCCGCCCACCTTCGTCTGCTTCGTCAACCGGGCGGATCTGTTCCACTTTTCCTATCAGCGGTATCTGGAAAACCAGATCCGGGAAACGTTTGGACTGGAAGGCACTCCCGTGCGGTTCATCGTGCGGGAAAAGGGCGACAAAAACGGGAAATAGGAGAGCGTCATGGAGATTTTACAATGCAACTGGCTGCCGCTGCTGATCGGTGCGGCGATCGCCTATCTGCTGGGCAGCATCAACTTTGCCATCATCATCACCAAGCTGATGAACCGGGGGGATATCCGGGATTACGGCAGCGGCAACGCCGGCGCCACCAATATGCTGCGCTCCCAGGGCAAGGGCGCCGCGGCGCTGACGGCGGTGGGAGATATCGCCAAGGGAATGCTGGCGGTCTTCATCGGCGGCTGGCTGGTGATGAATTTTCCCTGGGGCGTCAGTTACCCGGTCTCTTCGATCATGATTTCGCCGAGCGTCTATATGGCGCAGGTGCGGCTGGTGGGACACTATATCGCCGGGCTGTTCTGCATCCTCGGGCATATGTACCCGCTGTATTTCGGCTTTCGGGGAGGCAAGGGGGTGCTGGCCACCCTCGGCATGACTCTGATCCTCGACTGGCGGGTGGCGCTGTTCAGTCTGGGCGTGTTTATCCTCATTGTGATCTTTACCCGGCTGGTATCGCTGGGTTCCATCATTGCCGCCGTGGTGCAGGCGATCGCCACCTTTGGCTTCCGGGCGTGGATCGACCATCAGCCTATGCCGGTGGTCACCCTGTGCACCATTATGGCGTCCCTGATCGGGGCGCTGCTGATCGTCAAGCATATCCCCAACATCAAGCGGATCGCGGCGGGGACCGAAAGCAAGCTCGGCCAGAAGACCACCGATAAAAACGAAGGGAGCGACGGCTGATGGCGCGCATTTTCGTTGCCGGCGCCGGCGGATGGGGCACGGCGCTGGGGCTGATGACCCTGCGCTACGGGCACGAGGTCACCCTGTGGTCGCCCTTTGAAGAGGAGATCGCCGCCATCCGGCGGGATCAGGAACACAAAAAGCTGCTGCCCGGGGTGCCGGTGCCCGAAACGATGGGGCTGACCACCTCGCTGGCCGACGCGGCCGGCGCCGATCTGGTCATTTTGGCGGTGCCCTCCTTCGCGGTGGAGCAGACCGCCCGGGGGCTGGCGCCGGTGCTGGACGGGCGCACCGTGGTCGCCAACGCCGGCAAGGGACTGCAAAACGACTCTCTCAAGCGCTTTTCCGAGGTGATCGGCGAGGCGATCCCGGGGTGCCCGGTGGTGGCGCTGTCGGGACCCTCACACGCCGAGGAGGTCGCCCGGGGCATCCCCACGGCGGTGGTCAGCGCCAGCGCCGACCGGGTCGCCGCCGAAAAGGTGCAGGGCTGGCTGATGAATCCCCGGTTTCGGGTGTACGTCAACCCCGACATCATCGGGGTGGAGCTGGGCGGCGCGCTGAAAAACGTCATCGCGCTGGCGGCGGGCATACTGGACGGGATGCGGCAAGGGGACAACACCAAAGCGGCACTGGTCACCCGGGGCCTGGCCGAAATGGCCCGCCTGGGCGCGGCCATGGGCGCGCAGGCGGATACCTTCGCCGGCCTGTCGGGACTGGGCGATCTGATGGTCACCTGCAACAGTATGCATTCCCGCAACCGCCGGGCCGGGATCCTGATCGGACAGGGCTTTTCGGCGGCGGAGGCCGTGGCGCAGGTGGGCACGGTGGAGGGCTATCTCGCCTCCGAGGCCGCCTGGCGGCTGGGCCAGCGCTACAAGGTGGAGCTGCCCATCATCGAGGAATGTTATCACATCTGCTATCAGGGGCTGGCCGCCGAGGAAGCGGTCCGCCGGCTGATGGAGCGTCCCCGCCGGTGGGAACAGGACTTCTCCTGGACGTAAGCTGAAAAATCAAAGTATAATACGCCGCTTCTTTGCATAGGGTAAACTGAACGCAAGCGCAAAGGAGCGGTGTTTATGTTCGTAGTTTCTCTGAAGATGTCCCGCCGGCAGATCCTGACGCTGATCTTCTGCGTGGCGGTGCTGGCCGCGCTGATCCTCGCCGCGGTGCGGCCGTCGGCCAAGGCGACGGCCGCCGTCCCGGGCGGCAGCGAGCAAAAGCGGGTGGCGTTTCTGCGCTCGCTGGGCTATACCGTCACGCCGCCCCACACGGCGGTGCGGGAGGTGCGGATCCCCGAGGATTTGGACGACGCCGCCCTGTCCTACAACGATCTGCAGCAGACCGCCGGGATGGATCTGACGCCCTACCGGGGCAAACGGCTGAAATGCTGGACCTATCCCGTGGAAAACGATCCCTCCGGCCAACCGGCCGAGGCGCATTTGTACGAATACCGGGACACCATCGTGGCCGGGGACGTCGCCGCTTTGGAAGAGGGCGGCTTTATGCGGGCTTTGACCGCGGTGGGCTGACGGTGGACCGAAAAGGACGTGAAATCCATGCTCCAGCGACTGGACAAAATACTGGTGTCCCAAGGCGTCGGCAGCCGTGCCGACGCCCAGCGGCTGATCCGCCGGGGACGGTTGACGGTGGACGGCGACGTCTGCCGCGATCCCGCGCGCAAGGTCGATCCCGCCGCCGTTTGCCTGGCGGTGGACGGCAGGCCGCTGGCGTACGCCGAGCATCTGTACGTCATGCTCAACAAGCCGGCCGGGTGTCTGTGCGTCAGCCGGGATCCCAGGCAGCCGACGGTGCTGGATCTGCTGCCCGGCGAGTGGCGCCGCCCGGGACTGTTTCCCGCCGGCCGGCTGGATAAGGATACCGTCGGGTTCACCCTGATCACCGACGACGGCGATCTCGCCCACCGGATGCTGTCGCCCCGTCACCACGTGGTGAAAACCTACCGCGCCCGGCTGGACGCGCCGCCGACCGGGGAGATGATCGCCGCTTTTGCAAATGGCTTACGTTTGGACGGCGAAACGCGGTGCTTGTCGGCAAAATGTCAAATTCTGTCCGACGACGACCCCACGATGGTGGAAATCCGGATCGCCGAGGGGAAATACCACCAGATAAAGCGTATGTGTGCCGCCTTTGACCGCAAGGTATTGTGGTTGCAGCGAACGGCGATCGGCGGTTTGAAGCTCGATTCAACGCTGAAGGAAGGGGAATCCCGTCGACTTCAGGAGGCGGAAATCGCGCGGATATGGGAAAAACGTGGAGAAAATTTGTGAATGTTGCCATTATCTAAAATTCCTAAAAGAATGGAAAAAAGTTTGTTCATAAAGGGTATGGTCAAACGTCGAAAAAAATGGTATAGTATGCTAAGACCAAAATAGGGATGGTTTATCCATGGTCTGTTAATAACTGGGAGGTACTATTCATGGCAAGTGTGTCGCTGAAAAGCATTTACAAGAAATATCCCGGCGGTGTGACCGCGGTCTCCGATTTCAATCTGGAGATAAAGGATAAAGAATTCATCATCCTGGTCGGCCCGTCCGGCTGCGGCAAATCCACCACCCTGCGGATGATCGCCGGTCTGGAGGAGATCTCCGACGGCGAGCTGTACATCGGCGACAAGCTGGTCAACGATGTCGCTCCCAAGGACCGCGATATCGCCATGGTGTTCCAGAACTACGCGCTGTATCCGCATATGACGGTGTTCGAGAACATGGCCTTCGGCCTGAAGCTGCGCAAGGTCGCCAAGGACGAGATCAAGCGCCGGGTGGAAGAGGCCGCCCGCATCCTCGATATCGCCCACCTGCTGGACCGCAAGCCCAAGGCGCTGTCCGGCGGTCAGCGTCAGCGTGTGGCGCTGGGCCGCGCCATCGTGCGCGAGCCCAAAGTCTTCCTGCTGGACGAGCCGCTGTCCAACCTGGACGCCAAGCTGCGCGCCCAGATGCGCACCGAGCTGTCCAAGCTGCACCAGAAGCTGGGCACCACCTTTATCTACGTTACCCACGACCAGACCGAGGCTATGACCATGGGCGACCGTATCGTCGTTATGAAGGACGGCTTCATCCAGCAGGTCGACAGCCCTCAAAATCTGTATTCCTATCCCTGCAACACCTTCGTCGCCGGCTTTATCGGCAGCCCGCAGATGAACTTCGTCGACTGCAAGCTGATCAAGAAGGACGGCGTGTTCTGCGTCGAGTTCGGGTCGGAGGATACCAAGACCAAACGCGGCGTCAAATATCAGATTCCGCTGCCGGAGTATAAAAACGAGAAGAACGTGCTGGACGAGTACGTCGACAAAGAGGTGCTGATGGGCATCCGTCCCGAGGACGTACACGACGAGCCCCGGTATCTGGAGAAATTTGCCGACGCCAAGATCAACGCCGACGTGGAAGTTACCGAGATGATGGGCGCCGAGACCTTCCTGTATCTGGTGGTCGAGGGGATCAGCCTGACCGCCCGCGTCGAGCCCACCTCCACCGCCCGTCCCGGCGATACCATCGAGATCGTGCTGGACAGCGACCGCATCCATCTCTTCGACAAGGAGACCGAGCAGGCCATCTGCCATTGATCGCGGTCGATCGATCACGCTTCGCAAAAGCCGCCCTTCGGGGCGGCTTTTTCATGCCCGAGTCGCATAGGATTCGCGGCAAATTTGTAATAAAAATGTAAAATTTGGTTATTTTCAACGAGAAATGCCCACTTTTTTCGTCTTAATACTTGCAAAAGTTTTCTCAATTGTGTACAATGGTACAAGGATTTCCCGATCGTGACCCGGTCATGCGGGTCGGGAGCGGCGCGGCCGTTCCGCAAACAGAACCGGAATCTTGCCGAAAGAAGGGGTTAGGATATGTCGAACCGTATGTTCCAGGGGGTCGTGCACCAGATGAAAGAGGCGATCGATCGCACCATCGGCGTGATCGACGAGACGCTGACCATCGTCGCGTGCAGCGATCTGGGCCGTATCGGCGAGCCTTGCGCGCAGTTGGGTGAGGACGTGTTTTCTTCCACCGACACGCTGGCCGTCGACGGGTACACCTACAAAGCCTTTGGCTCCCGCCCGGTCAGCGAAAACGTGCTGTTCGTGGAGGGCGACGACGAGCAGGCCGCCAAATACGCGGCCATGCTGGCGGTGGCGCTGTCGAGCATCAAGCAGTATCACGACGAAAAATTTGACCGGGGTAACTTTGTCAAAAACGTCATTCTCGACAACATCCTGCCGGGCGATATCTATCTCAAGGCCCGCGAGCTGCGCTTCAACAACGACGTCAGCCGGGTGGTGCTGCTGATCCGCATCGGCGCGCGCGCCGAGGTTTCGGCGTTCGACGTGGTGCAAAATCTCTTCCCCGAAAAGGCAAAGGATTTCGTCGTCAATATCAACGAATCGGACATCGCGCTGGTCAAGGAGGTGCGCGCCGGGATCGATCCCAAGGATCTGGAAAAACTGGCCCGCTCCATCGTCGATACTCTCAGCAGCGAGTTTTATACCCAGGCCACCGTCGGCATCGGCACCGTGGTCGAGGGGATCAAGGATCTGGCCCGTTCCTTCAAGGAGGCGCAGGTGGCGCTGGAGGTCGGCAAGGTGTTCGACACCGAAAAGACCATCGTCAGCTACGACAATCTGGGCATCGCCCGGCTGATCTATCAGCTGCCGACCACCCTGTGCGAGATGTTCCTCAAGGAGGTCTTCAAGCGCGGCTCGATCGATTCGCTGGATCAGGAGACCCTGTTCACCATCCAGCGGTTCTTCGAGAACAACCTCAACGTGTCGGAAACCTCCCGCAAGCTGTTCGTCCACCGCAACACCCTGGTCTACCGTCTGGAGAAGATCAAACGGCTGACCGGTCTGGATCTGCGGGAGTTCGACGACGCCATCGTCTTCAAGGTGGCGCTGATGGTCAAGAAGTATCTGATGGCCAATCCGGTCAAGTATTGATCGCGGATTTTGCGAAAAACTTACAAACCGTTCATTTTTTCCCGGCTTTGATCGGGTATAATGGAACACGGCAGCGAAAGATCGCCGGCCGGCTTTGGCGCCGGTCGGCGCTTGTCGCTTGTGTTTGGCCGGCAGGTTTTTCCGCTTGCGCGGGGACCGGCCGGGTGGTATGATGGAATGGCAAACAACGGGACGAAAAAAGCAAGAGGGAACGCATCCCTCGCAGGAGGTGTCCTTTTTTGATAGAGTTCAAGGGTGTCCACAAAACCTATGACAACGGCACCAAGGCGCTCAAGGACGTGAATATCCACATCGACAAGGGCGAATTCGTCTTTATCGTCGGCGCGTCGGGATCGGGCAAAAGTACCTTTTTGAAGCTGATCATGCGGGAGGAACGCGCCAACGCCGGCGAGGTGATCGTCAACGGCTTCAAGCTGCGCCGGCTGCGCCGGGGCAAGATCCCCTATCTGCGCCGCACCATGGGGATCGTGTTCCAGGATTTCCGGCTGATCAACAATATGACGGTGTTTGACAACGTGGCGTTCGCCATGCGGGTCATCGGCGCCTCCCAACGGGAGGTGCGCAAACGGGTGCCCTATATCCTCGGGCTGGTCGGGCTGCAGGACAAGGCCCGTTCCTTCCCGCAGGAGCTGTCGGGCGGCGAGCAGCAGCGGGTCGGTCTGGCCCGGGCGCTGGTCAACAATCCCTCGATGATCATCGCCGACGAGCCGACCGGCAATATCGACCCCGAAATGTCAATGGAGATCGTCGAGTTGCTTACCGAGATCAACCGCCGGGGCACCACCGTGCTGATGGTCACCCACGAGCACGAGCTGGTCCACGCCTTCCGCCAGCACCGGGTCATCGAGATCCGGGACGGCGAGGTGGTGTCGGACAGCCTGTACGCCGGCGGTACGGCGCCCGTATCGGCGAATGAGCCGGAGGAGCCGGGGATCAAGCCGATGACCGAGCCGGCCTTGGACGAGCCGGTCGGGGACGAACCGGCCGAGGAAAAACCGGCTTTGGACGAGCCGATGATGATGCTCGATCCCATTGAGCAGCCGGAAGGAGGCGAGCGTCATGCGGCTGAGTAGTATGCGGTATCTGCTGCGGGAAGGCTTTCGCAACATCTGGCAGAACCGGTTTATGTCCTTCGCTTCGATTCTGGTGCTGATCTCCTGCCTGCTGCTGACCGGCGGCGCTTACCTGGTGTATGAAAACATCAACAACGCCTTCAAGCAGGTCTACGAGCAAAACGTGGTGGTGGTCTTCGCCGAGGAAAAAACCACCGCTGACCAGCTGACCGCCATGCAAAAGCAGCTGGAGGGGATTCAGAACGTCCGCAGCGTGAAATACGTTTCCAAGGACGAAACGCTGCAAAACTACAAAAACGACATTCCCAAGGCGACCTTCGAGGAGATGCAGGGCGACGCCAACCCCATGCTGGATCTCTTCGTGGTGACCTTTGACGATCTGGAGCAGTTCGAGCCGACCCTTCAGCGGATCAGGCAGGTGGAGCATATCGACGATATCTCCTCCAATCAGTCGATCGCCCAGACGCTGACCAAGGTGCGCGGCATTGTGCTGTCGGTGGCGGGATGGATCATCGGGGTGCTGCTGCTGGTGGCGCTGTTCATCATTTCCAACACCATCAAGCTGACGGTTTACAGCCGGCGGCTGGAGATCTACATTATGAAATCGGTCGGCGCCACCAACCGGTTCATCCGTTTCCCCTTCGTGATCGAGGGCATGATCCTCGGCCTGGCGTCGGGTGGACTGGCTTATGGGATTATCTATTATCTGTATACCCGTCTGGCGGGGATGTTCTCCTTTGCCGGGGTATTTGGATTGATCGCGTTCACCGACGTGTGGTGGCAGATGCTGGTCGGCTTCCTGGTCGCCGGCGTGCTGACCGGTATGCTGGGCAGCGCCATCTCGATGGGTCGGTATCTCAAACGGGACGGAGGCATGGCGGATGAATAAAAGGATCAAACGCTCCACCCGGCTGACGGCGCTGATCTGCGCCGCGGCGCTGCTGGCGATGGCGCCCTCGCAATGGCTGCCCTCGTCGCTGGCGGAGGACGAGTCATCCTACCGTGCCCAGTTGTCCGAGCTGGAAGCGGAGGAAGAGCGGCTCAACGCCCAGATCGCCGCCAAAAAGGACGATCTCGACGCCCAGCAGGAGGTGCTGGACGCCATCAACGAAAAAATCGAGGTGCAGGTCAGTCAAATCACGGTGCTGTCCAACCAGATCGACGCGATCGACGCCCGCATCTATGAAAAAGAGACCGCCATCGAGGCCAAGGAGACCGCCATTGACAAGCGGGAAAAGGAGATCAAGGACGATTTCGCCAAGCTGCAGGAGCGCCTGCGGGCGATCTCCAAAAGCGGCAATATGTCCATTTTGCAGATGCTGCTGGACACCGCCGAGTACACCGATTATCTCATCAAATCCAAGATGATGCAGCGCATCGCCGAAAACGATCAGGAGCTGATGGACGCGCTGGAAAATGAGATCCAGCAGATCCAAAAGGAAAAGCAGAAGATCGTGGAGGAGAAGGCGGCCATCGAAAAGGACCGCGCCGAGGTGGCGTCGGTCAAGGCCAAGGCGGACGCCAAAAAGGCCGAGCTGGACGATCTTTACGCCCAGGCCAACAGCGTGGCGCAGCAGCTGCGCAACAGCATCGCCGACTACAAGGGCCAGCTGAGCGAAAACCAGGCGCAGCGGGAGGCGGTCGAAGCCGATCTGCAGGATTTCCTGCGGCGTCAGGCGGCCGCGGCGGCCGCGGCGGCCAATAACGGCGGCGGCGGCGGATCCTACGGCGGGTCCTACGGCGGCGGGCTGATGGCCTGGCCGGTGCCGGCGGTGCACAACATCTCCTCCGGCTACGGTTATCGCTGGGGCACGGTGCACCGGGGGATCGATATCGCCAACGGCCCGGTGCCGGTCTACGGGCAAAACATCGTGGCGGCGGCCGACGGCCAGGTGATCTACGTCAACAACAGCGACTCGTGGGGCTCGGGAATTTCCTGGGGCTACGGGTACTGCGTCATCATCGACCACGGGCTGGACGCCTACGGCAACCACGTTACCACCCTGTACGCCCACTGCTCGCAGGTTTACGCTTACGTGGGGCAGGAGGTCACGGCCGGGGAAACGGTGATCGCGGCGGCCGGCAACACCGGCGACGTCACCGGACCGCACCTGCACTTCGAGGTGCGGCTCAACGGCTCGGCGGTGGATCCCTTTGCCAACGGGTATTTGAGTATGTAAAAAAATCCCTGCCTCGGCAGGGATTTTTCATACCGGCCGGACGGTCGTGGTTTTGCGGGAGACGCTCTGTCCGCGGGCTGATGAAAGTAAGACGCAAAGGAGAACCGCTATGCATAAAAAAGTGTCGGTCGGCGCGCTGATCACCGCCGTGATCCTGGCGATGGCGCTGACGGTATCGGTCACCATGCTGATCGCCATCCGTTATTTCAACACCACCGTCAGCGACGTGACCCAGCGCCAGACCATGCAGGGGTATCTGACCGATATGGACAAGACGGTGCGGTATCACTATATCGGCACCGTCGACGAGGAAAAGCTGCGCCAGGCGCTGGGCGAGGGCTACGTTAAAGGGACCGGCGATCCTTACGCGGCTTATCTGCCGGCGGAAGCCTATCGCCTTTCGCAGGATGCCCAAAAGGGTCAGCAGACCGGCTTCGGGCTGGAGGTGGCGCTTTCGCCCGCCGGAAGGATCACCGTGGCGCGGGTACACGCCGATTCCACCGCCGACAAGGCGGGACTTCAATGGGGCGATATCGTAACCGCGGTCAACGGCAGCGAGGTGTCGGCATCGGATTTCGCCTCGGTCAGCCGCACCCTGGCGCAGGCGTCCAAGGTGCTGCTCAGCGTGTCCCGTCAGGGGCAAACGCTGGCGTTTGAGATCTCCACCAGCACCTTTGAGACGGTCAACGCCGCCGGGCAGATGATGGGGGAGAACGTCGGCTATATCCGGCTGTACGCCATCCAGTCGAATACGCCCGTCCAGTTCCGGCAGGCGTATGAACGGCTGGAGCAGGAGGGCGCCGACCGGTTCATTTTCGACGTGCGGGGATGCCGGGAAGGCACGCCGGAGGCCGTCGAGGAGCTGCTCGACTATCTGGCACCGGCCGGCGCCTACGCCCGGCAGGTGGACCGTTCCGGCAAAAGCGTGTATCTGTCCTCCGAAAGCGACCACGCCCTGATCTACCCGGCGGTGGTGTTGACCGACGCCGATACCGCCGGTGAGGCGGAGTTGTTTGCCGGGGTTTTGCGGGAGCTGGAAAAAGCCGCCGTCGTCGGGGACGTGACCGCCGGCAAGGGCTGGATCCAAGAGGATTTCGGCGGCGCCGACGGGGCGATGATCCGCCTGTCGGTGGCCGAGCGGCAGCTCATCAAGGGCGGCGCGATCGAGGGCGTCGGCATCCAGCCGGATGAACAGGCGCGCTTGATCGGGCAGTTGGCGCTGACGGCGCCGCAGGACGATCTGCCGCTGCGCCAGGCGCTGCGCCGGGTGCAGGCGATGACCGGCAAGGGACTGGCCACCACCGCTCCCGCCGTCACGGCGACTACCACGGCGGGCGTCGCCGTCGATCCCACCAAAACCGTCCCCGCTCCCACCGCCGCCTCATAACGAACAACGCCCGCATTCCCTTGGGGGAATGCGGGCGTTTTCACGTTTTTTTACCACCACGCCTGGGCGTTCAGGGGCTTGGCCATGATCCGCCGCAAAAAGGCGATGGCCTTATCCAAGCCGTCCTCAACGCTCATCAGCGCGTCCTCGTGCTCGATGGAGACCGTCCGGTCGTATCCCACCAGCCGCAGCATGGACACAAACGCTTTCCAGGCCGACTCGTCCAGCCCGTAGCCGACGGTGCGGAAGGTCCACGGCCGGTGGAGAATATCGCCGTAGGGCGTCGCCGAAAGCACGCCCATCTGGCGGACGTTGGTCATATCTACGTAGGTGTCCTTGGCGTGGACGTGATAGATGGCGTCGCCCAGCGTCCGCGCCGCCTCGGCGGGGTCGGTGCCCTGCCAGATCAAATGGCTGGGGTCGAGATTGGCGCCGATCGCGTCGCCCACGGCGTCCCGCAGCCGCAGCAGGGTCACGGTGTTGTACACGCAAAAGCCGGGGTGCATCTCCAGCGCGATGCGGGTCACGCCGTGATCGGCGGCAAAGGCCGCCGCTTTTTTCCAGTAGGGGATCAGCACCTCGTCCCACTGATATTGCAGGATCCGCTGAAAATCGTCCGGCCAGGCGCAGGTGACCCAGTTGGGAGTTTTGTCCGCGGCCGATCCGCCGGGACATCCCGAAAAAGTGACCACCGTGTCCACGCCCAACTGTTCGGCCATTAGCACCGTCTGCTCAAAATCTCGGTGATCCCGCGCGGCGACGTCGGGATTGGGATGCACCGGATTGCCGTGGCAGGACAGCGCCGCCACCGTTATGTCGTAACGCGCCAGCAGCGCCTTCAGTTCTTCGATCCTCTCGGGATGGCCGAGATACTCCGCCGGGTCGAGATGCCCTTTGCCGGGCGAGCCGCCGGCGCCCAGCTCCACCGCCTGCACCCCGCGCTCGTGCAGCCATTTCAGGGCTTCCTCCAACGGACGGTCGTACAGCGGCACCGTCAATACGCCGAGCTTCATCGTTTTTCCTCCTCAACAAAACACGCCGGTACGCATACCGGCGCGTTCGCGTTTTTTACGCCTGCTCGAAATCCTCTTTGCCGACGCCGCACAGCGGGCAGACAAAATCCTCGGGCAGATCTTCCCATTTGGTGCCGGCCGCGATGCCGTTGTCGGGATCGCCGAGCGCCTCGTCGTACTCGTAACCGCACACGGTGCAAACGTATTTCATTGGATCTCGTTCCTTTCTTTCGGACGCGGCGCGCCCGGTTCTCCTCTTATTTGTACCGCATTTGGCGGTCGTTGTCAAGTGCTTTTTAGATCCCGTGGATCGCCAGCCCGACCAACAGCCCCAAAAGCCCTCCGGCGGCGCTCAACGCCGCGCCGCAAAGCTGCCGCCGGCGCCGCATCCGCTTGATCCCGCTGTATCCGCCGGCGGCCTTGAGCAGCCGGTGCGCTTCCCGGCGCAGCTGCTCGTCGGATCGATCGGCGCAGGCGGGACGCACCACCAGCAGCGCCCGCTCAAAGTAGGGACTGCCGGTGTCGGTCACTTCGATCATTTGTCGGTTGATCCCTTTGATCATCTTGTCATCTCCTTTTTTGACCGTATGCAAAACGGATTTGACGACAGTCTGCCCGGCGATGAAAAAAAGTATTCCGCGCGAGGTCAAAAATAGAAAAATATACTATTTGTTAATCAACTTTCCGACTGCCCGAAGTGGAAAACCCGGTGGAAAATGTGAAAAACCCGCCTGTTTTCGACGAAAAACATCGGTTCGGCCGGTGGAAAAGCCATTTTTTTCCAGTTTTCAACCGTTTTTTTGATACCGATGGTTTATCCTCCTTTACGAACAAAGAACAGACCCCTTCGTCATACAAACGAAGGGGTCCAAACGAATTTTTACGGCAGCTCGCGGGTGGTGAGAAAGCGGACGGCGCGCTCGATGGCGTCCTTGCTGTTGCCCCAGTCGGCGTCCTCGCCGGAGTTGCGGTAGTCGAACATCTTGCAAAAATGGGACACGTCCTGCCGCAGGGCGGTCAGGGCGCCGCGGCAAAGCTCCGACGCGGCCTTGACGAAATCGTCCCGGCTTTTTTTGCTCATTTGCTCGGCCGTTTCCGCCAGCGCGGCAAAATGAGGAAGACACAGCCCCTCCTGCTCCCGAAAGAGATCGCGGAAAGCCTTTTGCTCCTCCCAGGTGCGGCAGACGGTGGCCAGCATTTTGCGCATGGTGTCGTCCACCTGGTGGCAGATAAAACAGCTTTCGGCGGCTTTTCCGGCCGACACTCCCTGCTTGGCGCCGCTTTTGCCGATCAGCGGCAGACCGCTGAAGACCTGTTTATCCAATTCGTCGAGATGGCTTTCCAGCATCAGCGCCACGCTCAGCCGGTTGCGCCGGGCGAGCATCTGCCGATAGTGACGGTGGCAAAAGCCCTCCTTGTTGGTCTGGATGCGGATATCCGGCTCCATCATGGCGGCGCCGGTGATGTATTCTACCGTGCGGGCTTCCAGCGTGTCCCGCAGGCGGCAGAGCGGACATCCCTCCCGGGGCTGGAACACCTCGTCGATGGGGATGGTGACCAAACTGTTGCGCATACCCGTTTCCTCCAAAACTGAATTGTTTACAGTATACCATCCCCGCTGTCTTTCGTCAACGAAAACCGCCGGCAAAAGCCGCAAACCGGCGGCGAGCAAATATGGCTCCCTCAGACGAGGGAGCTGTCGAGCGAAGCGAGACTGAGGGAGAGATAACGAGATCAGCGGTGTGCCCTTCTCTCCCTCCCTGTATCGCCCACCGGGCGCGGTCAAAAATGTTGTCCAGAATGACAGTATTCCTAACCGCGTTGTCATCCTGAGCGAAGCGAAGGATCTTTACCGCACAACCCGACGGCGCATATCCAAAGAAAAACCCGCCCGGTGTTCCGGACGGGTTTACTCGTATAATTCCAAAATATCGTCGATCTCGCAGGACAGCGCGGTGCAGAATTTGGCGAGGATATACCGGTCGTACCGCTGCACCGTGTTTTTGTAGTAGTGATCCACGATGGGATACTGAATCCCGGTGCGCTTGGCCAGCTCGTACCGGCTGATCCTGTGCTCGTCCAGATACTTGTCCAATCGCAAACGCATCTGCATGGCAACCATCCTCCCTTCCTATATAGATTACCCGATATATACTCACTTGACAATTTCCCTAATTGAGTATATATTTAAGTAAACATATAAAAACGAATAAGGAGGTCAACCGTATGCGTATGTGCAAAAGGATTTTGTCGGCGCTGCTGTGCGTGGCGGTGCTACTGGGCGGGATACTGCCCGGCGGCATCCTGGCGGAGGGCGAAAGCATCCGCATCGAGCTGGAAAACGTGGTAACGGCTCAACACGTGGCGGCCGGGCTGGTCGAGACCCGCACCGGCGCCGATTGGAGCGGCGGCGGATTC